>NZ_SMLC01000119.1 GCF_004349245.1 Actinomadura sp. 6K520 | reverse complement strand
GATGCCGAGGGCGGGCCCGTGGCGACTGTCGGCTCTCTGCTCCTGCGTCCCATCCATCGCGAACAGCTCAGCGCCAGGCAGCAGAGCCCGTCCTATGAGTTGGCGTGGAAGGTGCAGGCGCGGCCGACTCCCACGGGCGAACAGACCGCCGCGGGGGTTCAGGGGAAATTGATCGTGGTTGATCCGGGGCACAACGGGCGGAATGCCGACCATCCGGAGCGGATCAACAAGCAGGTCTCCGTAGGGAACGGGCGTAAGGCTTGTGATACGACCGGGACCACGACGGCGGACGGGTACCGCGAGCACGCCTTCACCTGGGATCTGGCCAATCGGCTGGCGAAGGTGCTGCGGGACGAGGGGGCCGAGGTCAGGTTCACGCGGGAGAGCGACGACGGGGTCGGGCCGTGCATCACGGAGCGGGCGGCTACCGGAGGACGCGTCGGGGCCGATGCGGCGGTGTCGCTTCATGGGGACGGTGGGCCGGCCTCCGGGCGCGGGTTCCACGTCATCGTGCCGGTGGCCGTGGGTGAGAACGCGGGGATCGTGGACGATTCCGTACGGCTGGGGCGGGCGATCCGCGATGCGTATCGGTCCGGCACCGGGATGCCCTACTCGACCTACATCGGGGAGAACGGTCTCGATCGGCGCGATGATCTCGGTGGGCTCAACCTGGCCAAGGTGCCGACCGCGTTCATCGAGACCGGCAACATGAACAACCCCGCGGACGCGGCCAAGATGGCCAGTGCCTCGTTCCGGCAGCGCATGGCCGACTCGATCGCGCGGGGGTTCGAGATCTACTTCGGCCAGTAGGCGACTGTTTGCCGGGCCGTGGGGTTGCGGGGCGAAATGTCCGGCCGTTCGTCATCTACGTGTGGGTATGGGCGGCGACTCAGGGTGGCCCGCCCTGGTAGAGGGTTGATATCACCGGTATTCGGACCCTGGTGGTGGATGGGATTTCCCGGCAGGATGCGGCGTGCGGGCCGCGCGCCCCCTGGGAGATCTCATGGACGTCGTCCTTGTCCTACTGCTGATCGCCGTTTCAGCCGGTGCGCTCGTGCTGGTGTACCGGCGGCTGGGCTTCTCGGTGAACCGTGTGTTCGCGAGGACGCCCCTGTCGACGGTGGCGACGGCGGAATCGGGCGTGTGCCGGCTTGCCGGGCGGGCCGTCGCGGTTGGGTCCGTCCCCGTGAGTGAGGCCAGCGGGCGTACTTATGTGGCGCGGCGACTGGCGATCGTCCCCAGTTCGGACGGGTCGGACGGGACGCATCGCTTCGGGCAGGCGGTCGACTTCCTGGTGGACGACGGCAGCGGGATCGCGCTGGTCAGAGGGACGGGTGGACGTGTCTCGGTGCCGCAGGACTACGAGGCGCCGGTGACGACGCTCGACAAGGTCCCCTGGGTCGATGTGCTGTTGCGTTCCGGCGGCTACCACAACGGCTCCCCGGCGACGTGCCGCATCCGGCTGTATGAGGGGGTCGTCGAGGACGGGGCCCAGGTCGGTGTTGTGGGGCAGGTCGAGGCGCCGGACGAGGAGGCCCGCGCGCTGGGGGCCGCCGTGGTGATCAGGGGAACGGCGTCCGAGCCGGTCATGATTCGCGCTGAACGCCGCGAGTCAGCAGCGTCCTGAGGACCTTGGTCACTTCAGTCGGGGCCTCTTCGGGCATGAAGTGGCCGTAGGGGACGGTGGCGTGGTCCAGGTCGGCGGCCCAGGCGCGCCATAGGGCGGCGGCGTCGTAGCCCAGGGCGGCTCCCCAGTCCTGCTGAAGGACGGTCACGGGCATCTGCAGCCGGTTGCCTGCGTCTCGGTCGGCCCGGTCGTGTTCGATGTCGATGCCCGCGGACGCGCGGTAGTCGGCGACGATCGACGGGATCGCGTTGCGGCAGGCGTCGAGGTAGGCGGCCCGGGCATCGAGCGGGATCGCGGCCGGGTCGTTCGTCCACAGGTCGAGGAAGTGGCCGAAGAAGGCGTCGGGGGCGCCGGCGATCAGCTGTTCGGGCAGCCCTGGCGGCTGGGCCATCAGGTAGAGGTGGAAGCCGACTGCTGCGGTCACGCCGTGCATCGCGTCCCACATGTCCAGCGTCGGGAGGATGTCGAGGCAGGCGAGGTGGGTCACCGTGTCGGGGTGGTCGAGTCCGGCGCGGAAGGCGACGAGGGCTCCGCGGTCATGTCCGGCAAGGGCGAATTGGTCGTGGCCTAGGGCTCGGGCCAGGGAGACGATGTCCGCGGCCATGGTGCGCTTGGAGTAGTCGTCGGCGGGCTTGTCGCTGTCTCCGTATCCGCGTAGGTCGGGGCAGATGACGGTGTGGTCGGACGCAAGGTCGGCCGCCACGTGACGCCATATCAGGTGGGTTTGCGGGAAGCCGTGCAGGAGAACGATTGGTGCGCCGGTGCCTGCGACCGCCACGTTGAGGGAGACATCCTCGGCGACAGGGACGCGCTTGTAGTCGAATCCGTTGAGCATGGTCCCAAGGCTGGTGGACGTGGATGAGCATCCGATGAGCGCGCTATAGCGTGGCTTGCGTGGACGTCGTTTTCGGAGTGTTGGGGCCGGTGACGGCCTGGGACGGCTCCGGCGACGAGCTTCTTCTCAAGGGGCCCAAGCATCGGGCCGTGCTGGCCCGGCTCATCATCGCCCGCCGCCGTGTCGTCCCGGTGACGCGGCTCGTTGACGATCTGTGGCCGGTTCCGCCGGCGGACGCGGTGGGCGCCGTCAGGACGTTCGTGGCCGCGTTGCGCCGGGCGCTGGAGCCCGAACGTCCACCGCGGGCGCCGTCCCGGCTCCTGGTCACCGAAGGCCCGGGATACGCGCTGCGCGCGGACGCGGTCGACGCCTGGCGCTTCGAGCAGGTCGTGGGTGCCGCGGCGCGCCCGCCGAAGGAGACGCTCAAGGGGCTGGACGAGGCGCTGGGATGGTGGCGCGGTCCGGCCTATGCCGAGTTCGCCGACGAGGATTGGGCCCGTGCGGAACGGTCACGTCTGACCGAACTCCGCTTGCGCGCCGTCGAACGCCGGGCCGAGGCGAAGCTTGAGCTGGGGCTCGCAGCCGACGCCGTACCGGATCTGGACGCGCACGTCGCCGAGCATCCCTGGCGTGAGGACGCGTGGCGCCTCCTGGCTCTCGCGCTGTACCGCACGGACCGCCAAGGCGACGCACTGGCAGTCCTCCAACGAGCACGGGCATTGCTGGTAGAGCAACTGGGCATCGACCCAAGCCCGGCATTGCGTCGCCTGGAGGAGAACATCCTTCGCCAGGAAGACCCGGACGCGGCGTCGCAGGTGTGGGCGGAGGCGGCCGCCGCCTATGACCGCACCGTGGCCTCGGGTTCGCGGGCGCGGCTGGAGTCGACGGTCGGCATCCTGCGCAATCTCGCGGTGACCGGTGGCGGCGGGCTGGAGGCGGCGCGCGGGCAGCGGATGGCGGCCATCGCGGCGGCGGAGCGGCTCGGCGACGCGGAACTGACCGCGCGGCTGATCGGCGCGTACGACGTCCCGGCGATCTGGACGCGGTCGGACGATCCGCGGCAGGCCGCCGAGGTCGTGGCGGCGGCCGAACGCGCCCTCGCCGGGCTTCCGGGCGGCGGGTCGGGGGCGGCGCGGGCACGCCTGCTGGCCACGATCGCGCTGGAGTCGCGCGGGACCCGGACCGGCCGCGCCCGTGCGGCGGCCGCGGAGGCGGAGCGGATCGCCCGCGGCCTGGACGATCCCGCGCTGCTGGCGTTCACGCTGAACGGCGTGTTCATGCAGGCGTTCCACCGGGCGGGGCTGGCGCCGCTTCGCGACGAGATCGGGGCCGAGCTGGTCGACCTCTCCGTCCGGCATGACCTGCACAACTACCTCGTGCTGGGCCACCTCGTCCGGATGCAGGCCCGGAGCGCGCTCGCCGACTTCGCAGCGGCCGGCGAGCACGCGGCAGCGGCGGATCGTCTGGCCGAGCGCCACGAGCGGCCCCTGGTCGGCGTGTTCACCAGCTGGTACCGCGCGCTGCGGCTCGCCGCGTCCGACGACCGGGCGCCGGAGGAGGTCGAGGCCGCCTACCGGGACGCCATCGCGCGGCTGGACGGTTCGGGCATGCCGGGGCTTGCGGCCGGGCTGCCCGCGCTGGCGCACCTTTCCCTGCGCTTGAGGGCGGGGCGGCCCGCGCAGACGGAGCCGCACACCGACTGGGGGCCTTACGAGCCTTGGGCCCGCCCCCTGGTCCTGCTGGCGAAGCGGCGTCCGCCCGAGGCCGCCGCGGCGCTGCGCAAGGCACCGGACCCGCCCCGCGACCTGCTGTTCGAGGCCCTGTGGTGTCTCCTCGCCCAGGCGGCGATGGCCCTGGACGACCGCGGGACGATGGCGCGTGCCCGGGACGCTCTCGCGCCGGCCGCCGGGGAACTCGCCGGTGCCGGGAGCGGGCTCGTGGCCTTCGGCCCGGTGGCCCGTTTTGTGGACGACCTGACCGTCCGAGCGGGTTAGAACCAGCAGGGGCCCGTGCCCCAGGCCCACGCCCACTCCCACGGGAGGAAGAGGTGGATGCGGCAGGGCATGTTGCCCCAGACGATGTAGGGGCCGTTGTCGTCCCACCCAATGTCGCCCGGGTTCTCCCTCACCTCGGCCTGGAGCGGGGCAGGGAGTTGCTGGATGACGCTCTCCGGAATCACACGCTCGGGCTCCGGTGACGCCTGCGCCGGGACTGCGGTCAGGGTCAGCGCGCCGAACAGTGCCACGGCACCCACGGCCATCCTCAGTTTCTTCATGCGCCCGAGTCTGAACGTGCAGGCCACGGAAGTCACGCCATCTTGCCAACAAATACTGGCAAGATCCGGCCGGGTGTGCGGCGGGGCGCGGCGGCTAGACTCGGGTCCATGAGGACGTTCACCGGTCAGGCGATGATGCCCCGCTCGCGGGGTCGCTGACGCTGGACGTTCTTCGAGGCCCTGTTCGCGGGGCCTTTTCTCGTTGTGGGGCCCCGATTCCCTGGAGGCTCCCTTGAGTACTTACATCACCACGACGATTCCGTACGTCAATGCGCGCCCGCATCTGGGGTTCGCGCTGGAACTCGTCCAGGCGGATGTGCTCGCCCGGCATGGACGCCGCACCGAGGCCGTCCGATTCCAGGCGGGGACGGACGACAACTCGCTGAAGAACGTCCTGGCCGCCGAAGCCGCCGGCGAGCACGTCCAGGAGTTCGTCGACCGGCTCGCCGAGGAGTTCGTCGGGCTGGCCGGTCCGTTGTCCCTGTCGGTGGACGACGTCATCCGCACCAGCCGCGACCCCCGCCACCGCACAGGAGTGGAACGGCTGTGGCGTGCCTGCGCCGACTCCGGCGACCTGTACCGCCGGCACTACGAAGGGCTCTACTGCGTCGGCTGCGAGCAGTTCTACGGCGAGGACGAGCTCATCGAAGGGCGATGCCCCGAACACGGCACCGTCCCGCAGCGGGTCTCGGAGGAGAACTGGTTCTTCCGCCTGTCCCGGTACGCGGAGAAGTTGCACGACCTCATCGGCCGCGGCGAACTGCGCATTGAACCACCCGAGCGGCGCAACGAGGTGCTCTCGTTCATCGCAGGCGGGCTCGCCGACTTCTCCGTTTCCCGGTCGACGGAGCGTGCCCGCGGCTGGGGAATCCCGGTGCCGGACGACCCCGGACAGGTCATCTACGTGTGGTGGGACGCGCTGGGAAACTACATCACCGCACTCGGCTACGGGCAGGACGGTGCCGACTATCGGCGATGGTGGGCGGGGGACGTCCGCCGCGTCCATCTCGCCGGGAAGGGCGTGCTGCGGTTCCACGCGGTCTACTGGCCGGCGATGCTGCTGTCCGCCGGGCTGCCGCTGCCGGACGAGATCCTGGTGCACGGCTACCTCACCGCCGGCGGGCGGAAGATCAGCAAGTCCGGCGGCGGCACCGTCGACCCCGTCGCCCTCGTGCGGGAGTACGGCGTGGACGCCGTCCGGTGGTGGCTGCTCCGGGAGGTCCCGAAGGCCGGGGACGCCGACTTCACCGCCGAGCGGCTCGTCGCCCGCGCCGACGACGAACTGGCCAACGGGCTCGGGAACCTGGTCAACCGGGTCGTGTCGATGGTCCACCGGTACCGGGACGGCGTCGTTCCCGCCCGCGAAGGCCCCGGTGAGCTGGACGAGGTGTGCCGGGAAGCACCGGCGCTCGCCAGCGCGGCGCTGGACGACTACGACTTCCGCCGCGCCACCACCGCGGTCTGGGACATCGTCGACCAGGCCAATCGCCACATCAACCGGGTGCGGCCCTGGGAACTGGCGAAGGCCGAAGATCCGCGGCTGGACGCCGTCCTCGCCGAGCTGGTGGACGCCTGCCGGGCCGTCGCCGGGAACCTGGCGCCCTTCCTGCCCGACGCCGCCGACCGCGTCGCACGCCAGTGCGCCGGCGACCGGCTCCCGCCGCCGTCCCCGGTGTTCCGCCGCCTCGGCTGACCGGCGCCGAGCGAAGGCCGCCTTCCCGCTGGTCAGGGGCGGTCCACGGGTGGGCGGGCTGCAGGACGGTTTACCTGGACGCGGATGTTACTTGCGCTTCTCTCGGGTAGGGCGTCACCGAGTCTTTTCGTCCGGTGTGTCCGGCGGTGCGCAGCCGTCGATCCCGCCGAGAGCGGAGCGACCCCCTGAAACAGCGAGAGGAGAGCTTGTCGTGACCGACGTTTCGAGCAAGGGATCGCAACCGGGGGACGAGCGTCCGGTGCTGACCAATCGGCAGGGCCACCCGGTCTACGACAACCAGAACCAGCGCACCGTGGGGTCCCGCGGCCCGGCGACGCTGGAGAACTACCAGTTCCTGGAGAAGATCAGCCACTTCGACCGGGAGCGCATCCCGGAGCGCGTCGTGCATGCCCGCGGCAAGACGTCGTACGGCTTCTTCGAGGCGTACGGGAAGTGGGGTGACGAGCCGATCGCGAACTACACCCGGGCGAAGCTGTTCCAGGAGCAGGGCAAGCGGACGCCGATCGCGCTGCGGTTCTCCACGGTCATCGGCGGGCGCGATTCGGCCGAGACGGCGCGGGACCCGCGCGGTTTCGCCATCAAGTTCTACACCGAGGACGGCAACTGGGACCTCGTCGGGAACAACCTCGCGGTGTTCTTCATCCGCGACGCCATCAAGTTCCCCGACGTCATCCACGCCCTCAAGCCGGACCCGGTGACGTTCCGCCAGGAACCCGCGCGCATCTTCGACTTCATGTCGCAGACCCCCGAGTCGATGCACATGCTGGTCAACCTGTTCAGCCCGCGCGGCATCCCGTCCGACTACCGGCACATGCAGGGTTTCGGCGTGAACACCTACAAGTGGGTGAACGAGGCGGGCGAGACGAAGCTCGTCAAGTACCACTGGATGCCGAAGCTGGGCGTGCGGAGCATGACGGAGGCCGACGCGGCGGCGGTCCAGGCCAACGATCTGGGGCACGCCAGCAAGGACCTGCACGAGGCCATCGAGCGCGGCGACTTCCCGGAGTGGGAGCTGCTCGTCCAGATGATGGACGACCACGAGCACCCCGAGCTGGACTTCGACCCGCTCGACGACACCAAGACGTGGCCGGAGAACGAGTTCCCCTCACTGCCGGTGGGGCGGATCGTCCTCGACAGGAACGTGGAGGACAACTTCGCCGAGAACGAGCAGATCTCGTTCGGCACGGGTGTCCTGGTGGACGGCCTCGACTTCTCCGACGACAAGATGCTCGTCGGGCGGACGTTCTCCTACAGCGACACGCAGCGCTACCGGGTGGGGCCGAACTACCTGCAGCTGCCCGTCAACCAGGCCAAGGGCGCGCAGGTCAAGACGAACCAGCGCGACGGGCAGATGACCTACTTCGTCGATTCGTCGGGCGACAACCCGCACGTGAACTACGAGCCGTCCATCACGGGCGGGCTGCGGGAGGGGCAGTTCCCGGCGCACGACGAGCAGGGCCCCGAGATCAGTGGCCGGCTGACCCGCAAGCGCATCGAGCGGACCAACGACTACAAGCAGGCGGGCCAGCGCTACCTGCTGATGGAGGACTGGGAGCGCGACGACCTCGTCCACAACTTCGTCGCCGCGATCTCCGAGTGCGCGCGTCCCGTCAAGGAGCGCATGGTGTGGCATCTGCTGATGGTCGAGGACGACCTCGGGCTGCGGGTCGGTGAGGGCCTCGGCATCGGCCCCGACGACGTCAAGCACCTGGAGCCGCTCGCGAGCCAGGACCTCACCGACGAGGACCGGAAGCGGCTCTCGAACCTCGGCAAGAACGGCCCGCGGGACGTCAACGGCCTGCAGATGACCCACTGCGTCCCGAACGAGAGGGCGGTCCACGCGAGCTAGCCCGGACGACCGACCCTCCAGGGTGCGGCGCGGCGAGCGCCGCGCCCTGGCGCCGTTCAGGCGCCCCGCACGGTGACGGCCGTCGCGCGGGCGCCGTCGACCGCGGCCTTGACGATCTCGTGCTCGGCGCTGAAGGCGGTCTCCATGACGGTGATGTACTCGGCGGTGGGCGGGTAGAGGCGGGCGGCGGCGTTGGCCGTCCGGCGGATGATGACGCGGGCGCCGGTGCGCATCGCGGTCTCGAAGTGGTGGATGTCGTGCCCGGCGCGGGCCTCGCCGGCCCCGAGGACGCGGAACGAGTCGAGCACGGCGGCCTTGTCGCGGGCGCCGAGGTAGGCGGACACGGCGTCGCGGACGAGCGTCCCCACGGCGCCGGCCCGCACGTGCGTGTAGGCGGGCACGCGGATGCTGATCTCGTGGACGACCTCGGCGGTGATCTCGTCGAGGCGGGCGGTGAGGAACCGCTCCAGATCGGGCTTCATGGTCGTCCCCCCTTTCGTTGGCGGGCGGCGGCCCGCGCCGACGAGGCAGGTGGCGGGAGCGGGAGGTTGGCCGGGACGAGCGGGTAGCGCGAATGAGAGTACGGGTATGTTACCGGCGCGTAGGCCAATTTGCCTCCCCCATCTCCGCAAACGGCCCGAGACGCGTCAGGCGGGGTTGGCCGTGGTCCCTTCCGTGCTCAGCAGGACGATCGTGTCCGCGTGCTCAGGCGCGAGGGCCGAGCGGTGTTGGGAGGCGAGAGCGGCGCGTGCGCCCGCCAAGGATGCGGCACCACATGGCCCTGCCGGCACACCAAGGGAGATGAGGTCGTGGGCGGCCTGGGCGGCGTCGGCGTCGGTGACCGCTACCGCCGCGTCCACGCCTGCGCGGAGGTAGGGCCAGGCGAGGCTGGACGGCGTAGCGCAGTTGAGCCCCGCCATGGTCGTCGTACCGGTCTCGACGGTGACCGGACGGTCGTGGTGCAGGCTGGTCAGCACGCAGGGGGCCGCCTCAGGCTCCACGCACAGCAAAGTGGGCGCGGACCGTCCAGACCTGTAATGGGTCACAGCAGCCTGGAGCAGGGACCCCACCCCGGCTGGGACGGCGACAAGGCCCGCTGGGGCGGCCCCGGCCGAGGCGAGTTGGTCGTCCATCTCGGTGAAGAGGGTGGAGTAGCCGTCCACGATCCACTGCGGGACGCGTTCGTACCCTGGCCACGCGGTGTCCTGGACGAGCACGGCCGACGGGTCGGAGGCCGCCACGTCCGCCGCGACCCGGACCGCCTCGTCGTAGGGCGCCGGCACCTCCGTCACCCCGGCGCCCTCCTCCTTGATCGCGGCCACCGCCGCGGGGTGGACGCCGCCCCGCGGAACGAGGACGTCCGCGGCGAGCCCCAGCAGGCGGGCCATCGCGGCGACCGCCCGGCCGTGGTTGCCGTCCGTCGCGGTGACGAGCCGCACCGGCGGGCCGGCGACGTCGCGCGGCCGCCCGAGCGGGGCGCCGGGCGGCAGCCCGTAGTGGTCGCGGAGCGCCCGGTGCACGCCCCACGAGGCCCCGAGGATCTTGAACGCGGGCAGCCCGAGGCGCGCCGACTCGTCCTTCACGAACAGGCGTCCGACCCCCAGCTCCGCGGCGAGCGACGGCAGTTCGACGAGCGGCGTCGGGGCGTAGCCGGGGAGCCCGCGATGAAAGGACGCGACGTCCCCGGGAGCCGGCGGGCACGTCCAGGCCCGCGCCGGCGGCCGAGCGAACAACGACAGACCAGGCGAAGCGGGAGCCATGACCATGCGTGACACGCTCCCGCAGCCACCTTTCATCGGTCCAGCGAATGTTTCCGAGCGATAATCGTCACCTCAACCGATGGATGGAGGCCGCCCGTGCTGGACCTGCACCGGCTCCGGCTGCTCCGCGAGCTGAAGCACCGCGGGACGCTCGCCGCCGTCGCCGAGGCGCTCTCCTACAGCCCGTCCTCGATCTCGCAGCAGCTGTCCGTGCTGGAGAGGGAGGCCGGCGTGCCGCTGCTCGAACCGGTGGGGCGGCGCGTCCGGCTGACGGCGCAGGCCGAGATCCTCGTCGCGCACACCGAGGCCGTGCTGGAGCGCCTCGAACGCGCGGAGGCCGACCTCGCCGCGTCCCTGCGCGGCATCGCGGGGGTCCTGCGCGTCGCGGCGTTCCAGACGGCCGCGCTCGCGCTCGTCCCGGACGCGCTCAGCACGCTCCGCGACGCCCACCCGCGGCTCCGCGTCGAGATCACCCAGCGGGAGCCCGAGAGCGCGCTCCCCGGGCTGCTCGCCCGGGACTTCGACCTGGTCATCTCCGAGGAGTACCCGGGCGACCCGAGCCCGCGCCCGGCCGGGATCGAGTACGCGGAGCTGGGCGCGGACGAGATCTCCCTCGCCCTCCCCGAACCGGCGCCGCGGGGCACCGGGCTGCGGGAGCTGGCGGAGACGCCGTGGGTCATGGAACCGGCCGGCACGGCGTCGCGGCGGTGGGCGACGCGGCTCTGCCGTGCGGCGGGGTTCGAGCCGGACGTGCGGTTCGAGTCCACCGACCTGCTCCTGCACCTGCGCCTGGTCGAGCGCGGCCACGCCGCCGCGCTGCTGCCGGGGCTCGTGTGGTCGGGGCGTCCGCCGGCGGTGCCGGTCGTCCGGCTCCCGGCGCAGGACCGGACCCGCCGCCTGTTCACCGCCGCACGCCGGGGAGGCGGCTCACACCCCGCGGTGCGGGCCTTCCGGGACGCGCTCGCCGACGGACTCGCATACCGGGGCTAACCTGGAAGGACATGTTCCCGCAGGCCGTATCCCTGCCCACGGACAGGCCGTAACCCCGAGGGCCACCGGATCTTGACCCCGACCCCGTGACCTGAGCGCGCCGTGTTCAACCGCCGCCCGATTTGGACGACGGGATTAGCCTCGGACACACATGCGTTAAACAGGAACGGCCCTCCGGCCGGAGTGCGCCCCCGAGACCGGATTCCAGGGGTACAGTCCCTACCAAGCCGAATCCAAACGCCCAGGTCACTGCCCCGAGACCGGGCAGCGCACCCGCGGAAGCAGCATTCCGTCCTGATAATCCGATTCCCGCACAGGGGAGCCGTCCTAAGGGACTCCCCGGGGACCGCCCCGGCCTCGGTTCGGGGTTTTCCCTTATGGCGATTAGTCCGCCAGGCGGGCAGAGTCATATGAAGCAGCAGGGGGACGAGGCCCCCTCCGCAGGAAGAAGGCACACGATGTCGAACACGCCCCCCACCTCGCTGACGGCCTCCGAACTGGCCGAGATCCTGTTCTGCTGCGGGCTGCAGGAGTCCGACCGTCCCTCCGCCGAGCAGGTCCGCGCCGCCATCGACGCCAGGCTCGGCGCCTGCGGCGGCGACCGCCTCGCCTGCGTCGCGATCGTCGCCCAGGAGGCCGGCGACCACCCGGAGACGTACCTCGCGCGGATGCGCTGGGCCCTGACCACCGTGTCCGAGACCTACCGCGGCGACCTCACCGCCGCCTGACCGTCCCGCGGCACCGGCCACCGCACGAGCAGGAGCCACCGCACGAACAGGGAGGAAGCCCGATGCGTTCACCGTTCACCGACCGCCGCGAGGACATCGTCCCGCGTTCGCTCCGCGACCTGCTCGCCACCGAGGCCGCGCAGGCCCCCCGAGCGGCGAACGAGAAGCGCCGGCGCCGACAACGCAGGACCATGACCCACCGCCGCGTCACCTAGGCGGTACCGCCCGCCCGGACCCGCCGCCGACCTCCGCCGGCGGCCGGGGTCAGTGCCGCGACTTCTTCGACTTCTTGATCTTCTTCTTGCCGCCGTCCGACTCCCACTCGTACCCGGCCGCGCCGCGCTCGCAGTAGCTGTTGCTGACCCGCTGGTCGGTCGCGTCGTGCTCGCACCACCGGTTCTTGCCGCCACCGCACGCGGTCAGGCCCGCCACCGCGACCACAACGGTCAGCGCCACGGTCACCGGACGTGTCTTCGGCATCTTCGGCCTCTCCTCGCGACGGTCGTGTCAGCGACAGGGTGTCACTGGCGTGGCTCTGACGCACGGAGCCGACGAAAGCGTTCCCCGCGTACGGCACCGGACGTGACCGGCTCCGGCCGCGAACTATGCTGGCGGCCGTGAGCGATGAGCCGACGGACGACCAGGACGGCCACCCCGGCGGCGGTGGCCGCGAGTACCGCATCGGCGAACTCGCGCAGGCCGCGGGCGTCCCGGTGCGGACGCTGCGCTACTACCAGGAGCGCAAGCTCCTGCCGCCCCCGCGCCGCGAGGGGCGTATCGGGCTGTACTCCGCGGACCACCTCGCGCGGCTCCGCATGATCGCGAACCTGCTGGAACGCGGCCACACCCTCGAAGGCATCCGCGAGCTGCTCGCGGCATGGGAGCAGGGCCGCGACATCGGCGCCGTCCTCGGCGTCGAGAAGGCCGTCACGACGCCGTGGTCGCGCGAGGTCCCGGTGACGATGACGCTGGACGAGCTGGCGGCGCTGTTCCCGGGCCAGGTCGACGCGAAGTCCGTGGAAAGGGCCGTCGCGCAGGGCCACATCGAGATCGACGGCGACCGCGTCACCCACTGGAGCCGCCGCCAGCTGGAGGCGACGGTGACGCTCGTCCAGGCCGGGGTGCCGCTGGAGGAGATCCTGTCGGCCGGGCTGGAACTCCAGCGCACCATGGACGACATCGCGGCGATGTTCCTCCGGATGATCGCCACGCATGTCGTCGGGCGCATCGACGAGCAGGACCTCGGCGAGCTGACCGAGACCCTCGCGCGGCTGCGTCCCGGAGCGCAGGTCACCGTGGAGGCGGGCTTCGCCCGCGCCATGGACCGGCAGGTCCGCACCGCGATCGACCAGTTGCTCGGCCGCCTGACCGCGCCCTGAGCGCCCCTCGGCGGGCACGCCCCGGGCGCCGGGGTTCCGCCGCACGTCCGGTCGGCCGCGATACTGGGGGGATGGTCGACGACGAACGCTGGAAGGCGAGATTCCGGGCCGCCGGAATGAGCCTGCCCCGATGGGCCAGAGACGCCCCGAGCCACAGCATCTACCGGTCGAACGTCACCGGAACCTGGGAGATCTACACGTGGGATCGTGACACCGGCGCGCGCCGCCAGGTGACCGACCGCCCGAACGGCACATGGATCGGCACCATCGACCCGTCCGGCGAATGGGTCTGGTGGTTCGCCGACACGGACGGCGACGAGTTCGGCGTCTGGAAGCGCGTGCCGTTCGGCGCGGAGGAGGGGGCCGAGAGCGTCCCCGCCGTCCCGGACCTGGAGCCGTCGTACCCGTCCGGGCTGTGCCTGGGCCGCACCGGCCTCGCCGTCGTCGGGCGGACGACGGAGGAGGGCAACACGATCCACCTGTGCCAGACGGGCGCGGCGCCCGAGGTGCTCTACCACCACGCGGAGGACGCGCACGTCGCCGCGCTGTCCCGCGGCGAGAGCCTGATCGCGATCGGGCACAGCGAGCACGGCGACAGCCGCCACATGGCGCTGCGCGTGCTGCGGCCGGACGGCAGCACGGTCGCCGACCTGTGGGACGGCGCCGGCAAGGGCGTGCACGCCGCCGGATTCGCCCCTGTCGAAGGGGATTCGCGCCTTCTGGTCAATCACGAGCGGCGCGGCCGCGACGAGATGCTCATCTGGGACCCGGTCACCGGCACCGAACAGGAGATCGTCCTCGACCTCCCCGGCGAGATCGGCGCGGCCTGGTACCCGGACGGGACGGCGCTGCTGATCTCCCACTCGCACGAGGGCCGGGACGAGCTGTACCGGTACGACCTCGCGGACGGGGGCCTGACCGGGATCGAGACGCCGCGCGGAGTGATCGGCGGGGCCGACGTCCGCCCGGACGGGACGGTCGAGTACTCCTGGTCGTCGGCCGCCGAGCCGCCGGTGATCAGGTCCACGTCCGGCGAGGTCGTGCTCACGCCCCCCGGGCCGCCCGCTCCCCCCTCCGTGCCCGTCGAGGACGTGTGGGTGGACGGCCCCGGTGGCCGCATCCACGCGCTGGTCAGCAAGCCCGAGGGCGACCGTCCGTTCCCGACGGTGTTCGACGTCCACGGCGGGCCCACCGCGCAGGACGTCGACTCGTTCATGCCGACGGTCGCCGCCTGGGTGGACCACGGGTTCGCCGTCGTCCGCGTCAACTACCGGGGCTCGACGGGCTACGGGTCGGAGTGGCGCGACGCCATCGAGGGACGCGTCGGCCTCACCGAACTGGAGGACATCAAGGCCGTCCGCGACTGGGCCGTGTCCAGCGGGCTCGCCGACCCGGAGCGGCTCGTGCTGACGGGCGGGTCGTGGGGCGGGTTCCTCACCCTGCTCGGCCTCGGCACGCAGCCGGACGACTGGAGCGTCGGCGTCGCCGCCGTCCCCGTCGCCGACTACGTCGCCGCGTACGAGGACGAGATGGAGGGGCTGCAGGCGTTCGACCGGTCGCTGTTCGGCGGCTCCCCGGCCCAGGTCCCGGACCGCTACCGCGAGTCGTCCCCGATCACCTACGTCTCGGAGGTCAAGGCCCCCGTGCTGGTCCTCGCCGGGGAGAACGACCCGCGCTGCCCCATCCGGCAGATCGACAACTACCTCGCACGCCTGGACGAGCGGGGCCACCCGCACGAGGTGTACCGGTACGACGCCGGGCACGGCTCCCTCGTCGTCGAAGAGCGCATCACCCAGATGGCCGCCGAGATCGGCTTTGCCGGCAAGCATCTAGGTATGTCGTGATCTTCCCGGGGGCGGGCGGCGGACCCGCCCGCCCCCGGCGTTTACAAGATCAGCGGCAGGGCACGCCTCCGACCGGCCGTCAGTGATCAAGGAGCCGGTAAGGAGCCGGCTCGCCCCCCCGGTGCGCGGCCACCGCAGACGGGGGGATTCACGTGAAACAACGTCAGCGCGTCCATGGGCTCGTCCGGCTCGCCCTCGGCCGCCGAAAACCCGAGCCGCACGGCCCGGCGTTCCGGATGGCGGCGCTGGTGACGGGCCTGGCCGCCGCCGCCACGACCCTCGCCGTAACGGCGCCGCGCGCGTCCGCGGCCGAGAAACGTCCGCCGCGCCGGCCCGCCACGGCGGCGAAGACGTCCCCGGCGCGCGCCGCCGAATTCCTGGCGCTCCGCCGCCCCGCCTCCAGCGACCAGGCGTTCCGCCGGTCCGGACGCCCTCCGGACCGGCGCACGACGAAGCCCAGGCCGCCCCTGGCGCTCACCGGCCCCACCGCCGGCCGGCCGGTGCCGACCACCCCACCTCGGGACAACGCGCCGGCGGACCCCGCCACGTCCGGAACGCTGGAGCCGGCCACTCTGCCGGAGGGCATTCCCAAGTCGAGCCGCGTGGGGCACCGGTTCGCCGCGGAGGTCCTGCGCGTGCACGGCATCGGCTGGCGCTCGACCGGCGGCTGCTCCGACCGGACGGTCCGGACCTGCACGTCGTTCGAGGGCATCCGGTGGGGGACGATCAAGGGCCTGGTCCGCTTCACGAGGTCGAGCGGCTGCGACGTCGTCGTCACCGGCGGCACCGAGCGCGGCCACGCGGGCGGCACCTACAGCCACTGGAACGGCTACAAGGCCGACATCTCGCCGAGCCGCTGCGTCGACGGCGCGATCGAGCGGCACCCGTCCACCGGTGTCCGCGGCGACGGCGCCAGGCTCTACCGCTCGCCCGGCGGCACCCTCTTCGCCCGCGAGAAGGACCACTGGGACATCACCTTCCGCTGACCCGGCCGCCGGGCGACGGTCAGGCGCGGACCTCGCGGATGATCCCGACGAGCTCCCGGGTCACCGACTTGAACCCCGGCATGCGCGACATCGACACCATGCGGTTGACCAGCGGGACGGTCCGCTCCACCAGCAGGTACGTCTTGCGGCAGCCCGGCGAGCTGTCGTGCACCCAGTACAGGACGATGCCCATCGAGTAGATCCACAGCAGCTCGGGCAGCTCCGCCCGGAACTCCCTGTCGATCTTCAGGTCGGAGCCCTCCACGACCTCGCGGTAGATCGCCACCGCCGAGTCGCGCGCCGGACCCGACTCGGCGCTGAACGGGTTGAGCGGACTGGTCGGCTCGGCGGCGAACTTGAAGAACTTCCCGGCGAACTCGTGGTACGGGACCATCGTGTCGACCCGGGCCTTCAGCACGCCGAGCAGCCGGGGCGCGAACTCCGTCTCGGCGTCCAGGACGGCCCGGCAGGCCGCGACGTGCTCGTCCTGCAGCTCGTCGTAGTACGCCTGGATCAGCTCTTCCTTGGACCCGAAGTAGTAGTAGGCGTTGCCGACCGAGACGCCCGCCTCCTTGGCGATCGCCCGCATCGTCGTCGCCTCGTATCCGCGCTCCCGGAACAGGCGCAGCGCCGTCTCGACGATCAGGCGCCGCGTCTGCTCGGACTTCACGGCCTTCGTCTCGGTCACGAATGCCACCCTAAGCCCGCCACGGCGTCCGGCTCCCCCCACGCGGCCCGCCGCGCCCGCCGGCCACCCCGACCGCCGACCGGCGGACCCGCGCCCGACGACCACAACGCCCGACCGCAGACTTTCCCCACAAAAGCACAGGTCAACGACCTGCAGACCATCGAGCGAGCCCCGGCCGCGCAAGGTCGCGCGGACCGGGGCATGCCAGGACCGTTCGGGCCAGGGCGTGCGGAGGCCACGCGGGGCGGGAGGTGCCCCCGGCCCGCGCGGGCTCCTGGTGGGTCAGCGGCCGGTGCCGCCGTAGACGACGGCCTCGACCTGTTCGGAGTCGAGGTCGAAGGCCGTGTGGGCGGCGACGACGGCGGAGTCGATGTCGTCCTGGGCGACGACGACCGAGATGCGGATCTCCGAGGTGGAGATCATCTCGATGTTGACCCCGGCGTCGGCGATCGCCGAGAACAGCTTGGCCGTGACGCCCGGGTGCGAGCGCATGCCCGCGCCGATCAGCGAGACCTTGCCGATCCGGTCGTCGTAGCGGAGCGACTCGAACCCGATCTGCTCCTTCAGCTTGTTCAGCGCGGTCAGCGCGCTCTGCCCGTCGGTGGACGGCAGCGTGAACGAGATGTCGGTGCGCCCGGTGGACGCGGCCGACACGTTCTGCACGATCATGTCGATGTTGATCTCGGCGTCGGACAGCACGCTGAAGATCGCGGCGGCCTCACCGACCTTGTCCGGCACCCCCACCACCGTGATCTTGGCCTCGCTCCGGTCGTGCGCGACGCCGGAGATGATCGCCTGCTCCATGTCCTGTCCTTCGATGTCGCTGCTGTCGACGACCCACGTGCCCTCCTTCTGACTGAACGAGGACCGCACGTGGATCGGGATGTTGTACCGGCGCGCGTACTCGACGCAGCGCAGATGCAGGATCTTCGCGCCGTTCGCCGCCATCTCCAGCATCTCCTCGTAGGAGATCTTCGGGACCTTGCGGGCGGCGGGCACGATGCGCGGGTCGGCGGTGAAGACCCCGTCGACGTCGGAGTAGATCTCGCAGACGTCGGCGTCCAGCGACGCGGCCAGCGCGACGGCGGTGGTGTCGGAGCCGCCGCGGCCGAGCGTGGTGATGTCCTTGGTGTTCTGCGACACACCCTGGAAACCGGCGACGATGCAGATCGAGCCCTCGTCCAGCGCCGTCCTGATCCGGCCGGGCGTCACGTCGATGATCTTGGCTTTCCCGTGCGAGCCGTCGGTGATCACGCCCGCCTGGGAGCCGGTGAACGAGCGGGCCTCGTGGCCCAGGTTCGCGATGGCCATGGCGAGCAGCGCCATGGAGATCCGCTCGCCGGCGGTGAGCAGCATGTCCAGCTCACGGCCCGGCGGCAGGGGACTGACCTGCTTGGCCATATCGATGAGATCATCCGTCGTGTCGCCCATGGCGGAGACGACGACCACCACGTCGTTGCCCGCCTTCTTCGTTGCGACGATGCGCTGGGCGACCCGCTTGACGCCATCGGCGTCGGCGACGGAGGAGCCACCGTACTTCTGCACGACAAGAGCCACGGGTGGGCGCTCCTCGGATCGGGATCGGCGTACCGAACAGAGAGTCTACAGAGCACACCGAAACGGATAACGGGCAGGTAACCGGTGCGGACGCCGCGTGGCCGCACCGGCGGCGCCGGGACGGGCCGATCGCCGGTGCGGCGCCGCCCCGGCGATCGGCCGTCGTCGGCGGTGCCGCTACGCCGCGGTCTTGACGGGGTCGTGGGCGGGCTCGGCCGTCCGGCGCGAGCGGACCCGGAGGCCGAACGCCATGATCAGGACGGCTGCGAGGACGGCGGCGACGGGGACCGTCAGCGCGATCCGCAGGGCGTCGAGGTTCGCCTCCCGTGATCCGCCGCTGAGCGCCGCCACCTTGACGGCGGTGACCGCGGACAGGCCGAGCGCCATGCCGAACTGGATCGCGGTGTAGAAGAGGCCGCCGGCGACGCCGTGCTCGCTCTCGTCGACCCCCTCCGTGGCGGCCATCGTCAGCGGGCCGTAGACCAGCGCGAACGCCAGGCCCAGCAGCCCGATGATCGGGAACATGGTCGGGTAGGCCCAGTCCAGGCCGACCGGCAGGAACAGCCCGTACGCCACGGCCGCCAGGACGAGTCCGCCCAGCAGGACGCGCACGTTGCCGAAGCGGTTCACCAGGCGGGGCGTAAGCGTGGGCGCGAGGATGACGTCGATGCCGACGACCAGCAGGGCCAGGCCCGTCTGCCACGTCGTCCAGCCGCGGAGTTCCTGCAGGTACAGCGTCATCAGGAACTGGAAGCCCGCGAACGCGCCGAGGAACAGCATCGCGCTCAGGTTCGTCCGCACCAGCGCGGCCGAACGGAGGATCCCGAGGCGGACGAGCGGGTGAGCGGCCCTGTTCTCGATCGCCACGAACGCCCCGAGGAGCGCCGCGCCGCCCAGCAGGACGGCCACGGTGAGCGCGACGTCATGGCCGGGACGTTCCAGCCGGACGACCCCGTACACGAGCAGCATCATCGCTCCGGTGATGCTGAACGCGCCCATGAGGTCGAAGCCCCCCGAGACACCGCGGCGCGCCGCCGGGTCCGGCTCCTGCACCAGCGGAACCGCCGCGGCCAGCAGCAGCGCCGCCATGATCACCGGCGCGAAGAACACCCAGCGCCAGCCGATCGAGGTGAGCAGCCCGCCGGCGACGAGACCGAGCACGAAGCCGCCCGAGGCGATGCCCGCGTAGACGCCGAGCGCCTTGGTGCGGGCGGGCCCGGCCGGGAACATGGCGGTGACGAGCGCGAGCCCCGCCGGGGCCATGAACGCCGACGCGACACCGGTGACGAACCGTGCGGCGAGCAGCATCCAGCCGTTCGTCGCGAACCCGCCGAGCCCGGAGAACAGCAGGAAGACCACCAGCCAGAACAGGAAGACGCGGCGGTGGCCGAGCAGGTCGGCGGTGCGTCCGCCCAGCAGCATGAACCCGCCGTAACCCAGCACGTAGGCGCTGATGACGCCGCTGAGCATCCCGGTCGACAGGCCGAGGTCCGCCCGGATCGACGGCAGCGCGATGTTGAGCATCGCGACGTCGATCCCTTCCAGGAAGACCGCGCCGCACAGCACGAGCAACTGCGCCCAGGCACGCCCGTCCATACGGGCAGCGGATGTGGACATGAGCCGGCTCCTCTCCGGAGAGGGCCGGTTCCCCTCGTGAGCGCCGGTTCCCCCTTGTTACCGACAGCATCGTCAGTCACCATTGGAGACCATGGAAGACGGAACTTTCGCGTCCCCCGGTTACTGCGGGGATACCGCCGCCGACGAGGCCGTCCAGCAGTGGGACACGCGCAACGACTGCGAGGTCCGGCAGATCCTCGACCGCATCGCCGACAAGTGGTCGCTGCTCGTCATCGCGCTCCTGGACCAGCGCTCGCTGCGGTTCACCGAGCTGCGCCGCCGGATCGACGGCATCAGCCAGCGGATGCTCGCCAGGACCCTGCGGCATCTGGAGCGGGACGGGCTGGTCAGCCGGACCGTCCACCCGACCGTCCCGCCGCGCGTGGACTACGCGCTCACCCCCATGGGGGCGACCCTGCACGAGACGATCCGCTCGCTGGTCGCCTGGACGGAGGAGCACCAGAACGCCATCGCCGCCGCCCGCGCCGCCTACGACGCCCGCGTCCGGGCCGAGAAGGAGGCGGCGGAGCGGGAGGCCGCCGAACGCGACTCCATCGCCCGCGAGGCCCTCACCGCCCTCCGCTGACGCCCTCCGGGAGACGGGTGCGGCTGGCCGGCGTCACGTCCTGCCCATGCCTATCAGGGAAAACTCAC
This sequence comes from Actinomadura sp. 6K520, assembly GCF_004349245.1. Taxonomy (GTDB): domain Bacteria; phylum Actinomycetota; class Actinomycetes; order Streptosporangiales; family Streptosporangiaceae; genus Spirillospora. Next base: position 2,959 of record NZ_SMLC01000119.1, on the reverse strand, counting down.
GGGCATCCGGGTGGTGACCGGAATATGCTCTTCTCCGCTTCGTCCCCGGCGCATGGGCCACCGCAGGTCGTCCTGTTGCTTCGACGGTCGAGCAGCCGCACCCACCCCCCGAACGCAAGGAGCGTCATGGCCGATTCCGTCAAGCTTCACGTGACCGGTACACCCGACCAGGTCCGTCCCATGTTGGAGCAGGTGCTCCAGGCCGAGGGCTTCCGGTTCACCTGGGAGAACGCCGGAGACTGCATCATCGAGAAGGGCTCGCGCACCAAGGCGCTGCTCCTCGGCGCGTTCGGCACCCACTACAAGTACCGCGTGCTCCTCCACCCGCAGCAGGACGGCACCCTGGTCGTCGACCTCGGCCTCGCCACGACCGGCATGTCCGGCGGGGCCATCGGCGTCGCGAAGGTCCGCAAGAAGCTCGACGAGGTCGGCCGGGTCCTGACCGGCGCCTTCCAGAACGCCGGCACCCTCATCAGCGCCTGACCCGCCGATCGGCAGCGGGGCGCCGCACCGGACCTGCGGCGCCCCGGGTCCGCCGCCGGACGCACCTGAGGTGGCAGTCCTGCGATGCGGCGGCCACGGCGCCCGTCCCGAACTCCCGGAGGGGCGGTCCCCGCCCGGCGCGGTGGCGTCGATCAGGCCGAGGGCCGGTCGGCGGTCACGATGGCGACGCCGGTGCCCAGGAGCCGGCCGGGCTGAAGCCCGAACATCCGGTGGAACGCGTCGCTGAAGTGGGAGGGGGTCGCGAACCCCGCCTCCGCCGCGGCGCTCGTGAGGTCCCCGCCGGCGCCGATCACCCGTCCCGCGGCCAGCATCCGGGCCCAGAGCCGGTAGCGCCGGAAGGTCGTCCCGGTGTGCGCCTTGAACAGGCGCAGGAACCGCGACGTGGACAGTCCGCAGGTGGCGGCGGCCTCCGCGGCCGTGACGGTGCGGTAGGTCTCGGTGAGCAGCAGCGCGGTGACGTCCCGGATGCGCGGGTCCGGCTCGCCGGGCCCGGTGGTCCGTCGCGCCCGAGGCCCCGTGAGGGAGCTGATGGGAGCGTTGATGGCCGTCAACGCGTACGTGTGGGACTCGGAGCCGGGCGGGCAGATCGGCCCGGACGCCGAGAAGGCGGCCGAGCTGAGAGCCGGCGGTTGCGGCCGGTGGTTTCGGCTCTTGCTCGCGGGCTAGGCGGTCGCGGCCTCCGGGGCCACGTTCAGGCGGGCGTTCGCGACGAAGGCGTGCAGGGCGCGCAGTGCCGCGCCGGCGTGGTTGCCCCAGTGGTTGAAGTACGAGTACTGCCACCACCAGAGGGCCTCCAGGGGACGGTCCTGCTGGTAGTGGCGCAGGCCGTGGACGAGGTCGCTCGCGACGTCGACCAGGTCGTCCGACAGGCGGTACGAGGTGGGCTCGGTGTCCTTGTAGGGGTCGAAGACCTCGACGTACTCGTCGAGGGCCACGAGCCGGTCGCGGAGGCCCTGCCGGACGGCGTCGAGGTCGGGGTCGTCGCCGATCTCGGGCTCCCAGTTGTCGGGCAGGATCACGTCGGCGCTGGCGCCGAGCTGTGCGCCCGCCAGGATGACCTGCGACACCTCCAGGAGGAGCAGCGGGATCGTGTGGGTGCCGCCGTCACCGCGGGCGACGGCCTCCAAGCCGCTCAGGTAGTTGTCGACATGGCACGCCACGCGTTCGGCGAGGGCGTTCCAGTCCTGCGGGCTGTTGGTGTCAGACATCGAGCAGCCTCCGTCCTTCGAATGCGCGGCCCAGCGTCACCTCGTCGGCGTACTCGAGGTCGCCACCCACCGGCAGGCCGCTGGCCAGACGGGTGACGGTGAGGCCCATGGGCTTGACGAGCCGGGCGAGATACGTCGCCGTCGCCTCGCCTTCCAGGTTGGGGTCGGTGGCGAGGATCAGCTCGGTCACCGCCCCGTCCGCGAGCCGCTGCATCAGCTCGCGGATGCGCAGGTCGTCGGGGCCGACGCCCTCGATGGGGCTGATCGCGCCGCCGAGCACGTGGTAGCGGCCCCGGAACTCGCGGGTCTTCTCGATCGCGACGACGTCCTTGGACTCCTCCACGACGCAGATGACGTGGGGGTCGCGGCGCGTGTCACGGCAGATCCGGCATTCCTCCTCTTCCGCGACGTTGCCGCACGTCCCGCAGAAGCGGACCTTGTCCTTGACCTCTTTGAGCGCCTTGCCGAGACGTTCAACGTCCGCGGGGTCGGCGGAGAGGAGGTGGAAGGCGATCCGCTGCGCGCTCTTGGGGCCGACGCCGGGCAGCCTGCCCAGCTCGTCGATGAGGTTCTGGACCACCCCTTCGTACAACGGACCCCTCCTTTCTCTCTACCGGCCGCTCAGGCGCCCGAGCCGGTGCCGCCGCCGAGGCCGGGGAAACCGCCGGGCAGCCCGCCGCCTCCGCCGCCTCCGCTTCCGCCGAGGCCGGGGATGCCGCCTGCGCCGCCGAGACCTTCGGCGAGCGGTCCCATCTTCTCCTGCTGCAGCCGCTGCGCCTCACGGCCGGCGTCACGGATGGCGGCGAGTACCAGGTCGGCGATGGTCTCCGCCGTGTCGGCCGGGTCGTCGGCGTCGATGACCTTCGGGTCGATCGACAGGCCCGTGACCTCGCCCTGCCCGTTGACCGTCGCGGTGACGAGCCCGCCGCCGGCGGTGCCGTTCACCTCCGCCTCCGCGAGTTCGCGCTGCGCGTTGAAAAGCTGCTCCTGCATGGCCTGCGCCTGCTGGAGGAGTTCCTGCATGTTCAGCTGACCACCGGGTTCCACGGTGCACTTCCTCTTCCGGCCCCCCGAGAGGGCCTTCTCTCTGGCGCTCCGCCAGCCACCGGATGTCCGTCCCCCGAGACTACGGGTTCCCGGCACTCCGCCGTAAGTACGGCCCCCGGTGCGCCCACCCCGGCCACGGACAAGCGCCGGCCGGGCGCCGGCCGGGCGTCGGGCGGGCTGGACGACATGGTCATCAGCCT
>NZ_SMLC01000118.1 GCF_004349245.1 Actinomadura sp. 6K520 | reverse complement strand
CGGCCGAGCCGCCGCACCACCTGCAGTCCTCACCCGAAAGCGAGGCGGCGACTGCGTCCGGGCCGCGCACCGGCGAGCCGTCCACCCCGGTCGGGACCTCGTCCCATGCCCAGCCGACGCCCCAGAGCGAGCCGGCCCGCCAATCCGAGGCGGCCCGCCAGGCCGAAGCCGCGCGTCAGGCCGAAGCCGCGCGTCAGGCCGAGGTGGCGCGTCAGGCCGAGGCGGCCCGCCAGACCGAGGCCGCGCGTCAGGCCGAGGTGGCGCGCGAGGCCGAGCGTCCGCGTGTGGGCGAGCGGGCCCGCGCGGCAGAGCCGCCGCGCCACCCGCGGCCGCTGCGCGAGGGCGAGGCGGCGGCCCCGTCCGGGACCCCGCGAACTTCCCAGCCGTCCCCCAACGTCGGCCCCTCGCCCCTTGCCCAGCCGACGCCTCGGAGCGAGGCGGCACATCAAGCCGAGGCGGCCCGGAAGGACGAGGCGGCGCGCGAGGGTGCGGCGGCGCGCGATGCCGAGTACCCGCGCGTCGAGCGACTTCGCGCGGGAGAGTCGCCGCGCCACGCGCGGCCCGTGCGGGAGGGCGAGGCGGCGGCTTCGGCTGAGGTGGCGCGCCGGGCCGAGGGGCCGGCGTCGCGGAAGGCCGGGGGAGAGGCCGGGGACAAGAAGGTCGCCGGCGGGCGTGGCGAGCCGGAGGTTCCGGCTGCGCGGGCCGGTGAGCAGGAGGTCCGGGAGACGCGGCGGGATGTGCCGCGGCCCTGGGAGGCCGGGCGGCCGGAGACCGCGGGGCCTACGCGGCCTGACATTCCGATGGTGCCCGGAGCCTTCGGGGCGCGGTCGGCCGAGACGCCTCGGATGGACCCGCCCCGGCCTTGGTCGGAGGGGCTGTCCAAGCCGCGTCCCGCGGCGGAGGGGCCCGCGTGGCCGCCCGCCGCGGAGGCCGCGCCGCCGCCTGTCGCGCCGCCGCCTGCCGCGCCGCCGCCTGCCGCGGAGGCCGCGCCACCGGCGGTGCCGGTCGAGGAGGAGGCGCCGCCGCGTGAGGTGCGGTCCCAGCCCGCGTCGCCCGTGCGGCCGCGGCCGCTGCCGCCGCCGCCCGCGCCGCCGCCGTCCGGTCCGGCGATCACCCCGCCGGACCCCGGGCACGAGGTCAGCGGCGGTGGGCTGCGGCGGCTCTTCCACGCCGTCGGCGGCGGGCACGGGGACGTGGACGCCGAGTACCAGCAGCGCCTGCAGCAGCCGTTCCACGGGACGCGGCACGTCGTCGTGCTCGGGTGCACCGGCGGGGCGGGGCAGACGGTGACCGCGCTGATGCTCGGGCACACGTTCGCGCAGCACAACGGGGAGCCCGTGGTCGCCATCGACGTGAATCCCGGTCCGGGTGCGCTGGCGCGGCGGACGCGCAGCGACACGAACGAGACCCTGACGGGGCTCATCACCCGGGCCGACCAGGTCGGCAGCCTCACCGCGATGCGCCGGTACACCTCCCAGGCCAAGTCGGGGCTCGACGTCATCGCGGCGGGCAAGAACCCGCTGCAGGCGCTCGACGACCGCGACTACGCGCTGGCCATCCGGACGATCGACAAGTTCTACTCGGTGACGCTCATCGACGCGGCCGCGGCGGTGGTCGCGCGGGTGCTGCCGTACGCCGACCAGATCGTCCTGGTCGCCCCGGCCAGCGCGGACGCGCCGCGGGCGGTCGCGATGACGTTCGAGTGGCTGGACGGTCACGGCTACGAGGAACTGCGGTCCCGCGCGGTGACCGTCATCAACGGGGTGAGCCGCCGCAGCATGGACGACGTCGAGCAGGCCGAGGCCGTGGCGCGCGGCCGGTGCCGGGCGCTGGTGCGCATTCCGTGGGATGATCACCTGAGCATGGACCGCGCGCCGCGCAACGAGCTGAAATCGTTGCGGACGCCCACGCGGCGTGCCTACCTTGCCCTCGCCGGCGTGGTCGCCGGTGGTTTCACCGTCATGCCCGAGCGTTACCAGGAGCTTCAGCAGGAGCAGGAGGCCACGCGATGAGCGCCCCTTGCGGGCATCAACCGGAAACCGGGGCGGGCCGGGCGTTCCTGGCGAGCGCGCCTGAAGTGGATCACCACCCGGACCGGAAAGACTCTCTCCGGCAACCCTGCGCGGCCGCCGGGGCGCCGGGACAATGCGGGGTGGGGGTGACGGCGTGAGCAAGTCCAGCAGGCTGGCGGTGCGGTACTTCGACGACCGCGTGCTGTTCACCGACACCGCCGCCTGGGCGTACTTCCGGCTGCCCACGGTGTCGTACGAGTTCACCACCGGGGAGGAGCGCGAGGCGCTCGCCACCAACATCACCATCGCGCTCGCGGGCATCCGCATGCAGGACGCCGAAGTGCACCTGCGGATCGCGCACCGCACGTACCCGGCGGCGGACTGGGCCCTGGCGCTGGACCGGACGTCCGACGGCGGGCCCGGCTGGCGGGAGTACCTGGAGGAGTCCTACGCGCACGTGTGGGCCCAGGACTTCTGGACCAAGGAGGTCTACCTCGGGGTCCGGCTCGGCCCGCGCGGCATGGGCGCGCAGCTGTCGGGCGGGGTGCTGAAGCAGCTCCTCGGGTTCTACAAGCGCAGCGAGAACGCCCTCGGCGTCCACGACGACGCGATCGACAAGAAGGAGATCGGCCGCTGGACGGAGCAGGCCGAACGGGTCGGGCGGGCACTCGGCGGATCGGCCCTGTACGCCCGGCACGCCACCTCGACGGAGGTGGCGTGGCTGTTCCAGCACGCGGTGTCGGGGTCGCTGGCCGACCCGCCGCCGTCCGCCGTCTCCCGCAGGACGTGGGGCAAGGGCGAGATCGAGGCGCTGGTCGAGGGCGCGATCCACAACGGGCGCTCCTACCTGCGGGTGGAGCAGCCGAACTTCACCGGCGCGGGCGGCGGCGCCACGGCGGCGTCCTATGTCGCGTACCTGTCGTTCGCCCGGTTCCCGGACATGATGCCGTTCCCGGACGGTGAGCCGTGGCTCCACTACGCCGACGCGCTCCCGTTCCCCGTGGAGATCAGCGCGCGGATGAAGCTGATCCCGCCGGCGAAGGCGTCCAAGGACGTCTCGCGGAAGCTGGCGCACGCCCGGGACATGGACCAGCACATCCGCGAGGCGGGCGCGGAGGCGCCGATCGCGCTCGCGGAGCAGATCGACGCGGCGCGGATGCTGGAGCACGGCATCACCAAGGAGCGGCTGCCGTTCGTGTACGGGTGGCACCGGCTGATCGTGTCCGCGTCCAACGAGGACCTGCTCGGCCAGCGGGTGGACGCGGTGGTGGAGCACTACCGCGACATCGGCATCGACGTGGTCAACTCGACCGGCGACCAGTTCTCGCTGTTCCTGGAGTCGCTGCCCGGCGACCAGATCCGGCTGAACGCCTACGCGCAGCGCCAGCCGCTGCGGACGATCGCCGGCGGCATGCCGATCGCGACCGTCGACCTGGGCGACCGCCCCGCCCCCGAGCACGACGAGGGCTGGATCGGCCCGTACATCGGGGAGACGCTCGGCCGGGCCCGGTCCATCGTGCACTTCGACCCGCTGGTCGCCGCGGCCCGGAACCGCCCGACCGCCGTCGCGATCACCGGTGAGCCGGGCGGCGGCAAGACGACGCTGGCGCTGCTGCTGATCTACCAGATGGCGCTGCGCGGCGTCACGATCGCGGCGATCGACCCGAAGGGCGACGCCGAGTCGCTGGTGCAGCTGCTGAAGTCGCGGGGCCGCAAGGCGCGGATCCTCCCGCTCGGGTCGGCGGCGCCGGGGCTGCTCGACCCGTTCTCCTTCGGCGACGACCTCGCCACGAAGAAGATGATGGCGACGGAGACGCTGCGGCTGCTGCTGCCGCGGATGTCGGAGGAGCGCGAGTCCGCGATGATCCAGGCGGTCAGCGCGGTCGCCAACGCGGAACGGCCCTCGCTCGGCCGCGTCGTCGACTACCTGGAGGGCACCGACGATCCGGCGTCCAAGAACCTCGGCGCGGTGCTGCGGTCGATGTCGGAGATGCATCTCGCGCGGCTGTGCTTCGACCCGTCCGGCGGGGAGCGCATCGACACCGCCGGCTGGACGACGGTGTTCACGCTCGGCGGCCTCACGCTGCCGGACGTCGCGATCTCCCGGGAGGACTACTCCTACGAGCAGCGGCTGTCGGTGGCGCTGATGTACCTGGTGTCGCAGTTCGCGCGGCGGCTGATGCACGGCCTCGACCGGCGGCTGCCCAAGGCGATCTTCCTGGACGAGGCGTGGGCGATCACGTCGACGCCGGAGGGCGCCAAGCTCGTCCCGGAGGTGTCGCGGATGGGGCGGTCCCGCAACACCGCGCTGATCCTCGTCTCCCAGAACGCGGGCGACCTGCTGAACGAGCAGGTCACCAACTGCCTGTCGTCGGTGTTCTCCTTCCGTTCCACCGAACGCGTCGAGGTCGGCAACGTCATGTCGCTGCTCGGCGTGGAGGCGTCCGACGAGCACAAGGCCGTGCTGCGCAACCTCGGCAACGGCGAGTGCATCTTCCGCGACCTCGACGGCCGAGCGGGACGCATCGGCGTCGACCTGATCTCCGAGGAACTGCAGCGTTGGCTGGACACCAACCCCACCCGGTCCCGTCCGGGCTCGTCCGAACTGACCACCGCGGGGGCCGAGGTCGAGGAGGTCCGCCGATGAGGGGTCCCCGGGCCGGGACGGCGCGACTGCAGCGTTCGCCCGGCGAAGGGCTCGACCGCGCGGTCCCGCGCCGCCGGGCGCGGCGGCGGCATCCGCGTGCGCGCCGCTCGGCGCTGCTGCTCTTCTTCATGGCGCTGTTCATGCTGGGGCCGCTGTCGCCCGCCCTGGCGTCGATCCCGAACCCGCCGATGCCGAACGACGTGTGCAGCCCGGCGGAGAACCCGGCGCCCGAGCAGTACGGGTCGGGGACCGACGGCATGATCAAGCCGCCGGACTACCCGAGCGAGAAGCTCAAGAACACCCCGGTCGAGAACCTGACGTACTACGACCGCTACGGCATGGCCGGGCAGTACTGGTACGCGGTCGACATGGGCTGCTCGGACGCGATGTCCATGATGGGCAACGCCGTCGCCAACACGGTGTTCACGCTCGTCCGGGCGATCGACCGGACCACGATCAGCGTCTACCAGGCGGCGGCGTCGCCGTCGCTGCTCGACTGGCTGAAGGACACCGTCGACGGCGTCATCAGCGACATGGGCGAGACGTTCAACGCGCGCTACTGGTCGTGGGTGGTCATCCTCGGGGCGATGTGGCTGGCGTGGTGGGGCCTCGTCCGCAAGCGGGCCAGCAAGGTCACCGAGGGCGTCATCTGGATGGTCGTCGCGATGGTGGCGCTCGTGTGGCTGATCGCGCGCCCCTCGGACTTCACGACGCTCGGGACGCAGACGTCGGAGGCGACGAGCGCCGCGTTCAACGCCGCGTTGCCGCAGAGCGACACCGGGGGCGGAGTGTGCATCCCGACCCCCGGCGGCCGGGCGGACCCGGCGTCGGCGGAGAGCCTGGACGAGACGTCGCGCAACGCGAACAAGCTGTGGGTGGCGCTCGTCTGCAAACCGTGGCTGCAGGGCCAGTTCGGCACGACCGATCCCAACGCGGCGATCGTGAAGGAGAACGCCGACAAGCTGCTGTGGTCGCAGGCGGTCGACCTGCCGGAGGCGCACGGCCCCAACAACGAGGCCGATCTCGGGAAGAAGGCCGACGCCTACAAGGACGTCGCGGAGAACATCAGGGAAGAGCATCCCGGGGCGTATCCGCTCTTCCAGGGCAAGAACTGGGAGAACCGGCTGGCGGTCGCGTTCGGCGGCCTGTTCGCGGCGCTCGTCGCGGGCATCCTGATCATGGTCATCGCCATCGCGCTGATCGTGGTGAAGATCGCGTTCCTGCTGCTGCTGGTGGCGGGGCCGATCTTCCTCGGCATCGGCATCCATCCGGGCATCGGCCGGGTGATCGCGATCAGATGGCTGGAACTGCTGCTGTCGATGCTGCTGAAACAGGCGGCGCTGATCGGGGTCCTGTCGCTGCTGCTGTGGGCGTACGGGCTGATCCTCGGCGAGGCGCTGCCGTGGGGCCTGCAGATCCTGCTCATCGCGCTGGTGACGTTCGCCGCGTTCGTGTACCGCCGCCCGTTCCAGCACCTGTTCTCGGCGGTCGGCTACGGCGCGGTGGGGGCGCGGGAGAAGAGCGAGGCGCAGCTCAACAGGTCCGCCGCCGAGGCGCGCCGCGGCACGCTGGCGGTGGCGACCGCGGCGACGGGCGGAGCCGGGGCGGGCATCGCCCGCTGGGCGCGGCGCGAGGCGACCTCCGAGGCGGTGGCGCCGGCGACGCAGGGCGACGTGGTGCCCGGCACGGCCGTGGCGGCCGACCGGCGGGGAGCCGGCGCGGGCGAGGGCCCGTCGCCGGAGGAGGCGCCGGTGCTCGCGGCCAAGCCGCGCGGCGCGGGTGCCGCCGCGGCGCAGCAGGGCCGGTCCCGGCGCGGCGCGCCGCCGCTGAACCTGCCGTCCCGCGCGGGCGCGTCCGGTGACCAGGGCGCGGACGGCGGCGTGACGGCCGGCGGCGGTGCCGGTGCCGGTGCCGGTGCGGGTGCCGGTGCGGGGGGCGGTGTCGCGGGAGGCGTCGCCGGAGCCAGAGCGGGCGGTGGCGGGCGGAAGACCGCCGGCGCGGGCTCCGGCACGGGTAACGCCCGCCCGACGTCCTGGACGGGACGCGGCGGCTCCGGTGGCGGCGGCGTCACCGGCGGAGGCGGCTCGGGCGGCGGCCGTGGCGGCTCGGGCGGCAGCGGCGGCGGGTCAGGTGGCGGCTCCGGCGGCGGCTCCGGCGGCGGCTCCGGCGGCGGTTCCGGTGGCAACGGTTCCGGGAACGGCGCGGGCGGAGGCGGCGGCTGGTTCGGCGGCGGCGGACGTTCGTCCGGCTCCAACGACCGCGGCCGGTCACGCCCGGGCGGCGGCGACGGCGGCTCCGGCGGCGGCTCCGGCGGTGGTTCCGGTGGCTCCGGCGGCGGTTCCGGCGGCGGGTCGAACGTCCCCAGGCCGCGGACCGGCGCGGGCGGCGGTGCTCCGGCGCCGTCCCAGCCGCAGGGCGGCCGGCGGCAGGCCCCGCCGCTGTGGGGCAGGCGCGGCTCCCAGGAGGACCCGCCGATCCCGTTCTGGCTGCGTCCGGTGGACCGTCCGTCCGGTGAACCGGGACGGGACGAGTGACCCTCGCCCGTCAGGTCTCCCGAGGATGAGGAAGACCCAGCGATGAACCTGAACGACCGGCGGCGGAAGCTGCTCTTCGCGGGGCTCGTGGTGGTGCTCGCGGCCATCGGCGTCTACCTGACGGTCGCCGCGCCCGCGGGCGAGCCGGACGGCGCGGACGCCCGCCCGGGCGGCGCGCCCGCCACGAGCGCCCCGACCGGCCCGGCGTCCCCGCCGCCCGGAATCGAAGGCACGGTCGCCCCGGGCGATTTCGACATCTACCGCCTGCTGCCGTTCTCCCGCCAGGAGTTCGCCACCGCCGCCGACCTGGCGCAGCGGTTCGTCGCCGCCTACGGCACGTACCGCTTCGACGAGACCCCCCAGACCTACACCGCACGGCTGTCGGGCCTGGCCACCGACGAGCTCGGGGCCCAGCTCGAACGGGACGCGGCGACCCCCGGGCTGCTGGAGGAGCGGCGCCGGAACGAGGTCGTCGCGGAGAGCACGGCCACGCTCGACCAGGTGCGCAACATCGAGAACAACTCGGTCGTGTTCGTGGTGACGGGCCTGCAGAAGGTCACCAAGGGCGGCCGCGAGAGCAGCGACAGCAGACGGTACGCGGTGACGGTCGCGCGGGAGGGCGGCTCGCTGAAGGTGTACGCCTTCCAGCCCGCGGACGTGGGGCAGGCGGGTGACACGGGATGACGACCCGCCGCATGCTGCTCGCCGGGGCGCTCGGCGTCGCGTCGCTGCTGTTCGTCGGGGTGGTCTTCATCCCGATCCTGTTCGGCGCGGGCCAGTTCATGTTCGGCGGCGGGGTGACGTCCAACTGCGTGGACGTCACGCGGGCCGGGTCGCAGCCCGACGCGGCGGACGACGCGCAGGCCATCCCCTCGGACTTCCTCGGCCTCTACCGGAAGGCGGGCGAGAAGTACGGCATCCCGTGGAACGTGCTCGCGGCCGTCGGCAAGGTCGAGACCGACCACGGCAGGTCGAGGCTGCCCGGCGTGGGCAGCGGCGAGAACTACGCGGGCGCCGGCGGCCCCATGCAGTTCCTCGCCCCGACGTTCAAGGCGTACGGGGTCGACGGGAACGGCGACGGCCGCAAGGACCGCTACGACCCGGCGGACGCGATCCCGTCCGCCGCCAACTACCTCAAGGCATCCGGCGCCCCGGAGCGCATGCGGACCGCCATCTTCGCCTACAACCATTCGTGGGACTACGTGAACCTCGTCCTGGACTGGGCCAAGCGGTACGTGGGCGGCGAATTCGAGGTCGTCCAGGCGAACGGCATCGACTGCGAGGACAACGAGCTGCCCTCGGACGTCGGCGGTCTCGTCCAGCGGATCATCAAGTTCGCGATGGCGCAGCGCGGCAAGCCCTACGTGTTCGGTGCCAACGGACCGGACGCGTGGGACTGCTCCAGCCTCATCCAGGGCGCCTACCGGACGGTCGGCCTCGACCTCCCCCGCACGACCTTCCAGCAGTGGCCGTTCGGCGTGAAGATCGACAAGGGCAAGGAGCAGCCCGGCGACCTGGTGTTCTTCAACTCGGGTCCGGGCACGTCGGCGAACAACCCCGGCCATGTCGGGATGGTGATCGGCGACAACAAGATGATCGTGGCGAGCTGCTCGACATGCGTTCCCGCGATCGGGGTGAAGCCCTACAAGCGCTCCGACTGGATCGGCACGACCCGGCCGCTCGCCCGGCCCGACTTCAAGCGCAAGGTCACCGAGCTGGCCGCCGACCGCCCGGGCGGCTGAACGGTCACCTGAACCGGCGCCTTCCGATGACCAGCAGGATCTCGCGGAGCGCGTCGGCGGCGTGCCGGACGTCCTCGGGCGGCACGCCCGCCAGGACCTCCCGGTGCGCCGCGCCCGACGCCCGCATGGCGCGTTCGGTGACCCGCAGTCCCTCTCCGGTGAGCTGGACGAAGCGGCTGCGGGCGTCGCCGGTGTTGGCGGCCCGCTCGATGTACCCGGCCCGCTGGAGCCGCTGCAGGACGTTGCTCGTCCCGCCCGACGTGAGGAACGCCGACCGGGTGAGCTCGCTCGGCCGGAGCCGGTACGGCGCACCCTCGCGGCGCAGGACGGTCAGCACCTCGAACTCGGCGTAGGTGAGGCCGAGTTCGGCGAGTTCCGCGCGCATGGCCTGCTCGATCAGCATGGTGATCCGCCCGGCCCGCTTCCCGACCTCCAGTATCGCGACCAGCGGTTCGGGGAGACCTTCCCGCCGCCACGTCTCCGCCACGACGTCGATGTCGTCGCGCGGCACCCCACCCGCGTCACCCTGCACGCCCCGAGGATACTCACTCCGCCCATTGCTTTTTGAAAAGCTTTTATCTAAGCTTTCGACATGGCAACCTCCTTACTGGTCAAGAACGGCATCGTCATCGACACCGCCCCCCGCCCGACCGTCCTGGGCAGCACCGACGTCCTCATCACCGACGGCAGGATCACCGCCGTAGGCCCGGCGCCGACCACCTCCCCCGGCACGGAGGTGATCGACGCCACCGGCCACATCGTCCTGCCGGGATTCGTCGACACCCACCGGCACACCTGGCAGGCGGGGATCCGGGCGGTCCTCCCCGACGGCACGCTGCCCGCCTACCTGCGCCGGGTCCACGGCGAGATCGCGCCGCGCTACCGCCCCGGCGACGTGTTCACCGGGACGCTCGCCGGTTCGCTGGAGTGCCTCGACTCCGGGATCACGACCCTGCTCGACTGGTCGCACATCCAGCTCGGCCCCGGCCACACGGACGCGAGCATCGACGCGCTGCGCACGTCCGGCATCAGGGCGGTGTTCGGCTACTGCCACACCGGCAAGGACCTGACCGCCGAGACGACCCGCGTCCGCCGCGAGTACTTCGACACGCCCGCCGGGACGGTCACCATGGCGCTGGCCGCGCTGGGGCCGGAGATCGCCGGCGAGGAACGCGCTCTCCGCGAATGGAACCTGGCCCGCGACCTCGCGCTGCCGGTCACCACGCACATGGGCGGCCACGGCGCCGAGAGCGCCGCCCGGGGCCTGGCGTTCCTGGAAGCCCACGGATTGGCAGCGCACCCCATCACCTACGTGCACGCCAATTTCTACACCGATGAGACGTTCAAGCGGATCGCCGCCCAGGGCGGGACCGTCTCTGTCTCGCCCGGCATCGAGGCCGCACTGAACATCGGCCCGCCGCCCACCGGACGGGCCCGGGAGGCGGGCGTCCCGACGAGCCTGGGCGCCGACACAGTCACCAGTGGTCCGGGCGACATGTTCTCCGTGATGCGGGCCGCCTACGTCCTCGAACGGGGACGCGCGGACGGCGCCGGCCTGGGGTTCACCGCCGCCGACGCGCTGCGGATGGCCACGATCGAGGGCGCCGAGACCCTCGGCCTGGCGGACGTCACCGGCTCCCTGACCCCCGGCAAGCAGGCGGACGTGCAAATCCTCCGCACCGACACCCTGAGCGTCGCCGCGGCCCACGACCCCATCGCAGCGGTGGTCCTCGCGGCCGACACCCGCAACGTCGACACGGTCATCGTCGGGGGCCGCGTGGTGAAGCGCGGGGGCGTCCTGCGCCATGACGTCCCGTCCCTCCTGACGTCTCTGGCGGACTCGGCGGCACGCCTCACCGCCGCCTGAGGCGAATATTGCGGCGGGGAATCCGGGGTGCGCGTGGCATGCTGATCGTCGTGGAGCCCGAGCTGACCATCCGCCTTGCCGACGAACTGCTGATGTTCCTGCCCGCCGCGCGGCGGGCACGCGTGAGCCGCGTCGCCTGCGGCGGAACCTCGACGCTGGGGCACCTTGTGGAGTCGCTCGGGGTGCCGCTGCCCGAGGCAGGCCCGATGACGATCGGCGGCGAGCCGGCCGACCCGGCGACGCGCCCGGCCGCCGGCGCCGACGTGCGCGTGGACGCGGTGCCGCGCCCGCAGCCCGTCCCGCTGGAGCCGGGGCAGGACGCCCCGCGCTTCGTCCTCGACGTGCACCTGGGCACGCTCGCGCGCCGGATGCGCCTCCTCGGCCTGGACACCGCCTACCACAACGACATGGACGACCCGGCGCTGGTCGTCCAGGCCAACGAGGAGGGCCGTGTCCTGCTCACCCAGGACCGCGGGCTCCTCCGCCGCCGCGCACTGTGGTTCGGCGCCTACGTCCGCGGGTCCCGCCCGGACGACCAGCTCCGCGACGTCCTGGACCGGTTCGCGCCCGTCCTGCGCCCGTGGACCCGCTGCACCGCCTGTAACGGCGAACTCGTCCCGGTCGACAAACAGGAGATCGAGAAGCACCTTGAGGCGGGCACGCGCCGCTCCTACGACGTCTACGGCCGCTGCGCGGACTGCGGCCAGCTCTACTGGCGCGGCGCGCACGGCGGCCACCTTGAGAGAATCGTCGAGGACGCGACGCGCCTGCTCGGGTCCGTCCAGGAGGGGCCGCGATGAGAAGGGAGCCGGTCGACATCGACCTGGTCATAGTCGGGGCGGCGATCATCTCCGAGGGCCGGCTCCTGAGCGCGCAACGCGCCGAGCCGCCGCACATGGCGGGCGGCTGGGAACTCCCCGGCGGCAAGGTGGACCCCGGCGAGTCGGACGAGGACGCCCTGGTGCGCGAGTGCCACGAGGAACTCGACATCAAGGTCCGGCTGCTGGACCGCATCGGCGGCGACTGGCACCTGTCCGAACGAACCGTCCTCCGCGTATGGACCGCCAAGATCATCGAAGGCGAACCCCGCCCACTCGAACACCTGGCCCTACGCTGGCTGGCCCCGGACGAGCTGTACGACGTCGACTGGCTACCAGGCGACCGCCCAGTAATAGAAGCCCTGGCAAACCACGGCCTCACCTAGCCGCAAGTCAACGAACTCGATGGTCACCGCACCAGTGCCTGGCTTCAGTAGGTCGCGTAGTGTCACCGGCGGCACCCTTCGCACCGACATCAGCCCAGGTGCGCACGGACATCAGCCACCACCGCAACCCCGCAACAACCTCAACAGTCGCGATCGCGTCCGAAGGCAGGTTCCGAGCGAAGCAAGAAACCTGATCGCGCAGCGAGCCGCTAGGCGAGCCGGAGCGATGCTAGCGATCGCACGTTTTTTCTGGTCGGGCGCCCCAGGCGCCCGACCAGAAAAAACAATAAATACGGGGGCTTCCTGCCGCGCCGCAGGAAGCCCCCGTACGTCTCAGGTGATGCGGTTGGCGCCCGCGTAGTCGGAGCGGTCCGACATTCTTGAGATCTTCACCACATCGCCGGTTCGGGGGGCGTGGACGTACTTGCCGTCGCTGAGGTAGATGCCCATGTGGTGGAGGCTGCCGCCGAAGTAGACGAGGTCGCCGGAGCGGAGCCGGTCCCGGGGGACCTTGGTGCCGAGGCCGTACAGGGCGCCGGTGTAGTGGGGGAGGCCGCGCTTGCCGACCTGGGCGTAGGCCCAGACGACGAGTCCCGAGCAGTCGAAGCTGTTCGGGCCGGAGGCGGCCCACACGTAGGGGGAGCCGAGCTTGGCGAGCGCCTTGCGGGCCATGTCGGCCGGGAGGTCGGAGCCCTTCACGGTGGCGCGGAGGCCGCTGCGGGGGTCGCTGACGCGGGTGGTGGTCAGTTTGTCGAGGCGCTTCATGACCTCGGCGACCTTTTTCCGGGCCGCTTCGCGGGCCGCCTTGGCGTCCGCGGTGGCCTTCTCGACCTGGGCGGTCTTGGCCTCGGCGGTGCGCTGCGCGGCCTCGGCCTGCTGGATCTGCTTCTGCAGGGCGAGGACGGCGTTGGCCTGGCTCTGCGTGAGGTAGGCGCGTTCGGCCAGGCCGTCGGGGGAGCCATCGGCGCCGAAGATCACGTCGGGTGCGCCGGTCATGTAGTTGGCCGCGGCGACCCGTCCGAGCTGCTCGCGGGCGGGGGCGGCCTGGGCGCGCAGGAGCGCGGCCTGCCTGGCGGCGGCGCTTTCGGCCTGCTGGGCGTCGCCGAGGTCGACGCGGGTCTTGTTGAACTTCTCGGTGAGGATCTCGGCCTCTTCGTTCAGCGCGTCCAGGCTCTTGCGCAGGCCCTCCTCCGTCGTCGGAGTGGGCGTGGGGGACAGCCGGGCCGGCGCGGCGGCGTGGGCGGTCACGGGCGAGGTGGTGCCGAGGCCGATCAGGAGCATCGTGGCCGTGGTGGCGGGCGCGATGCGGCGCCACCGTCGGGGAGCCGGTGCCAAGCCGGTGTTCTCCTCTCCTCGCACGCCTACCGGGTTAGCTGACGGGTTCGGGCCGGGAGATCGCCCTACGACGTGTGTCGATTCACCCCAGGGACCTGGGTCCCCGGCTCTCCCGCACGCGGGAGATTAGGCGCTCCGGTCGCAGTCCCGGGGGAGGGACTCCGGACGACCGGATCTCGGGCAGATTACAAAGAACGAGCAAAGTTGGCGAATCGGGGGTCCGTGACGGCCGCCATGGCCGCTGCAGGGCGGGCCGCGGGTACGGGCAAGTAGAATGGTCAAGTGCCGCGCTCTGCGGCGATCCCCGTTCTCTCAGCCAAGGCGAGCCTCGCATGCCCAACTCCACGCGCGACGACCTCCGAAACGTAGCGATCGTCGCCCACGTCGACCACGGGAAGACGACGCTCGTCGACGCCATGCTCTGGCAGTCCGGGGCATTCCGCGAGAACCAGCACGTCGACGACCGGGTGATGGACTCCGACGATCTGGAGCGCGAGAAGGGCATCACCATTCTCGCCAAGAACACCGCGGTCCGGCACAACGGGATGACGATCAACATCATCGACACGCCGGGCCACGCCGACTTCGGCGGCGAGGTGGAGCGCGGGCTGTCCATGGTGGACGGTGTCGTCCTGCTGGTGGACGCCAGCGAGGGCCCGCTCCCGCAGACCCGGTTCGTGCTGCGCAAGGCCCTCGCCGCGCGGCTCCCGGTGATCCTGGTCGTGAACAAGACCGACCGTCCCGACGCCCGCATCGACGAGGTCGTGGACGAGACGTACGAACTGTTCATGGACCTCGACGCCGACGAGGAGCAGATCGACTTCCCGATCGTCTACGCCTCGGGACGCGCCGGGCGGGCCTCGCTGGAGAAGCCGGCCGACGGCGCGATGCCGGAGGGCGCGGACCTGGAGCCGCTGTTCAAGGTCATCACCGAGACGATCCCGGCGCCGTCCTACGACCCGGACGTCCCGCTGCGGGCGCACGTCACCAACCTGGACGCCTCCAGCTACCTCGGCCGGATCGCGCTGTGCCGGGTGCACGCCGGGACGATCAAGAAGGGCCAGCAGGTCGCCTGGTGCCGGCATGACGGCACGGTCGAGCGCGTGAAGATCACCGAGCTGCTGATGACCGATGCGCTCACCCGCAAGCCCGCGCGGGAGGCGGGGCCGGGCGACATCATCGCGATCGCCGGCATCCCCGACATCATGATCGGCGACACGATCGCCGACCCGGACGACCCGCGCCCGCTGCCGCTGATCACCGTGGACGAGCCCGCGATCTCCATGACGATCGGCACGAACACCGGGCCGATGGCGGGACGCGAGAAGGGCACGAAGGTCACGGCCCGGATGGTCAAGGACCGGCTGGACCGCGAGCTCGTCGGCAACGTGTCGATCAGGGTGCTGCCGACCGAGCGTCCCGACACCTGGGAGGTGCAGGGCCGCGGCGAGCTGGCCCTCGCGATCCTGGTCGAGAACATGCGCCGCGAGGGCTACGAGCTGACGGTCGGCAAGCCGCAGGTGGTCGCCAAGGTCATCGACGGCCGCAAGCACGAGCCGGTCGAGCGGCTCACCATCGACGTCCCCGAGGAGCATCTCGGCGCCGTCACGCAGCTGCTGGCCGTCCGCAAGGGCCGGATGGTCCAGATGACCAACCACGGCACCGGCTGGATCCGGCTGGAGTTCCTGGTCCCGGCGCGCGGCCTGATCGGGTTCCGCACCGAGTTCATGACCGAGACCCGGGGCACCGGCATGGCGCACCACGTGTTCGAGTCCTACGAGCCCTGGTTCGGGGAGCTGCGCACCCGCCCGTCCGGGTCCCTGGTCGCCGACCGGGCCGGCGCCGCCACCGCGTACGCGATCATGAACCTGCAGGAGCGCGGGACGTTCTTCGTCGGGCCGACGACCGAGGTGTACGAGGGCATGATCGTCGGGGAGAACTCCCGGGCCGACGACATGGACGTCAACATCACCAAGGAGAAGAAGCTCACGAACATGCGGTCGTCCACCGGTGACGAGCTGGAGCGGCTCACCCCGCCGCGGCAGCTGTCGCTGGAGGAGGCGCTGGAGTTCTGCCGCGAGGACGAGTGCGTCGAGGTGACGCCGCGCTTCGTCCGCATCCGCAAGGTCGTGCTGGACGCCAAGGAGCGCGAGCGCACGCGCGCCCGCACCAAGCGCGCCGGCTGACACCCGCCGGGCCGGCACCGCCCGGCAGCGAACGAGAAGGGGCGGCCCCCGGTTCTGGGAACCGGGGGCCGCCCCTTTGCCGTGCTGCTCAGACCAGCTGGACGGTCCCCGTCACGTCGGCGGCCAGGCGGAGCTGGTCGCCGTCGCGGAGGGGGGCCTCGACGCCGCGGGGGAGCCGCTCGCCGTTGACGAAGGTCCCGTTGGTGGAGCCCTCGTCACGCACCCACGCCGTGCCGGACGGGTCGAGCCACACCGTGGAGTGGCGCCGCGACACGTTGTCGTACTGCGTGAACGTCGACGCCACCGGGGACTGGCCCGCGTCGCGGCCCAGCACCAGGTGCTGCCCGACGGAGACCTTCAGCTCGCCCGTGGGGAACTGCACCCGCAGGACCGGCGTGCCCTTCCCCGGCAGCGGGCGCAGGCACGATTCGCACTGCGCGGCGCCCGGGTTGGACAGCACCGCCTCGCAGTAGGGGCACATGAACGCCGTGCCGCCCGGGTCCGCGGCGGGACGCTGGCCGTGGTTCTGGTCGGGCGGCAGCAGCGTCGCCTCGCGCCCGTGCGGCGGTATCGGCGGCTGCCCGCCGCCGTGCTGCGGCGGCGCCCCGAAGCCGTGGTCCGCCGGACCGGGCTGCGGCATGCCGAACTGGTCCTGAGGGGCGTACTGGTCCTGCGGCTGGTACTGCGGCTCGCGCTGCTGGTACTGGTCCTGCGGCGGCGGGAACTGCTGGTCCTGGGGCTGGCCGTACTGCTGGTCGGGCTGGCCGTACTGCTGCGGGGGCTGGGGCGCGCCCCACTGGTCCTGCTGGGGCTGCTGCTGGGGCAGGCCCCACGGGTCCCCGCCCGGCTGCTGCTGCGGCACGGGCGGCTGGCCGCCGCCGTGCTGCGGCTGCCCCCCCGGCTGGTTCGGAGGCTGCCCGTACTGGGGTTGGCCGTGCTGGGGCTGGCCATGTTGCGGTTGCCCGTGCTGAGGCTGGCCGTGCTGGGGCTGCCCGTGCTGCGGTTGCCCGTGCTGAGGCTGGCCGTGCTGCGGTTGCCCGTGCTGGGGTTGGCCGTGCTGGGGCTGGCCGTGCTGGGGTTGTCCGTGCTGGTCGGGCATGGGCGGGGCGCCCCACGCGTCCGGCTGCGCGGGCTGCTGCTGCGGCGGGCCCCACGGGTCCTGCGGCTGGCCGGGCGGGCCCGGCTGGTGCGGGGCCTGGTGCTGCGGCGCCTGCTGCTGGTAGGGGTCGTGCTGCGGTGCCTGCTGGTACGGCTGGCCGTGCTGCCCCGGGGCTCCGTACTGCTGACCGCCCTGGGGACCCTGCGGCGGGTATCCCTGCCGCTGCTGGTCGTCGTACCCGCCCGGCCCCTGCTGCCGGTGGGCGCCGCCCCCGGCGCGCGCCAGATTGGCCCCGCAGCTCATGCAGAGCAGGTCGCCCGGCTGGAACGGCTCGTCACAGACAGGACATTTCAAGGTCGCCATGACACATCCCCCGAGCGCACGCCGGCGCGGTCGAGCATCGACGTGAGGTGCTCCATGTCACCTCTCCGCGGGATCCCGATGTAGTACACCCGCCTTCCCTCCGGCCCTTCGTCCACGGACACCTGTACTCGGGGCCCTGTAGCCTTCTCAGTCTTCCCGACGCCGGCCAGTGCTCCGTACCGCTCGTGCCCCAGCGGGGACAACGGAACGACTCGCTGGTTGGCCGACCCCCTCCAGAGTAGAGAGCCACCCCCGTCGTGTCGCCCCTCGGGGTTGAGCCGGTCGACGTACGGCCCCGTGATCACGGCATCGCACATGTCCAGGATCTCGCGCGTCTCACCGGTACGGGCGAGCCGAGAGTAGACATATCCGCTGTAAACCAATATGTCCAACGCAATCGTCTCACGGTCGCGGGTCTCTCGCCACGCGCGTATCCCCTTCAGCAGAGCCGCCAGTGCGGCCGGCTGCTGGAAGGGCTCGCCGCCCGAGACGGTCACCCCGTCCACCGGTCCCGGCAGGGAGTCCAGCCAGCCCAGGACCGCTTCGACGGGGACGGCCCTGCCCGGATCGGCGTCCCACGTGTCCCGGGACAGGCAGCCGTGGCAGTGCAGCGTGCAGCCCTGCGTCCAGATGCCGGCGCGGGTCCCGGGGCCGAGTGTGGTCACCGGGTAGTGCGCCTTGGCGAGCAGCAGGGCCCCGGCCGGGTCGCCGCCGCCCGTCCGGCGTTCCGGGGTCACGTGAGATCCAGATGGACGATGCCGCCCTCGCGGCGTATGCCGGTCACGGTGATCTTGTCGTCCGGGCCGAGGTCCCGGTCGAACAGCGCGCGCGCCAGCGGGTTGACGAAGTGCGACTCCAGCGCCATGCCGATCCCGCGGCCGCCCTTGTCCAGCTCCTCGGTGCACCACTCGCGGAGCGTCGCCAGCGGCTCGCTCTTCACGGTGAGGACGAGCCGGTGCTCGTCGGTGACCCGCCGGCAGATGTTCGCGAACTGCAGATCGAAGATCTTGTGCGCCGCCTCGGCGGAGATGAAGTCGAAAACCACGATGTTGTCCCCGAACCGGTTGAGCAGCTCCGGCCGGTTGAGGACCTCGGTGAAGTGGTCGGCGACCGCGCCCTTGATGCGGTGCTGGACCTCCTCGTACGACATCCCCGGTGTGATGTTCTGCACTCTGCCGCCCATGCCGGGGTCGTGCGGCGACGCGTCGCGGAGCGTGAGGTCCCGGCCGGGGACGAACATCCCGAGGTTCGAGGTGAAGATCAGGATCGACTCGGAGAAGTGCACGGTGTTGCCGCGCCCGTCGGTGAGGCGGCCGTCCTCCAGGATCTGGAGGAACTTGTCCAGGATCCGCGGATGGGCCTTCTCGATCTCGTCGAACAGGATCACCCGGAACGGATCCTCGCGGACGGCGTTGGTCAGCTCCCCGCCCGCCTCGTGCCCGACGTACCCGGGCGGCGACCCGATCAGCCGGTCGCCGGAGCCCTCGCCGGAGAACTCGCTCATGTCGAAGCGCAGGTAGGCGGACTCGTCCCCGAAGACCAGCTCGGTGATCGCCTTGGCCAGCTCGGTCTTGCCGGTGCCGGTCGGCCCCGCGAAGAACAGCACGCCGCGCGGCCGGCTGCCGGACCGGGTCGCCTGCGCACCCGACAGGCCGAGCACGGCCCGCTTCAGGATGTCGAGGGTCTTGGTGACGGCCTGCGGCTGCCCGATCACCCGTTCCGGGACGCGCCGCTCCCCCTCCAGCACGCGGCGCCGCAGGTGCCCGCGGCTCCACGGGTTGTCGAGCACGCCGAGCTTGTAGGTGCGGACCGCGTCCGGCAGGTCGGCCAGGTCGACGTTGCGCTCCTTGGCCAGCCGGGTCACCTCGATCATCGACTGGAGGGTGAGCCCGTCGGCCTGCTCGGCGAACGCGTCGCACGCCGCGGCGGCGACCTCGTCCGCCCCGACGTCGCTGATTCCGAACGCGCGGGCCAGCAGCCGCGCGGTCTCCTGCCGGTCGCCCAGGTGCGGGCGCGGGATCGTGATCTCGCGGATGGTCTCGTTGTCGGTCGTCAGCCACGGCGGAAGGTCGCCGGGCCGCTCCACCAGCCACACGATCGGGTTGTAGAGCGGCTTCGGCCGCGCCCCCGGCACCCGGACGGGGCGGGCGCTGCGCGACAGCTTCGCGCAGACCCGGAAGAAGTCGCGCTCGGCGGGCTCCAGATCGGTCGGGGTCCGGGCGATCCGCGACGCCGAGTCGATCAGGAACGCGGCGCGGACGTTCTCCTTCGGCCGGGCCATCGCGGCCAGCAGCCGGGTCAGCGCCTCCAGCGACGGCTTGTCGTCCGGCTTGAGCTTGCCGAGCAGCCGCTCGGCCGCCTGCGCCGCCTCGTCCCCGCCCGGCTCGCCGGGGCCGGGGATGATCTGCAGCCCGTCCACCGGGTCGTAGCCGGCCATGAACGCCGCGCCGCTGGACCGCAGGGTCTCCCACAGCAGGGCGCGCAGGGGCAGCAGCTGCCCGTGCCCGCCGCCGTCCGCGGCCGGCGTCAGGAAGCTGTCGTACAGGTTGCCCGACAGGACGTACTGGGAGTGCACGGAAAGGGTCGCGTCCAGTTCCCGGATGAACGGCGGCCATCCCTGCAGCCGCCCCCCGAGCGTGGGCGATTCAATGCTCATACCTGCTCCCCCGGCAATCCCGCACCTCAGTTGTGACGCTCGCGGTGGCGCTCGCGTTGGCTCGCACGGCCCCTAGTCTGCCCCGGCCGGGCCGAAACCGGCAGTTCGCGGACCCCGGGCTCCAGCCGCCACGCCACGTCCGCGCGGACCCCGGCGTCGCGCAGCCGGTCGCGGGCGGCCTCGAACGCCTCGCACCACTCGCGCTCGCGCTCCACGTCGACGCGGCGGTCGTCCTCGCTCTCGGCGGGCCGCTCGCGCATCATCGACGCCCGGACGTGCGCGGCGTCGTCGACCTTCATCTTCACGCTGTGGTCGGGCCAGGCGCCCTTCGTCAGCGTCAGGGTGCCGTCGTCGGCGGTCAGCGTCTCGAACCCGGCCTGGACCTCGTACCCCATGTCCTCGAACGCCGCGGTGATCGAGTCGAGGACGTAGCGGCGCTCGGCCGCGGCCTGCTCGGCGGCGTCGCGCTCGGCCGCCCGCCGCCGCTCCTCCGCGCGGCGTGCCTCGGTGCTGCGGTTGGCGGCCTGGATCCGCAGCCGGACCTCCTGCAGGACGTCCTCGGCCTCCTCCGCCGTCCCGGTCCCGGCGAGCAGCCCGGCCGCCTCCGCGACCGCCCGCCGCTCCTCCTCGGCCACGTCCGGCAGCAGCCGCGCCATGATCCTTTCGAGGTTCCGCCGGACGTCGTCTCGGGTGGGCGGCGGCGGCGCGCTCTTCCCCGTGTCCGCGCGGAGCCCTTCGGCGGGGGCCGGGAAGATCTGCGTGGTGACCTGGGCGGCGAGATGCTCCGACAGGCGGCGCTCGGCCTCGTCCAGCAGGGGGTCGGTGGCGGCGCACCAGGCGGTCAGCTCCGCGGCGGACCGCTCGCCGGGCTGGAGCCGCTCCGGCAGCGCCGCCGCCGCGCCGATCTTCGCCGCGGTCTCGGCGAGCGCCGCGATGCGGGCGTTGCGCTCCACGACCTCCCGCAGGGCCCGCTCGTGGGTCTCGACCTCGGCCAGGGCCGCCGCCCGCGCCTCCGCGCGCCCCTCGGCGAGCGCGGCGAGCGCCTCGGCGCCCCGGCCCGCCAGCCCCGCGGCGTCTCCCAGCACCCGGTTCATGCCCAGGCTGAGGACGACCGCGGCGTCCAGAACGACCTCCGCCTCGATCCCGCTGCTCACGAGCTTCCTCCGATCGTGCGCGCTTGGCGCCACTGGTGCAGCCTGACGCCCGCCCCCACGGCGTGGGAGGCGGGACCCACGATGAGGAGAAGCAGCCAGAGCATGCTTGCGATGGACGTCAGCGCCCCGACCAACAGCATGAGAATCAGCAGCGGGATCGTAACGGCGAGGAGCAGGAAGCCGCAGCCGCGCCGCCCGGTGCTCCGCGCCGCGCCCGTCATCGTCTGCGACGCCTTCGACAGGCCGCGTCCGCTCGCACCCAGGAAGGTGGAGAGCATCGACCACGGCCCGTACGGCAGGTAGTCCTTGCCCTGCGCGCGTGCCACGAACAGTTCGCTGCCGCAGTGCACCACCCAGGCGAGCACGGAGAAGACGGCCAGGACGCCGAACGGGATGCCCGAAGACGATCTCTGCAGCCCGACCGAGGAGGTCCCGTCGCCGTCGCCCCCGCCGAACAGCGAGCCCACGACCCAGCTGCCGAGGAGCCAGAAGGCGAGGAAGGGCAGCGTCCAGAGCGCGGCCCGCGTCATCGCCGAGGTACGCCCGGCGAGCCGCTCCCGCTCCCGCTCCGCCCAGTGCGCGCGGAGCGCCTCGTCGCGCTGCCGCGCCGCCGCCAGCTCCCGCGCCCGCGCCTCGGTCTCCACGACGGCCTCGGGCGCGGCGAGCGTCACCGCGAGCAGCCGCAGCGGGTCGTCGCCCGCGCCGTCCGCCAGCCACGTGAACCACGGCACCGGCTCGGTCATCAACTCGCGGGCCCGCGCGGCGCCCTCGGCGATCAGCCGATGGGTCTCGGCGGGACGGGCCGCCAGGGCGAGCAGCGTGAGCAGGACGGCGGGCGGATCCTCTGCGCCCGCGTCGGGCAGCCGCCGCGCGAGGCCCGGCGGCATCCCGTCCTGGCCGCGCAGCCAGCGCGCGAGGTCGTTCCAGGCCGACACGTGGGCACGCCACTGGTCGTCGACCCGGTCCAGGCCCTCGCCGGTGTCGAACCCCGCCAGGACGTGCAGCAGGTGCTGCTCCCAGAGCGCCCGCCCGATGAGGCACGCGGTCCGGTGGTCGGCGTGGCGGTGGTCGTCGGCGAGGACGGCGAGGCCGGGCAGGTCGCCGGCCGTCAGCCGCCGGCCGAGGAAGTGCGGGGGGAGCGCCGGGTCCAGCCAGCGGACCAGGTGCAGCAGCTTCACGTCCGGGGGCAGCGCGGTGGCGAGGTAGCCGTCGACGAGCGCGATGCGGCTGTCGTCCGGTATGCCGGCGAGCCATTCGCGCAGGCTCCGCCACGCCTCGCCCGTCTCCCCGCGCCCGAAGAAGTACCGGGCGGCGTGCTCCCAGTGCTCGACGAGGGCGCGCGCCAGCTCGTCACGGCGGGTGTAGCGGTGCCCCCTGAACGGGAGCCCGGCGCCCGTCTCGGGCTCGGCGCTCTCCTCCGCGACGGGCGGTGAACCGCCGTCCAGCCACTCGGCGACCTGCTCGCCCGTCCACCTCCGGCGGGGGTCGCGGGCCAGCAGGCCCCGGCACAGCAGCCGCAGCCGCGGGTCGGGGACGTCGTCCGCGCGCACCGGACGCGTCGCCAGATGGTCGACGACGACGGTCTCGCTCAGCCCCTCGAACGGCGGCCGGCCCGTGGCCAGCTCCCGGACGATCATGCCGAGCGACCACCAGTCGCGGGCGGGCGACACCTGGCCGGACAGCGACTCCGGCGCCGCGTAGGCCAGCGTCCGCGACGACGACGCGAACACCACGCTCTGGTCGAGCACCCTGCTCAGCCCGAAGTCGGCGATCGCCAGCCGGACCGGATCGGTGCCCAGCACCAGGACGTTCTCCGGTTTGAGGTCGCGATGGACGATGCCCGCGCCGTGCAGGGCCGTCAGCCCGGCCGCGAGCTGCGCCGCGATCTCGCCCGCCGTCCCCGCCGGTAGCGGGCCCCCGCCCATCAGCGTGCGCAGGTTGCCGTCCGGCGCGTACGCGGCGACCTCGTAGTCGCGGCCGTCCGCGTGCCCGGTCTCCAGGATGCGCAGCACGTGCGGGGAGTCCAGCGCGGGCAGCTTCGCCCAGACCTCGCGGTCCGCGCGGTACCCGCGGCGGAAGATCTTGGCGACGTACTCGGCGCCGTGCGCGTCCCGCACGAGCAGCAGGTCGGACTCGGCGCCCTGCACGGGCAGCTCCGCCACCGCCCGGTACCGCTCGCCGAGCACCGCGGGGAGCCGCATCAGCGGGTCGGCGGCCGCCTCCCCGTCCCGCCGCGTCTCGGCCGCCGGACGCGGCCCGGGTACGCGGTCGTCGCGCTGCGTCGCCCCGGTTTCGGGCCGCGGGCCGGGCGGTGTGTCACGCCGCGTGTCCCGTGGTGGGGGACCGGCACCGGGCCCGGTCCCGTCGAACTCGCCCACCGGCTGCTCCGCCTAGTCCTTGTCCTTGATGGCCCGCAGGTACTCGCTGACCTTGAACTGGTTGATCACGAACTCCAAGAAGACCCTGGTCATGAGCACCTGGAAGATCCAGATGAGCGGAGCCGCGACGAGCAGGACGAGGCCGACCACGGCCGGGCCCTCCTGGAGGTACGCCAGCGCGTACCACCCGATCAGCAGGGCCAGCAGGGTGATCGGGACCAGCGCGAGCGCGTAGATGATCTTGACCAGCTTGGGGGTGACCATGTGGTCGAAGTTCATGTCGAACAGCGTCCCGGCGATGCCCTTGCCCGCCGGGTCGCGCGGCGGAGGCGTCCAGCCCTGCTGGTCCTGCGGCCCATACCCCTGGTCCTGCGGCCCGTACCCCTGGCTGTGCGGTCCGTGGGCGGGGTCGGGCGGACGG
>NZ_SMLC01000117.1 GCF_004349245.1 Actinomadura sp. 6K520 | reverse complement strand
GAGGCGGCGGCGGAGGCTGCTGCGGCGGAGGCTGCTGCTCCTGAACCGCCCCCGCCAGGGCCCACCGCCGCCGAACGGCCGTCGGGCGTGTCATGGGGTCTGGGCGGTGCGGAAGGCGGCGGCGGTGGCGGCCGGGTCGTAGCCTTCGGGGACGCCGGGCAGGAGGACGGCCGTGCCCTTCATGTGGTCGGTGCGCATCGGCAGGATCGCCTGGTAGCCGTCCGACTCGTACCAGCGCTTGGCGTTGTCCATGTCGGGGAACTCGATGAGGACGTAGGCCCCGTCGAGCGGGCCCTCCATCACCTCGGGAACGCTGCCGTGGACGAGGAACCGGCCGCCGAACGGGTCCAGCGTGGCCTGGATGCGCTCCATGTAGGTGAAAACCTCCTCGTGGAGCGTCGCCGGCGGGTGCAGGTGGGCGAGTGCGTAGGCGGTCATTCGCGTTTCTCCTTCGAGTGGGGCGGCCGGGGCCGGTGGGCCCCGGCCGTTGTGTCCACTCTGGCCCGTGCGGGGAAAGAAGGCGATTACCTGCCGGGTAATGCTCAGCCGTGCGGGCGCTCCAGCTGGCCGACGTCGCGGGCGGCGCCGGTGGAGGCGGACGTGGCCATGGCCGCGTAGGCGCGCAGGGCGGCGCTGACCGGGCGGTGCCGGTCGCGGGGCCGGTAGCCGCCGAGGTCGGCCAGGAGCTTCTCGCGCCGGACGTCCAGCTCGTCGGCCGGGACGTCGAGCTCCAGTACCCGGTTCGGGATGTCGATCACGACGGGGTCGCCGTCCTCGACGAGGGCGATGATGCCGCCGCCCGCGGCCTCCGGGGAGGCGTGCCCGATGGACAGCCCGGACGTGCCGCCGGAGAACCGGCCGTCGGTGATCAGCGCGCACGCCTTGCCGAGCCCGCGGCCCTTGAGGAAGCTCGTCGGGTACAGCATCTCCTGCATGCCGGGGCCGCCCTTCGGGCCCTCGTAGCGGATCACGACGACGTCACCGGCCTTGACCTTCCCGCCGAGGATGCCCTCGACGGCGTCGTCCTGCGACTCGAACACGACGGCGGGGCCGGTGAACGTCCACAGTTCCTCGTCCACGCCGGCGGTCTTGACGATCGCGCCGTCGGGGGCGATGTTGCCGCGCAGGACGGCGAGGCCGCCGTCGGCGGTGTAGGCGTGCTCGACGGAGCGGATGCAGCCGTTCTCGCGGTCCAGGTCGAGCGTCTCCCAGCGGGCGCTCTGCGAGAACGCGGAGGTGCTGCGGACGCCGCCGGGCGCGGCGTGGAACATCTCGACGGCCTCGGGCAGCACGTCGGGGGAGCGGACGTCCCACCTGGCGACGAACTCGTCCATGGAGGCGGAGTGGATGGAGTGCGCGGAGCTGTGCAGCAGGCCCGCGCGGTTCAGCTCGCCGAGCAGGGCGGGGATGCCGCCGGCACGGTGGCAGTCCTCGACGTGGTACTTGCCGGTGGCGGGGGCGAGCTTGCAGACGCAGGGGACGCGGCGGGACAGCTCGTCGATGTCGGAGAGGCCGAAGTCCACACCCGCCTCGGTCGCGGCGGCGAGCAGGTGCAGGATCGTGTTGGTGGAGCCGCCCATCGCGACGTCGAGCACCATGGCGTTCGCGAACGCGTCGCGGGTGGCGATGTTCAGCGGCAGGACGGACTCGTCGTCGTCCTCGTAGTGGCGGCGGGCGACGTCCACGACGGTACGGCCGGCGTCCTCGTAGAGGCGGCGGCGGGCGGTGTGGGTGGCGAGGACGGTGCCGTTGCCGGGCAGCGCCAGCCCGATCGCCTCGGTGAGGCAGTTCATCGAGTTGGCGGTGAACATGCCGGAGCAGGACCCGCAGGTGGGGCAGGCGCTCTCCTCCATCTCCAGGAGCTTGTCGTCGGAGAGGGAGGCGTCGGCGGACGCGATGATCGGGTCGATCAGGTCGAGCTTGTTGCCGTCCATGACGCCCTCGACGGGCTTGCCGGCCTCCATCGGGCCGCCGGAGACGAACACGGTGGGGATGTTGAGGCGCAGCGCGGCCAGCAGCATCCCCGGGGTGATCTTGTCGCAGTTGGAGACGCAGACGAGGGCGTCGGCGCAGTGCGCGTTGACCATGTACTCGATGGCGTCGGCGATGACCTCGCGGGACGGCAGCGAGTACAGCATGCCGTCGTGGCCCATGGCGATGCCGTCGTCCACGGCGATCGTGTTGAACTCGCGGGGCACGCCGCCGGCCTCGCGGACGGCGCCGGCGACGACCTTGCCGACCTCGTCCAGGTGGACGTGGCCGGGCACGAACTGCGTGAAGCTGTTGGCCACCGCGACGATCGGCTTGCCGAAGTCCTCGCGTGCTACGCCGCTGGCCCGCATGAGCGCGCGGGCGCCCGCCATGTTCCTGCCATGGGTGACCGTGCGTGACCTGAGCGGTGGCATGTGTGACCTCTCCAAACTGTGACGTGACGTGCGGCGATCCCATGGTGGGGAAGCGATGGATGTCGCAGCGGCGGATCGCGGCGCTGCCGCCGGCTCAGCGGAGGTCGCGCGCGAGCCGGCCTGTGGCGTCGATGCTACCAACCGGTGCGCGGGCGGGAGAAAGGCCGGGACGCGGCGTCCCGGCGCGGCCCGAGGCCCAGTGGTGAGGCCCACCGGGCTGGGCCCCGGGCCGGGGCACGCCGGCAGCAACGCTTGCGATCGCGTCCGAAGGCAGGCTCAAGCGAGCCGAGAACCTGATCGCGCAGCGAGCGCACGGCGCGCCGGAGTGATGCAGTGATCGCGCCGCCGTTCCCGTTGCAGGAAGGCGCTCCAGCGCCGGACGCCGACGGAACCGCGATTCAGTCCGGATACTTCGGCGGCAGGGCCTGCTGCGCCGCCTCGAAGATCCGCTCGACGTCGCCCTCGGTCAGGATCTTCGGACGGCGCCGCAGGTACGCGCGCGCCCGGTTTCCCGCGTAGACGTCGACGTCGCGGACCCGCATGACCTTCCACGGGATGGACGGCCCGTAGATGGCCACGGACGGCTGCACCGGCACATCGAAGCCGACCCGCTCGGCGAGGATGCTGCTCGCCTGCTGGGCCTCCCAGCGGGCCTCGTCCAGGCGGTCCTTCTTGTTGAAGGGGCCGTGGAAGAGCTTGAGGTGGGACATGGTGCGCACGGGTAGGCGCTTGTCCCACTTCTCGGAGTCGATGGCGTAGACGCCGCTCGGCCCGATCACCAGGTGGTCGATCCGCCCGTCGCTGACACCGTCGTCGTCGCGGGGCACGGCGCGTGCGTGGAGCACGACGTACCCGTTGCGCTGCAGCGACTTCAACTGCTTCTCGGTGCGCCGTTCGGCGGCCGAGGACTTCTGCCACGCGGCGACGGAGGAACTCTTGCGGGACCGGCGGACGACGTCGCCGATCACCACGAGGACCGCGACCGTGAGGCCGAGCCGCCAGCCGGCCAGCAGCCAGACGGCGAGGCCAGCGCCGAGGGCGGTACCCGCCGTCGGCAGCCAGCGGCGGATCCGGGGATCGGCGAGCAGCGCGGGCGCGGTGCCCTCCTCGGGATGCTCCATCACCGGAGCCTGGTGGTGGTGCTCACGGGTTTCCTCCGACCCCGTCGTCTGTGTTGCCGTTGACCCCGTTGCCTCCGACCGTGCCCGGGGATGGCCCCGGGCTTCGTGTGTGTCGCCCCGCTCCGTGGTCGCCATGAGTGACGCTCCGTATTCCTTTCCCATCGGGGGCATGATCCTCCGTGCGCAGAGTAATCACCGGGACGGTTGGCGACTAGTCATGCAGGGTTAATAGTTTTGTCGCCGCCCGTAGGTGATTCACTGCCGTGGCGGATGGGTACGTCGATAATCTTCTCCTCCCGCCGACGCCGTTGCCACTGCCTCTTTGATGCCCGCGCACACGGCGTCTAGCGTTCCGGTTTGTGACACAAACCCATGACCTCAGCGCCACCCGGATGGCTGCGGCCGTCCGCACCCGGGAAGTATCCCCCGTCGAACTCACCGACCACTACCTGACCCGCATCGAGCGACTCAACGAGCAGGTCGGCGCCTACGTCACGGTCACCGCCGACCGGGCGCGCGAGGAGGCGCGGCAGGCCGAGAAGGCCGTCATGGACGCGGCGGACCCGGCGGACCTCCCCCCGCTGCACGGCGTCCCGGTCCCCATCAAGGACCTCAACATGGTCAACGGCGTCCGGATGACGTTCGGTTCGAGCGTCTACTCCGACCTGGACGGGTTCGCGGACGACAACGTGGTGACCCTCCTGCGGCAGGCGGGGTCCGTGCTCCTCGGCAAGACGACGACGCCCGAGTTCGGCCTGCCGTGCTACACGGAGAGTGACGTCGCGCCGCCGGCCCGGACGCCCTGGGACCTGTCCCGGTCGGCCGGCGGCTCCAGCGGCGGCGCCGCCGCGGCGGTCGCGGCGGGCCTGGCGCCCGTCGCGCAGGGCAGCGACGGCGGCGGGTCGATCCGCATTCCCAGCAGCGTGTGCGGGCTGTTCGGGATCAAGCCGACCCGGGGGCGCGTCTCGCAGGGGCCGGTCATCCCCGACCTGTTCGGGCTGTCGACGAACGGGCCGATCGCCCGGACCGTCCGGGACGCGGCCCTCCTGCTGGACGTGATGGCGGGCCACATGCCCGGCGACCTGTACGCGGCGCCGCCCGCCGAGGGGGCGTTCGCCTCGTACGCCGAGCGCCCGCCGGGCAGGCTGCGGATCGCGCGGAGCCTGGAGACGGCCGTGCCGGGCGCCGAGGTGCATCCCGACTGCGTCGCCGCCTACGAGGCGGCGTCGGAGCTGCTGGAGGAGCTGGGCCACGAGATCGTGGACCTGCCGCCGTTGCTCGGGCCCGACGTCCTCCCGCACTTCGTGACGCTCTGGGGCGTCATGGCGACCGTCACGCCCGTCGCGCCGGAGAGCGAGCACCTGCTCCAGCCGCTGACCCGCTGGTTGCGCGGGCACGGCGAGGCCACGTCCGCGCCGCAGCTGTTCCAGGCGCACGCCGCGCTGCAGGGGGCGCTGCGCGCGGCGTTCCCGGTGATGGACGAGTTCGACGCGATCCTGCACCCGACGCTGGCGCAGCCGCCGGTCCCGGTCGGGTACTTCCACGACCGGGAGCCCGCCGAGAACTTCGAGCGGCAGACGAAGTTCACCCCGTTCACCGCGGTGTACAACATCTCCGGGCAGCCCGCCGTGAGCGTCCCGCTCCACGTGACCGCCGACGGGCTGCCGATCGGGATCATGCTCGCCGGGCGGCTCGGCGGCGAGGGCACGCTCATCTCGCTGTCCGCGCAGCTTGAGGAGGCCCGCCCGTGGATCGGCCGGAAGCCGGACATCTGGACGGCGTGAGCCCGCCCCGACGGGGCATGGTGCAGGCGTGGCCGACGACGAACTGAGCACGCTGGCGGGACTGCACGGCGTCGCGACCCGCTACACCGACTGGCGCGGGCGCCCGGCCGAGGTCTCGCCCGGCACGCTGGTGGCGGTCCTGGCGGCGCTCGGGGTGGACGCGTCCACCCCGAGCGCCGTCCGGGCGGGCCTGGAACGGGCCAGGGAACCGCGGCGCGGACTGCCGCCGGCCGTCATCGTCCGCCGGGGGGACGGCACGGTGACCGGCCGGATCCTCGCGGAGCTCCGCGGGCATCTCGGCTCCGGCGAGGACGCCGAGGTGGACATCGAGGTGTCCGCGGGGGAGGTCCTGGCACCGCCGGGCCCGTACGTCCCCCCGGACGAGCGGCCCTTCGAGCCGCTGGCCGGGGCGGCGGACGTGCCGGACGGCTGGCACCGCCTGCGCGTCCGGCGCGGCGGCCGCACCGACCACGCGCGGCTGCTGGTGGCCCCCGCCGCGCTGCGGCCCCCGCCCCGCGCGTGGGGGTTCACGGCGCAGCTGTACTCGGTGCGGTCCCGGGCGTCGTGGGGGCTCGGCGACCTGCGCGACCTGGCGGACCTCGCGGCGTGGAGCGGCCGGGAGCTGGGCGCGGGATTCACCCTGGTCAACCCGCTGCACGCGACGGAGCCCGTCCCGCCGGTCGGGCCGTCCCCGTACTCGCCGATGAGCCGCCGCTTCCCCTCGCCGATCTACCTGCGGGTCGAGGACATGCCGGAGTACGCGCGGCTGCCCGCGCGGGACCGGGAGCGGTTCGCCGCCCTGGCCGCCGACCTGCGCGCGCGGGAAGGGCTGCTGGACCGGGACGCGGTCTGGGCGGCCAAGCTGGAGGCGTTCGAGGCGATGTACCGCCTCTGGCGGGAGGACGCCGACCCGGGTTACGCCGATTTCCGCAGGCGCGAAGGCGCGGCGCTGGACGGCTTCGCCACGTGGTGCGCGATCAGCGAGGAGCAGGGCACGACCGACTGGCGCCGCTGGCCGCGGGCCCTCCAGGGCGCCGGTGATCCTGACGCCGGTGCCCCTGACGCCGGTCACACGGGCGCCGCGGACGTCCCCGGGTACCACTCCCGCGCCGCGTTCCACGCGTGGCTCCAGTGGCGGCTGGACGGGCAGCTCGCGGCGGCCCAGCGGGCGGCCCGGGACGCCGGGATGCCGGTCGGCGTCGTCCACGACCTGGCGGTCGGGATCCCGCACGGCAGCGCCGACGCGTGGCTGTACCGGGGGATGCTCGCGTCCGGGATGAGCGTCGGGGCGCCCCCGGACGAGTTCAACCAGCGCGGCCAGGACTGGGGCCAGCAGCCGTGGCGGCCGGACGCGCTGGCCCGCGACGGCTACCGGCCGTTCCGCGAGATGGTGGCCGCCGTGCTCCGGCACGCGGGCGGCATCCGCCTGGACCACGCCATGCAGGTGTCGCGGCTGTGGTGGGTGCCCGAAGGCGCGTCGCCCGCCGACGGCACCTATGTCCGCTACGACCGCGACGCCCTGCTCGGCTGCCTCACCTGGGAGGCCGAACGCTTCGGCGCCGTGGTCGTCGGCGAGGACCTCGGCACCGTCGAGCCCGAGGTGCGGGAGGCCATGGCCGACCGCGGTGTCCTCGGGACGTCCCTGCTCTGGTTCGAGCGCGGCGGGGAGGGGCGTCCCAAGCCGCCCGCCCAGTGGCGCGAGCTCTCCCTCGCCACCGTCGGCACCCACGACATGCCGCCCGTCACCGGCTTCGTCCACGGCGACCACATCGCCCTCCGCGACCGGCTCGGCCTCCTCACCCGCTCCCGCGCCGAGGAGGAGGACGACCACCGCCGCCAGCTGGGGGACTGGCTGGCCCTGCTGCACGACGAGGAGCTGCTGGCGACGCCGCCCGCCGACATCATGCGCGCCCTGGCGGACGGCTCCACCGCCCACGACGGGGAGATCGTCGCCGCCCTGCACGCCTTCCTGGGCCGCACCCCTGCCCGGCTGAGGGGCGTCTCCCTCGCCGACGCGGTCGGGGAACGCCGCACCCAGAACCAGCCGGGCACCACGGACGAGTACCCCAACTGGCGCGTCCCCCTGGCCGATGCCGAAGGCGACCCCGTCTTCCTGGAGGACCTCGGCGCCGCCTTCGTCGACCCGGGCCTCAGGCGAGGGTCGCGGTGATGCGGGTGGTGACGTCCCGGAGGAGGGTGTCGGGACGCAGTTCGTCCGCGGCGATCGCGGAGAAGAGCTCGGGAAGGCCCGGCAGCGGGTAGGAGGCGTCGGCGCCGGCCATGGCCTTGTGCCCCAGCGAGTGGCGGGACAGGGAGGTGCGGGCGCGGGTCCAGGCCGTCCGGACCTCCTCCGGGGACGGGACCCCGAACCCGTGGCCGACCGGCGCGGCGTGCCGCAGTTTCACCAGGGCGCCGTCGGCGAAGCCGGCGGCCAGCTTGCAGCGATCGGTGAGGTCCGCCCGGACCGGGCCGTCCAGCCGGGTCATGACCGTGCAGGGGGTGCGGCAGCCGGCCGCGCAGTCGCCGAGGGCGGAGGCGACCTGGCTGTGCTGCCGGTCGAGGTAGGCGCGCCAGCCGGGCGCCGGTTCCCGCGCGACGCGCAGGGCCCGCTCGCAGGCGGCGCGTTCCGGGCGGGTGTGGTCGCACATGCGGGCCGAGCCCGGCTCGACGGGGACGCCGAAGCGGCTGCCCTCGCCCGTCACGGCGGCGCCGATGCGGGCGGGGTCGCCGGCGTGGCCGAGGACGGGTTCCCACGCGAGCAGGGGGAGGTACTCGCCGGCGATGTGCACGGCCGCGACGAGCGCGGCCATGTCGCGGCGGTGCCAGCGGATCGCGATGACCTCCAGCAGGAGGGCGTAGGCGGGGCGGAGGCTGGCGAGGGCACCGCGCGGGCGTTCCCGCGGTGCCTGCGGCATGCGGCTGGCACGGGCGCGGTCGAGCAGGTCGCGGGGGACCTCGCCGGTGGCCTCGGGCATCCCGAAGTCCTCGGCGTCCAGGTCGAGGACGCGCTGCCCGAACGCGCAGAGGGCGGCGACGGTGCCGGCGTCGTGGTCGGGGACGACGGTGCCCTGCGCGATCAGCGCGGCCAGGTCACCGAACGCGTACCGCCGCGCCAGCGCCGTCAGAACGTCCTGTGCGGTCTCCAACGCGATCCCCTCCCCGCGTCCCTGCCCCCGTGACCGTCAACGATCCCACGGTCACGGGGGCTGGGGGATACCTCCCCCGCGGGCGGATCCGGGTGACCGCCTCAGGCGGACGCGGCGTCCTTCGCGCGGGCGCGCAGTGCGCGGGCGACGCCGTCGCGTCCCTCCGACAGGAGCCGGGCGAGCGCGGGCGGGGGGTTCTCCTCGGAGATGTAGGACTCGGTGCGGTCCACGGTGGACTGCTCGATGACCAGGAAGGGGTAGGCGACCTCCGCGAACGTCTGGGACATGTCGCTGCTCCACTCCCGCCAGACGCGCCCGACCTCGGCGAAGTACCGGTCGACGTAGGGCACCAGCAGGCCGGCCTGGTCGGGCTCCACGAAACCGCCGAGCGTGGCCCGGAAGACGGCGTTGGGC
The DNA here is from genome assembly GCF_004349245.1 of Actinomadura sp. 6K520. GTDB lineage: Bacteria > Actinomycetota > Actinomycetes > Streptosporangiales > Streptosporangiaceae > Spirillospora. The sequence goes on along the minus strand of NZ_SMLC01000117.1, from coordinate 14,884 downwards.
AGGTCGCCGGACACGATCCGCTCCCACGCGGCGGCCTTCGCCTCGGCGGACGGGATCGCGGCCTTGCAGGCGGCGGCGTGCCGCTCGCCCGCGGCGGTGCGGTCCCGCTCGTGCTCGGTGTCGATCTCCGCCTCGGCCGCCTTGCCGGTGACGACGAGGCGGCGCAGCAGCGTCCAGCGCAGGTCGGTGTCGACGGTGAGGCCGTCGAGGACCTGGGTGCCGTCCAGCAGCCCCTGGACGAACGCCAGATGGTCGTCCGATACCGCGGACCCGGCGAACGCCTGGGTGTAGGCGAGCTGGAGGTCCGAACCCGGCTCGGCGTCGCGGGCCAGGTCCGCCAGGGTGTCGGCCAGGAGCGCCTGGCCTTCGTTGCGCCACGCCGGGTCGGCGTACTGCTGGACGGCGAGGCGCGCCTGCCGCAGCAGCGTCTGCGTGACCGCGATGTCGGTGACGCCGCGGATGCCCTTCGCGACGAGCCGGACGTAGTCGCGGGTGGCCATCTCGGCGTCGCGCGTCATGTCCCAGGCCGCCGACCAGCACAGCGCACGCGGCAGGCTCTCCCTGATGTCGCCGATGCTCTCGACGAGGGCGGCCTGCGAATACCCGTCGAGCCGGATCTTCGCGTAGGTGAGGTCGTCGTCGTTGACCAGGACGAGGTCGGGACGCTTCTTGCCGACGAGCTGCGGGACCTCCGTCCGGGCGCCCACCACGTCCAGCTCGACCCGCTCCCGCCGGACGATCCCCTCGGGGGTCCTGTCGTAGAGCCCGATGGCGAGGCGGTGCGAGCGCAGCGTCGGGTAGTCGGCCTTGGCCTCCTGCAGAACGGCGAACGACGCGAAGTTCCCGTCGCCGTCCAGCTCGTACTCGGGCCGCATCGTGTTGGCGCCCGCGGTCTCCAGCCACTCCTTCGACCACGCGGCGAGGTCGCGGCCGGACATCTCCTCCAGCGCGCCCAGCAGGTCGGTCAGGACGGTGTTGCCCCACGCGTGCCGGTCGAAGTAGCGCCGCACCCCCTCCAGGAAGTTGTCGAGGCCGACATAGGCCACGAGCTGCTTCAGGACGGACGCGCCCTTGGCGTAGGTGATCCCGTCGAAGTTGACCTCGACGGCGCGGATGTCGGGGATGTCGGCGGCGATCGGGTGGGTGGACGGCAGCTGGTCCTGCCGGTACGCCCACGCCTTCTCCAGGTTCGCGAACGTCGTCCACACCGAGGTCCAGTGGGTGGCCTCGGCCATGCACAGGACGCTCATGTACGTGGCGAACGACTCGTTCAGCCACAGGTCGTCCCACCAGCGCATGGTGACCAGGTCGCCGAACCACATGTGCGCCATCTCGTGCAGGATCGTCTCGGCGCGCCGCTCGTAGGCCGCGTCGGTGACCCGCGACCGGAAGACGTAGTCCTCCAGGAACGTGACCGCGCCCGCGTTCTCCATCGCGCCCGCGTTGAACTCGGGGACGAACAGCTGGTCGTACTTGCCGAACGGGTACTCCCGGCCGAAGACCTCCTCGAAGTAGGCGAACCCGCGGCGGGTCACGTCCACGATCGCGTCGGCGTCGAGGTGCTCGGCCAGCGACGCGCGGCAGAACACGCCGAGGGGGATGACGGTGCCGTCGTCGCGGCGGTACTCGTCCCGGACGACGTGGTACGGCCCGGCGACGAGCGCGGTGATGTAGGTGGACATCCGCGGCGTCGGCGGGAAGCGCCACGTTCCGCCCTCGGCCGAGGTGGGAGCCTCGTTGGTGACGACCTCCCATTCCGAGGGGGCCTGCACCGTGAACTCGAACGTCGCCTTCAGGTCGGGCTGGTCGAAGCACGTGTACATGCGGTGCGCGTCGGCCGTCTCGAACTGCGAGTACAGGTAGACGCTTCCGTCGACCGGGTCCACGAACCGGTGCAGGCCCTCACCGGAACGGGAGTACGTGCAGTCGGCCACGACCCGGAGCTCGTTCTCCGTGGCCAGATCCGGCAACGGCAGGCGGCCCTTCTCGGAGTCATAGGACGCGGGATCCAGGGCCTTGCCGTTCAGCGTCGCCTCGCGCACGACGGCGCCGTGCAGGTCGACGAACGTGGACGCGCCGGCCTCCGCGCTGCCGAACCGGATCACGGTGGTGGAGCCGAAACCCTCCTCACCCGTCGTCACGTCCAGGTCGACCGTGTACGACTCGACGGTGAGCAGCCGGGCCCGTTCCCGCGCCTCGTCGCGCGTGAGGTTGCCTGCCACATGAACTCCTTGGTCGGCTTCATTCGCTTGGTTCCCCCATGTCTACCAACCGGACGCCGATCCGGCCCGCCCGCCACGGGCATTGGAACCTTTACCCGGGCGGGAATCGGGATCGCGGCGGCTTGGTTGTCGCCTCAAACACCCTGTTTCTCGCTGTAGGAGGCGACGTTGGCCAAGGACGCTGTCACCCCCGTCGATTTCTGGTTCGACCCGCTGTGCCCGTGGGCGTGGATCACCTCCCGCTGGATCCTCGAAGTGGAGAAGCTGCGCCCGATCGAAGTGCGCTGGCACGTGATGAGCCTTTCCGTCCTCAACGAGGACAAGGACGTCCCTGAGGAGTACCGGAGGGGTCTCAAGGACGCCTGGGGCCCGGTGCGCGTGTGCATCGCCGCGGAGCAGAAGTACGGGCCGGAGGCGCTCGGCCGGCTCTACACCGAGCTGGGCACGCGCCGCCACCACGAGAAGCAGGAGTTCGGCCGCCCCTACTTCGAGGCGGCGCTGACCGCCGCCGGGCTCGACCCGGCCCTCGCGGACGCCGCCGAGTCGACCGCCTACGACGAGGCCGTGCGCGCCTCCCACAAGGACGGCATCGACCGGGTCGGCCAGGAGGTCGGCACCCCGGTGATCGAGGTCGAGGGCAGCGCGTTCTTCGGCCCGGTCGTGTCGCCGGTCCCGCGGGGCGAGGCCGCCGCCCGGCTCTGGGACGGGGTCGTGGCGGTGGCGGCCACGGACGGCTTCTTCGAGCTGAAGCGCAGCCGCACCCGGGACCCGATCTTCGACTGATCCCGCACGGGGCGCGGTCGCCCGCAAGCCACACATCTCTTGCTATTGCGAGAGTGTTGCAACTACGGTCGAGACGCCGCACACTGGGTGGGTCGGCAGAACCGGTAAGGCGGTGGCGGTAGGTGCATGTACCTGATGGCTTCATCGACGCGCCCGTGTCGCTCGCGGCGGGCGTGGTCGCGGTGGCCGGCGTCGGGATCGCGCTGCGCGGAGCGCGGCGCGAGCTGGACGACCGGACCGCGCCCCTCGCGGGGCTGACGGCGGCGTTCGTGTTCGCCGCGCAGATGCTCAACTTCCCCGTCGCCGCCGGGACCAGCGGGCACCTGCTCGGCGGCGCGCTCGCGGCGATCCTCGTCGGGCCCTACGCGGGCATGGTGGCCGTGTCGGTCGTGCTGATCCTGCAGGCGCTCCTGTTCGCGGACGGCGGCCTCAGCGCGCTCGGCGTCAACATCATCCTCATGGCGCTGGTCACGGTCGTCGTCGGCTACGGGACGTTCCGGCTGCTGCTGCGGGTGCTGCCCAAGACCAGGGCGTCGGTGTCCGGGGCGGCGTTCGTCGCGGCCCTCCTCTCGGTGCCCGCCTCCGCGCTCGCCTTCACGCTGATCTACGCGGTCGGCGGGACCGCGGACGTGTCGATCGGGACGGTCGCCGCGGCGATGCTCGGCGTCCACGTGCTGATCGGCATCGGCGAGGCGCTGATCACCGCGGTGACCGTGTCGAGCGTGCTCGCCGTCCGGCCCGACCTCGTGTACGGGGCGCGCGGCCTGCTGAAACCGGCCGAGCTGCGTACCGCCCGGCCCGCGACGTCCCAGGTCTGAGGAGGAGCAGCCAGATGACCACCAAGCGTTTCCTCGCCGGGTTCCTGCTGGTCTCCCTCGTCCTCGCCGGGATCGTCAGCTACTACGCCAGCTCCAGCCCGGACGGGCTGGAGAAGGTCGCCGAGGAGGAGGGCATCAGCGCCGAGGAGAAGGACCACGCGCTCGGCGACTCCCCGCTCGGCGACTACGGGGTCAAGGGCGTCGGCAACGAGTGGGCGTCGGTCGGGCTGTCCGGCGTCATCGGGGTCGGGGCCGTCCTGCTGGTCGGCGGCGGGCTGTTCTGGGCCCTGCGGCGGCGCGACCCCGCCGGGGAGCCGGGGGAGAAGGCGCCGGCGGGAACGTCCGGGCAGGGGTAGTGGGCGCGGGACACGCGCACCGGCTGTACGTGCCGGGCGCCTCACCGGTGCACCGGCTGCCGCCGCAGACCAAGATCGTCGCGGTCGTGGCGTTCGTGCTGCTGGTCGTCGCCACCCCGCGCGAGCGCATGTGGGCGTTCGGTGTGTACGCGCTGCTGCTCGCGGCCGTCGCGCTGCTCGCCCGCGTGCCGTTCCCGACGGTGGCGCGGCGCACCGTGATCGAGATCCCGTTCGTCGCGTTCGCGTTCCTCATCCCGTTCGTCGCGCAGGGTGAGCGGGTCACCGTGCTGGGGCTGCAGGTCAGCCAGGGCGGGCTGTGGGACGCCTGGAACATCCTCGCCAAGGGCACCCTCGGCGTCGTCGCGTCCATCCTGCTCGCCGCGACGACCGAGCCGCGGCTGCTGCTGCTCGGCATCGAGCGGCTCCGGATGCCGCCGCTCATCACGCAGATCGCCACGTTCATGCTCCGCTACGTCGACGTCGTCGCCGCCGAGCTGGGGCGGATGCGGGTCGCGCGGGCGTCCCGCGGCTTCGAGGCGCGCGACCTGCGCGCGACGCGCGTGCTCGCCCGGTCGGTCGGCGCGCTCTTCCTGCGCTCCTACGAGCGGGGCGAGCGCGTCCACCTGGCGATGGTGAGCCGCGGGTACGACGGCCGCATGCCCGTCATGCACGACGTGGGCGCGACCGCCGCGCAGTGGACCGCCGCCGCCCTGCTGCCCTCGGCCGCCGCGCTCGTCGCCCTCACCGCGTGGATCGCGCCATGACCCCGTCCCTGGAGGTGACGGGCCTCGCCTACGCCTACCCCGACGGCACGCAGGCCCTCTACGGCGTCGACCTCGCGGTCGGGCGCGGCGAGCGGGTCGCGCTGCTCGGGCCGAACGGCGCCGGGAAGACGACGCTCGTCCTGCACCTGAACGGCATCCTGCACGGCGGGCTGGGCGAGGTCAGGGTCGGCGGTCTCGCGGTGGACCCCGGGGACAAGAAGGCGCTGCGGGAGATCCGCCGCCGCGTCGGCATCGTCTTCCAGGACCCCGACGACCAGCTGTTCATGCCGACCGTGCGGGAGGACGTCGCGTTCGGCCCGGCCAACCTCGGGATGCGCGGCGCCGAGCTGGACCGCCGGGTCCGTGCCGCGCTGACCGCCGTCGGCATGCAGGAGGTCGCCGACCGGCCGCCGCAGCATCTGAGCTTCGGGCAGCGCCGGCGCGTCGCGGTCGCGACCGTCCTCGCGATGGAGCCGGAGATCCTCGTCCTGGACGAGCCGTCCTCCAACCTGGACCCGGCGAGCCGCCGCGAACTGGCGGAGATCCTGCTGGGCCTGGACGTGACGGTCCTGATGGTCACGCACGACCTCCCGTACGCGGCCGAGCTGTGCCCGCGGTCGGTGATCCTCTCCGGCGGCGTCATCACGGCCGACCGTCCCACCCGGGACCTGCTGACGGACGCCGATCTCCTGGCCGCGCACCGGCTGGAACTGCCGTTCGGGTTCGACCCCGCCGCCGCCGTCCGCTGATCCGCCCGCCGATCCGGGCGGTCCTCGGCCGTTCCGCTTGCCTCCTCCGGCACCCTCCGCCAGACTCGATTCCCTGACACTGGTAACGGTTTTCATATCCGAAAAGAGGGTAATGTGAAGGTTGCATTCGTCGGCAAGGGCGGCAGCGGCAAGACCACCCTGTCGTCGCTGTTCGTCCGGCACCTCGCCGGGTGCGGGCTTCCGGTGGTCGCCGTCGACGCCGACATCAACCAGCACCTCGGCGTCGCGCTCGGCCTCGACGAGGGCCTCGCCGCCAAGATCCCCGCGCTGGGCGACCGGCTCCCCGAGCTCAAGGAGCATCTGCGCGGCGCCAACCCGCGCATCTCCGCCGCGTCCGCGATGGTCAAGACCACCCCGCCCGGCCGGGGCTCGCGGCTGCTGCGGTTCCGCGGCGACGACCCGTTCCACGAGGCCGGGCAGGAGGTGCACGGCGTCACGCTGCTCGCCACCGGGCCGTTCAACGACGACGACCTCGGCGTGTCCTGCTACCACTCGAAGACCGGTGCGGTGGAGCTCTACCTCAACCACCTCGTGGACGGGCCCGGCGAGTACGTCGTCGTCGACATGACCGCGGGGGCCGACACGTTCGCCTCCGGGCTGTTCACGCGGTTCGACCTGATGTTCCTCGTCGCCGAGCCGACCCGGAAGGGCGTCGGCGTCTACCGGCAGTACACCGAGTACGCCCGCGACTACGACGTGGCCATCCGCGTCGTCGGCAACAAGGTCCAGTCCGAGGACGACGTCGCGTACCTGCGGGAGCACGTCGGGGACGACCTGCTGACCTGGATCGGCCAGTCCACCGCCGTCCGGGCGCTGGAGCAGGGCCGGGCGGGCTTCGCGCTGGAGGACGGGAACGTCGCCGCCCTCGACCGGATGCGCGCCGAGGTCGACGCGTGCGTCAAGGACTGGGACAGGTACCAGCGGCAGGCCGTCGAGTTCCACGTCAAGAACGCGCGGCGCTGGGCGAACGGCGCGACGGGGGAGAACCTGGAAGAGCAGATCGACCACGGATTCCGCTTCCCCGCCGCCTACCCCGGGTAGCGCGGGACCTACCGGCAGCGTCGGATCGCCACTAATCTGCCCGCCATGACGATGCGGCGGATGGTGGCCATGGCGGGCGGCGCGGTGGCGCCCATCGCCCTTCTGGCGTTGCTCTTCAACAACCAGTGGGTGGTCGACGCGATCCGGGACGACCTCGACCACGGCAGCGGCATCGGCCCGCTGGTGGCGGCCTTCCAGTTCCCACAGTGGCGGCTGACGGCGGGACAGAGCAACTGGAGCTACGTCTTCGCCCTGGACTTCGCACTCCTGCTGTTCCTCGTCCTCCTGGCGCTGCTGGTGTTCGCCGGCGCGCGGGCGATCGACCCGCGCGGCGGCGTGCTCGGCGCGCTGATCACCGGCTGGTGGGCCACCGCCGTCGCGGGCGGGGTCGCCGGCGTCATCGGTGGCGCCCTGGTGGCCTGGGCGCTCGACATCCCCGGCATGATGACGAGCCGCACCATCTGGATCACGATCGGCAACGGCGCGAGCTTCGGCGTCCTGTTCGGCTGGATCGCGGGCCTCGGCGCGCTCGCCGGCTTCCTGGTCACCCGCCCGCGCGCCGCCGCCCAGCAGCCCTACGGCGCCCAGCAGCAGTACGGGGCGCAGCAGCCTCAGCCGTACGCGGGGCAGCCGTACGGCGGGCAGCCCTATGCCCCGCCGCAGCCGGGCGCCCAGGTGCCGCAGCAGGGGATGCCGCAGCAGCCGATGCACCCGTCGGCGGTCCCGTACGTTCCCCCGCAGGGGCAGCCGCCGCAGCAGCCGCAGTGGGGCGCCCCGGCCGTCCCCCAGCAGCCGGGGGCGCCGCAGCAGTTCGGCGCGCCGCCCGCCCCGCCGCCGCAGCAGGCCGCGGGGCAGCAGCAGCCCGCGGAGCAGCAGCAGGCCGCGGAGCAGCAGCAGGCCGCGCAACCGGCACCGCCGGCGCCGGAGGAACCGGAGGCGTCCGAGGCCGAGCGTGCCGACACCGATGACCGCGACAAGGACGCGGCCGAGGCGGAGCCCGGGGCGGACGTCCCCAAGGACGACCCGGAGGACGACGACCTCAATCTGCCCGACCGGACGATCGTCGACCGCAAACGCGACGACGGCTGAGCAAGGGCGCGATGACGCCGACCCCCGCGCGCGCCGCCCGCCGGGGGCTGCGAGAATCGGGCCCATGCGCGTGTTTCTTGGATGCGACCATGCCGGCTTCGAGCTGAAGGAGCACCTGCTCTCCTGGCTGAAGGAGAACGGGCACGAGGCCGTCGACTGCGGCGCGTTCGAGTACGACGCCACGGACGACTACCCGCCGTTCGTCCTGCGGGCCGCCGAGCGGACGGCGGCGGAGCCGGGCACCCTCGGCGTGGTGGTCGGCGGGTCCGGCAACGGCGAGGCGATCGCCGCCAACAAGGTCGAGGGCGTGCGGGCCGCGCTCGTCTGGAGCGAGGCCACCGCCACGCTCGCCCGCGAGCACAACGACGCGAACGTCATCAGCCTCGGCGCCCGCCAGCACGACCTGGACACCGCCACCCGCTTCGTGGAGCTGTTCGTCGGAACCGCGTACTCCGGCGAGCCGCGGCACACCCGCCGGATCGAGATGCTCGGCGACTACGAGCGCACCGGCGAACTCCCCCCGCTGCCCTAGAGGCCGTTCGCCGGGGGTTTGCGGGCGCCGCCGCGCTTGCCGAGGCGGCGCCGCTCGTTCTTGGCGGCCTTCGTCCGCCGGGGCGTCTCGGCCGCCTTGGCGGGGTTCCCGCGCGTGCCCGGATCGCCGGCCGCCGGCTCCGCGCCGTCGGGCCTCGTTCGCGAGACGTCCCGCGCCCGCATCGCCGCGTCGACCGTGATCCGCATTCCCGGCTGTCCCATGTGCCGCCCCTTTCCCGTATCACCTATCCCTACCCGGAGAAAACGTAGCTGGACCGTTGCAAAAGGTCACCGGTGGTGTGGATACCGGCGCGGCGGCGGGTTTGCTCGATACAGTGCCGGAGTCATGCTTCAACGACTGGTGCACGCCCTTCCGCCGAGAGTGCGTGCCGCCCTGCGCCGCGTTCCGGTCCTCGTGGCGCTGTACCGGTGGCTGCGGCGGGGCAGGCTGACCAGGGAGCGTTACGTCTTCGCGGCCCTGGCGCTCCTCGCGATCGGCATCGGCATCGCGACGGCGAACGACACCCGGGGCATCGCCCCCTCGGGGCTCCAGGTGCTGATCGTGCTCGGCGGCGGGCTGCTGCTGAAGGTGCGCAGCCTGGTCGCGCTGCTCGCCGTCGTGGCCGCGGTGAGCTCCTACAACGCCTGGCTGGACGTCCCCGGGATCGGCATCGGGATGGCCGCCACGCTGACGATCACCGCGGTGCTCGCCCTCACCCTCGCCCGGACGCGCCAGAAGCTCGGCGTGCAGGGACTCCGCGGCGACTCGATGCTGCTGGAGTTGCGCGACCGGCTGAAGCGCCAGGGGGAGATGCCCGAGCTGCCGGACGGCTGGGACTCCCAGGTCGTGCTGCTGCAGGCCGGAGGGTCCTCGTTCGGCGGCGACTTCGTGGTGTCGGCGTTCGACGGCGACACCCTGGAGGTCGCGCTGGTCGACGTCTCCGGGAAGGGCACCGACGCGGGAACCCGCGCGCTGATGCTGTCGGGCGCCTTCGGCGGACTGCTTGGATCGGTCCAGCCCGAACGTTTCCTGCCCGCCTGCAACGACTACCTCCACCGCCAGCGGTGGGACGAGGGATTCGTCACGGCCGTGCACGTCGTCGTCGACATGAGGACGGGCGAGTACACGGTCGAGTCGGCGGGCCATCCGCCGGCCGTCCAGTTCGACGCGGGCACCGGCGCCTGGCGGGTCGGCACCGCCAAGGGCGTCGTGCTGGGGGTCGTGCCCGATCTGCGGTGCGTCCCCGAACGGGGGATGCTGCGGCCCGGCGACGCGCTGCTCCTCTACACCGACGGGCTGGTGGAGTCACCGGGCAGCGACCTGGACGCCGGCATCGACCGGCTGCTGGGGGAGGCGGAGCGGCTCGTCCCCCAGGGGTTCGGCAGCGGGGCACGGGAACTGGTGGAGACGATGGCCGCGGCCCGTGACGACGACTGCGCCCTCGTCCTGATCTGGCGCACCTGACCTAGCGCCGCGGCTCGTTCCTGCCCTGCGTCCGACCGGCGATGATGGCGCCGATCAGCGCGGTTCCGGCCGCCGCACCCGCGCCCGCCAGCAGCCGGGTTCGCCTGGACGTCGTCGTGTCCGCCACACCCGGCGGCGTGAACGCCTTGGTGGCGGTGTCCCGCCGGCCCTCCCGCCCGGACGGACGCGGCGGGACCGGCGTCGGTGTCCGCACCGGGGGCGCCGGGACCGCCCGCCGGTGGTCACCGGCGTCCGGTGCCTGCTGCTCCACCAGGGTGAGCAGCAGCTCGGACGCGCTGGGACGCTCGGCCGGGTTCTTCGCCAGCGCCGACCGCACGGCGGGGACCAGCGACTCCGGCAGCCCGGACAGGTCGGGATCGTCGACGGCGGTGCAGAGGGTGGCGGGGTCGCCGCCGATCGGCATTCGTCCCGTCCCCGCGTGGGCGATGAGGCAGCCCCACGCGAAGACGTCCGCCGCGGGCGTCGCGGGGCCGCCGATGAGCACCTCGGGCGCCATCCAGCCGGGCGTACCGAGGACCTGCCCGGATGTGGCGGCCGCGGTGCGGGCGTCCTGGCTGTGCGCGATGCCGAAGTCGATGACGCGGCACCCCGACAGGGTCAGCATCACGTTGGCCGGTTTGAGGTCGCGGTGCACGAGCCCCGCCGCGTGGATCGCCGCGAGCGCCGACGCGACCCCCACGGCGACGCCGTGCAGGTCGGCGGCGGGCAGCGGGCCCTCGCCGACGAGCCGGCTGTGCAGGGACACCCCGCCCACGTACTCGGTGACGAGGTAGGGGCGGCCGTCCTCCTCGCCGTGCGCGAGGACCCGCGCGGTGCAGAACGAGGCGACGCGGCTGGCGAGGTACGCCTCGTCCTTGAACCGCCGCCGGTAGGAGGGATCGCCCGCGAGATGCGGATGGATGGTCTTCACCGCGACGCGCCCGCCCGAGTCGGGATCGGCGCCGAGGTAGACCAGCCCCATGCCGCCGGACCCGAGACGGCCCAGCAGCGTGTGCCCGGCGACCTCCCGGGGGTCGGCGGGTTCCAGCGGCGCGATGTGTCCGTTCATGGGGTGTTCCGGCTCCCTTGTCTCTCTCCTGTCCGCCTATCCCCGATCGGCGGCGAATTATGGGGGTGTTCTTCCGGGAGGTGCGGAAACGTGATCGTCACGTCGATGTAGCGTCCCGTGCACCGGGGGCGTGCAGAGTGGGGAGTGGTTCGGCAGCCGGCCCGGTCCCCGTCGGATTTCCTCCTCGGCGCGCGGGTGGCGGGCGGGTTGCCCGCACCGGAGGAGATGCCCGCGTGGCCGGAGCCCCAGGGGTGGGAGGTGCCGTTCACGCGGGTGTCCATCCGGTGCGGACGATGTTTCGCAGGGCAATCGTCCGGCAACATCCAGTTCTGCGTTCACCCCCCAGGCGACGAGAGCGGCACGACGGTGCCGCGTGCGGGCCGGAAAGGGGGCAGGGCGCGGGGTGCGGATCTTCGGGGACCGGTGGTCGCCCTCACGCTGGTCGATGCGGACCCGCGTGACCGCCATCGCGACCCTTTTCGTCGCCCTCCTGCTCACGGCCGGTGCCGTGCTCTTCTACCAGGTGGTCCGTTCCACCGTGTACGACAACCTGCAGAATCAGGGGGCCACCGCGATCAACGAACTGTCCGCGCTCGTCCGCGCCACCGACCCCCGGGGCAGGCTGCGCGTCGAGGACCCGGAGTTCACGCTCCTGCAGGTGGTGGACGACGTGGGCACCGTGCTCGCCGCCAGCAGTCAGCTTGACGAGTACGGCCCGCTGCAGGTGTCCGATCCGCGCGTGCCGGACGATCCCGTCTACCGCACCGTGCGAATCCCGAACGAGGGCGAGGCCTACCTGGTCACGCAACGCGTGTGGACCCCGAACGGCTGGCGGATCGTGCACGCGGGCACGCCCATCCGCGAATTCGCCCAGTACCGGGGCCTGTTCATCGGCCTGCTGACGGCGGTGGTGGTCCTCGGCGCGGCGGCGGTCGCCTACACCGTGTCGGTGGCGGTGCGGCGGGCACTGCGCCCGGTGCGGGTGATGAGCGCCGAGCTCGCCGAGATCACCGGCCGCGCCCCGGAGCGCCGGGTGAGCGTCCCCCAGCCGGACGACGAGGTGTCGGAGCTCGCCGAGTCGGTGAACGTGACGCTGAGCAGGCTGGAGGACGTCCTCGACCGGCAGCGCGGCTTCGTCGCGGACGTCTCCCACGAGCTGCGCAGCCCCCTCACGGGGCTCCGCGTCCAGCTGGAGCTGGCGCTGGAACACCCCGAGGACGAGGACTGGCCGGCGGTCGCCCGCGCGGCGCTCGCCGACGCCGACCGGCTGCAGGGCATCGTCGGCGACCTGCTGATCCTGGCGAAGCTCGGCGCGGGCGTGCACGTCGGGCGGGAGCGGGTCGATCTCGGGGCGCTGGTCCGCGCCGAGGTGCTGCGGCGCACGCGGCGGGTTCCCGTCGAGGTCGACACGGAGGAGGGGGTCATGGTCCGGGTCACGCCCCACCACCTGGTCAGGGTGCTGACGAACCTGCTCGACAACGCCGAGCGGCACGCCGCGGCACGGATCTGGGTGACCGTGACCGCGGACGGGTCCCACGCCGTGCTGGAGGTCCTGGACGACGGTGCCGGGATCGCCCCCGAGGACCGGGAGCGGATCTTCTGGCGCTTCCACCGGCTCGCCGAGAGCCGTGAGCTCGACCGCGGCGGCACCGGCCTCGGGCTGACGATCTCCCGCGACATCGCCCGCGCGCACGGCGGGTCGCTCGTCGCGGCCGACAGCGACCGGGGCGCGCGGTTCGTGCTGCGCATCCCGCTCGACGAGTCCTGACCGGGCCGGTCACCCGCCGGTGAGCGGCGGGCGGCGCCTCCCGTGCCGGGTGGCCTGCTCGAACGCGTGCCCGATCTGCAGGACGGCGAAGTCCGCGTGGTGCGGCCCGACGATCTGCATCCCGACCGGCAGCCCGTCCCCGGTGAAGCCGGCGGGCACCGACAGCGCGGGGCAGCCGGTCGCCGAGATGAGGAAGCACGACCGCATCCACTCCAGGTAGTCGTGCATCGGCTCCCCGGCGACCTCCTCCGGGTACTCCAGCGCGGCGTCGAACGGCGGCACCTGGCTGACCGGCAGGAGCAGCGCGTCGTACCGCTCGAAGAACTCCCGGACCCGGTGGAACAGGGCCGTGTGCAGCACCTCGGCCCGGCCGAGGTCGGTGCCGGTGAGGGAGCGCCCCGCGTCGATGTTCGCCGCGAGGGAGGACTTGAAGTCCGCGCGGCGCTCGTCGAGGAGCGGGCGGAGCGCGATGTCCCAGTGCCAGGCGCGCAGCGTCCGGAAGACCTCGTCCGCCCCCGACAGGTCGGGGCACGCCTCCTCGACGGCGCAGCCGAGGTCCTCGAACACCTTCGCGGCCGGTTCGAGGACGCCGGTGACGGCCGGGTCCACGGGGACCGCCCCGCCGAGGTCGGGGGACCAGGCGACGCGCAGCCCGGCGAGGTCGCGGCCGAGCGGCGCCGCGAACGCCGAGCCGGGCGTCTCCAGCGCGATCGGGCTGCGCGGGTCGGGCCCGGCGAGCACCGACAGCAGCAGCGCCGCGTCCGCCACCTCGCGCGCCATCGGGCCCTGCACGCCGAGCGTCGACCAGCCCGCCGGCACCGGCCACGACGGCACCCGGCCCGGCGACGGGCGGAACCCGACGACGTTGCAGAAGGACGCGGGGTTGCGCAGCGAGCCGCCCATGTCGCTGCCGTCCGCGACCGGATGCATGCCGCACGCCAGCGCCGCGGCCGCCCCGCCGCTGCTGCCGCCCGCCGAGCGGGACGGGTCATGGGGGTTGCGGGTCAGGCCGAACAGCGGGTTGAACGTGTGCGACCCGGCGGCGAACTCCGGCACGTTCGTCTTGCCGAGCGTGATCACCCCGGCCGCCCGCATCCGCTCGACGACCAGCTCGTCGGCGTCGGGGACGTGCGCGGCGAAGATCGGCGACCCGGAGGTCGTGCGGACGCCCCGCGTGGCGTGGGTGTCCTTGTGCGCGACGGGCAGGCCGTGCAGCGGACCGGGCCGCTCCCCGGCGGCCAGCCGCTCGTCCGCCTCCCGCGCCTGCCGCATCGCGTCCTCCGCGATCAGCGTGACGATGGCGTTGACCTCGGGATTCGTCCTGTCGATCTGGTCGAGGTGCGCCTGGACGACCTCCCGCGCCGACAGCTCCCGCGCCCGCATCCGGCGGGCCAGGTCGCGGGCGGAGGCGAAGTGGATCTCATCGGACACCGTGTGTTTCCCTTCTCCGGAGGCCCCACCAGTGTCCCCCGCCCGGCGGCTGACCTGCCCCTGCGGTCATGATGGTCGCGTGACGGAACGGGTGGGCGCGCGCGAGCTGCTGCGCCGCGTGTTGGACGATGGAACCTGGACGTCGTGGGACACCCCGCCCGCCGGGCCGGACCCCGCGTCGCCCTACGGCGCGGAACTCGCCGCCGCCCGCGAGCGCAGCGGGTGCGACGAGGCCGTCATCACCGGCGAGGGCCGCCTGCGGGGCCACCGGATCGCGTTCGTCGTCTCCGAGTTCCGCTTCCTCGCCGGCTCGATCGGCCTCGCCACCGCCGACCGGATCGTCGCCGCCGTCGAGCGCGCCACCGCCGGGGGCCTGCCGCTGGTCGCCGCGCCGTCGTCCGGCGGGACCCGCATGCAGGAGGGCACCGCCGCGTTCGTCCAGATGGCCCGGATCACCGCCGCCGTCAGGGCGCACCGCGCCGCCGGGCTGCCGTACCTCGTCTACCTGCGGCACCCCACGACCGGCGGGGTGTTCGCCTCCTGGGGGTCGCTGGGGCACGTGACGGCGGCCGAACCGGGCGCGCTGATCGGCTTCCTCGGGCCGCGCGTGTACGAGGGCCTGTACGGGGAGCCGTTCCCCGCCGGCGTGCAGGTCGCGGAGAACCTCGCGGCCAAGGGGCTCCTGGACGCTGTGGTCGGCATCGACGACCTCACCGAGGTGGCGTCCCGCGCGCTGAACGTCCTGTGCGGGGACGCGCCCCCGGCCGCCCCGCCCCG
>NZ_SMLC01000116.1 GCF_004349245.1 Actinomadura sp. 6K520 | reverse complement strand
TAAGAGACCGCCCCCAGGCCCTCCCGCAGGCGTCCCTTCACCGTCCGCCGAGGAGACCGCTCCGTCGCCGGCCCTGCCCCTGCTGGGGAAGCTCTCGCGCGTGCGCCGCTCACGCCCGCCGGAGCCCGAGACCGCGGCCGCACCGTCCGGCGCGGACCTGGACCCGTCCGCCTTCGAGGAGACCGCGACGTTCGACGCGTTCGCGCCGCGGCAGCCCGACCGGAGCGACCAGACCATGCGGCTCGACGCGGTCGGCCCGGACCCGACCGCCACCTTCGACGCCATCGACCTGGACGACCACGCGAACACCACCGACCCGGCCCCGCTCATCCCCGGCCTTGGAGGAGGGCGTGACGAGGGTGGACGCGGTTCCTCTCCCCTGGCGTCCCTGACCAGGATGCGGCGGCCCAGCAACCATGTTCTCGGTGTCGCGCTTTCACTCTTCATAGGCGTCGGCGTGGGGATCGCCATCATCGCGCTGGTGCTCTGGCCCCAGCTCAAGGCCGATGACGGGCCGCCCCCGGACAGCGCCAACGCGTCCAACAACCGCCCGGTGACGACGATCCCGTCGTCCTTTGGGGGGACGTGGAAGGGAACCCTGGTCAACACAAGCCGCAACGCCTCGTTCCCCGTCGAGGTCACGTTCGAGGTGGGCGGCACCACAGGACGCGCCATCTATCCCAGGGAAGGCTGCGAAGGCACGCTCAGCATGACCAGGGGCACGGAGAGCGCGCTGAAGATGTCCCTGACCGTCGGGAAGCCGTGCACGTCCGGGGTCGTCCAGATCACCCGGCAGCCGGACGGGACGCTGCAGTACACGTGGAGCCGGCCGGGGACGAACCTCGGCTACGGAGGCCGGCTGATCCGCGGCTGAGCACCCGGCACCACCCGGGAAATGCCCGGTTTGCCGTCCTAAATCTCGATAGTTCCGCTAAGGTTTCCCCGCATTCGAAGCATCGATCATGTGGTGGGGCCGCCGCGCGCGGGCTCCCGGTGAGAAGGAGACCGCCTTGCGGGTTGTCCACCGAAGGCTGCTGCTGGCCGGAGTCGTCGCGAGCTGCCTGGGAGGCGCCGCCGCGTTTCCCGTGCTCGCCGCCGGCTCCGAATCACTCGTGGAGGTGACGGCGGCGCAGGGCACCCCGGTTCCCGGCCAGTACATCGTCACGCTGAAGGCCGGGGCGTCCCCCGACGCGGCCGCCAGGAAGGTCGACGCCGCCGGCGTCAAGCGCTTCGACGGCGTCCTGAACGGCTTCGCCGCGCGGCTGAACGGCGACCAGCTCGGCGAGCTGCGCCGCGACGACCGCGTCGCCGCGATCGAGCAGGACCAGATCGTCTCCATCAACGGCACCCAGCGGGCACCGCTGCCCTGGGGCCTCGACCGCATCGACCAGCGGTCCCGGAACTACTCCAAGACCTACACGTACAGATCCACCGGTGCCGGGGTCAACGCCTACGTCATCGACACCGGACTGGACGTCACGCACAAGGACTTCGGCGGCCGCGCCTCCATCGCCTGGACGGCCCCCAGGTTCAACGGCGACGGCCGTGACTGCAACGGCCACGGAACCCACGTCGCGGGCACCATCGGAGCCAAGACCTACGGCGTCGCCAAGGGAGCCAGAGTCCGCGCCCTCCGCGTCCTGGACTGCAAGGGCGACGGCTCGCTGTCGGACCTGGTCGCCGCCGTCCAGTGGCTGCGCACCAACGCCGCCAAGCCCGCAGTCGCGAACCTGTCGCTCGGCGGACCGAAGTCGGACGCCCTCAACACCGCCGTCATGAACCTGTCCAAGTCCGGCGTGTTCGTCTCCGTCGCCGCCGGCAACAGCAACGCCGACGCGTGCAAGTTCTCGCCGTCCGGTGCGGGCTGGGTCATGACGGTGGGCGCCACGACCAAGTACGACAACCGCGCCACGTTCTCCAACTGGGGCTGGTGCGTCGACATCAACGCGCCCGGATACGGCATCTACTCGACGTGGCCCGGAGGCGGCCACAAGGGCCTCACGGGGACGTCCATGGCCGCCCCGCACGTCAGCGGAGTCGCCGCCCTGTACCTGTCCACCCACAAGTCCGCCACGTTCCCGCAAGTGCAGAAGTGGCTCAACGACAACTCCACGCGTAGCCTGAAGCGCCTGCGCCAGCAGGCGAACCGGCTCGTCTACAAGGCGAACCTGTGAATCGCGTCACGTAGGATGGCCCGGCTCCCAGGCAAGGAGCCGGGCATCCAGCGCTTCGCACCGCCTCACCCACCTCAGGGGTCTAGCCTTGGCGAGACACCAGACGGTTCTTTAAAGTTCATTGACCTTCGGCCGTGACGAGAGGAGATGCACGTGGAGACCCCCGCCTCCACTGGCAGGCGTTCTGCACGACGCGCCACCCTGGCTCTCGTGGCGATCGCGACCGCGCTGCCGCTGCTCGGTACCGCCACACCGTCCGCCGGCGCCGCGGCACCCGCCGCCGCACCGTTCGACCCGGGCGACGCCGCCAAGTTCGCCAAGCTGAACAGGCAGATCGAGCAGCTGGAGAAGGAGCTCGGCGGCGACCTCGCCAAGCTCAAGGACGCGCAGTACGCCGCCAAGAAGGCCCACGTCAAGTCGAAGGTCCTGGAAAGGGACCTGGTCGAGGCCCGCAACGTCGTCGCCCGGTTCGCCGCGACCAAGTACATGATGAACGGCGAGGACCCCACGGTCACCTTCCTGTCGTCCGCCGACCCGACCGAGCTCCTCAGCAACGCCAGCCTCGTCAGCCACCTCGCCCAGAACCAGGCCACGAAGGTCGAGCAGATCCAGAAGCTCGTCAGGGACCAGGTCCAGGCCCGCAAGCAGGCCGAGGCGAAGATGGCCGAGGTCAAGAAGGAGATCCAGGACCTCAAGAGCCGCAAGACCAAGATCCAGGCCCTGGTCAAGCGCTACAAGCCCGAGTCGCCGAGCACCGGCATGGGCGGCGTCACCCCCCGCATGCTCAAGACCAAGAACACCCTCGACCTGGAGTTCGGCCCCTTCCCCACCATCGGCTGCGTCCGCAGCACCGGCGACCCCCAGGACCACGGCACCGGCCACGCCTGCGACTTCATGGTCACGACCGGCGGCGTGATGGCCAGCGGCAGCGCCCGGACCCAGGGCGACCAGGTCGCCGAGTACGCCATCTCCCACGCCAGCGCCCTCGGCATCAAGTACGTCATCTGGCGCCAGCGCATCTACGACATGCGCAACCCCGGCTGGAGCATGATGGCCAACCGAGGCGGCAACACCGCCAACCACTACGACCACGTCCACATCTCGGTCTTCTAGCTGTGGGGCCCTCCGACCAGGGCCGCAGCTCACGTGCTTTCCCGAGAGGGCGTCGATCAAGCCGACCCGTAGCCTCGCAGGTCGGAATCGTGGGGCAATCGCGGAAATACCGCCCTGTGCTTCGAGTGGGGGCCGTGACTCCCTCCTTGAGGGCTTCAGGGGCGCATAGGCGGTGAGGGTGGTTCCCAGATCTCGTCTGCCAGGTGGCTGATCTGTTTGAGCAACTCGGTCGGGGATGTCGCCAGGTCCAAGGGCCTGGCGACTACCTCGATGCCGGTGTTTCGAATGCGGTATGTGCGGGGTGTGGTGGGGCCTTGGGCGTACGCGAGCCAACCCCGCTTCAGGTTGAGGGTCGTGCAGTAGGCGAGCATTTGGTAGAGGTCGGTGCCTGGGCCGTCCTTCTGAACCTTGTACTTCGCGTCCAGAACGATGCGCGGAGTCCCGTCGACGGTGTGGACGATGTCGGGGCGCACGGAGACCAGCCGGGACGCGTCCAGGTGCGTTCGGTATTGGCCATGGGTCGTTCCGGGTCGGCCTGCGAGGGCCTCTCTCATCGCAGTGGTGACGAAATCTTCGAAGACTCTGGCCATGTCCACTACGAAAGAAGCCGTCGTAAGGGGGCCCGGCCCGGTTTCGAGAGACTGATGCGTGAGCACGAGTTCTGCTAGGCGCAGGGCGGGTTGATAGCGGGCGTTGAGGCGGGTCTCACGTATGTGCGGGGGCGGGCGGCCTGGATCGAGCCGCCCCACGCCGTCAAGGCGGCCGCAGAGGTGTATGAGGCGCGCCCGGGTGCCGGCGGGCAGGCGGGGGCCTGTGAGCATCCGTTCCATCGCGGAGCGGAGGACGCGGTTCTCTGGGATGTCGGCCGAGTACTCGTCGTGGCGTACCTCAAGCGGCAGGAGCATCCCCGGGCGGCGCGACAACTGGTCGCCCAGCCTCGGACGGCCCCGCACCGTCATGAGGGCGTCGTCGATCGTCACGTAACCCTGGAGGACCCCGGCGGCGAGGGCTCGTTCGGCTTGGCGGGCGAGCGACTCGGCCATCAGCGGCAGCAGATCGTCATCTGCGGCACCTTGGACGTCGTCCGGCCTGAAGCCCGGATTCGCCGCGTAGCCCAGCAGGAAGAGCAACCTCTCGATGCCGACCTTCGGGGTGACCATCACGTCCACCTCGCCGGCTCGCACGGCGCCGACCTTCCCATGAGGCAGCAGCCGCCATTTCCCGTCCGTGCCTTCCGGCTCCACACGAAGCAGCCCGGACCTTCTGAGAGCCGTTGCAGTGGCGGAGGAGACGGAGACCACCTTGCCGTGGTTGTCGTCCTCCGCCAGCGACCCCACCGATTCCCCGTTCGCCTTCACTTCTTGCCCCGGATCGCGGTCAGTCCGAAGCGGTCGTGCACCTCCCCGCGAGACAGGCGGCCGTAGTAGTGCTCTTCGAGGAGTGGAAGTATCGAGTACTCCCAGACGCGGTCAAGGCCGTCCGGGCTTTCGGCGTCGGGGCCCATGAGGTAGGACGGGCCGATCTGAAAGTCGTGGCCCTCGACCCCTATCTCGGCGTTCAGGGCGTCGAGGAGGTCCGCCCTGGAGTCGTCCGTGCTGCCGTTGGCCTTCAGCCAGTTGCGTAGC
This sequence comes from Actinomadura sp. 6K520, assembly GCF_004349245.1. Lineage (GTDB taxonomy): Bacteria > Actinomycetota > Actinomycetes > Streptosporangiales > Streptosporangiaceae > Spirillospora. The sequence goes on along the minus strand of NZ_SMLC01000116.1, from coordinate 18,844 downwards.
ACGTTCTTGACCGGGTGGCTCGCCGGATGCATCTCCACGAAGGCGAACCGTCGCCTCATCGCGGCGTCGATCAGGGCGATCGACCGGTCCGCGCTGTTCATGGTGCCGATGAAGAAGACGTTGCCGGGAAGCGTGAACGCGTCACCGGGCGAGTACTGGAGCTGGATCGAGTCGTCGCGGTATTCGAGCAGGAAGTACAACTCGCCGAACACCTTCGCGAGGTTGGCCCGGTTGATCTCGTCGATGATCATCACGTAGGGCTTGCCGGGGTTGCTCTTGGCATCGGACGCCAGCTTTCGCATCGGTCCCGGCATCAACTGGAACGTGGCGGCGTCCGTGGACGTCAGCGCCGGGCGGTAGCCCTCGAAGAAGTCCTCGTAAGCGTAGGAAGGGTGGAACTGCACCAGCCGGACCGCGTCGCTTGCCGTGAGATGGCGGGCAAGCGCCCGCGCCAGATATGTCTTGCCGGTGCCGGGCGGGCCGTAGAGGACGATCTGTCTCCGGGTCTGGAGCACTTCTATGATGCGATCCAGCCAAGCCACGTCCATGTGAACCTCGCTCGCCAGTTCCGCGGTGGCAGGTGACAGTTCCCGCGCCCGGCCGGTTTCTGGTTTCGGTGGCATCGGTGAACCGTCACCGGGAGACAGGTCGTGGATACTCTTGATCTCGTTCGTGATGTCGACCACCAAACCCGGCTGACCGATGGCGGCGGCCAGGGGCGCCGGCAGGCCGGGCTCGGGGTGCGTCGCGGGGAACCAGGCCACGGGCCGCGCGAGAAAGGTATCGTCGCCTTCGGAGCGGCTCGACTCCCCCGTGATGTGACCGATGTGCAGTTGGTCGCCGGAGACGGCCACCACCACATCATCGACCTTCATCCGCTGCTGGAATGCGTGGATCTCGTAGGCCAGAGCAAGTCGCCGGGGATAATCCTCATGGCCGTAAGCATCGTCCACCATGGCTCGGATCTCCGCCAGTTTCTGCGACTCTCCACGGTCCGGGAGGTAGGCGACAGGCAGGGATACGCGTTCTTCCTCCCGCCAGCGCGAAACGGTCTCCTCACCATCCGGCTCCGGTCTGACGAGCCATGCCCGCTGGACCTTGTCGTCGGCCTTCTTCCATTGCGAGCGATACGGCTCGTAGTAGTAGGCGACTCGCTCACCGTTGGATCGCCTCACCTGTTCGTTCCGGATGGCGAGCAGATCGCGGTCGATGGAGATCGGATCGTCTCCGGAAGGGCCGGCAATCAACGAGACGAAGGTGCGGTGGATGGCGCGCTTGTGGTCCTGGTTGACGATAGGGAAGAACGTGTCCGGGAATGCGAGGTGCAGGAGCGAGTTCCGGATGCCCGGCTGATCGGTCTTGATGGACGCGACGACATCCCGGAAAGCCCACGGGTCCTCCAGGGCGGCGGCTCTTGTCTCCTGCGGCTGTTCCCACCAATGCTCAACGAATGACAGGAGCCACCCCAACTGGCTCCAGAGCATGACCGTGAATCCCATGCCGCCGTTGAAGACACCACGGGCGCCGAGGGCATCGTCCAACTCGGACGGGAGGGTGATGGGCGGCTCAGTCCAGGCCAGGACGGCCTTGACGTTCGCCCGCTTCCTATCCGCCCCCACATTGGTCAAGGGAAGCGCCTGGAGGTACATGAGCTCCGCGCACAACAGGTGGGTTGCGCGACTGGAACCGCTGAGTTGATCTCTTAGCCTGGTCAGGAACGTTCCGGAGCCGACATCCGGGCTGGCGGTGATCCGGGCGTGCAGGTCACTCGCGGTGGCCCGCGACCACGCGCGCTGGTCCGGCTCGATCGCCGACAGCCCCTTTCCCAGACCCTCGTCAAGAATCTTCCGGGCGGCGCGTTCTATCTCGGGATTGCCCCAGTGGGTCGACTTCGATTCCGTGGTCACCGGCGTCTCCTTCTGTGGGGCACCCCGCCGACCGGGACGATATGCCTCCCACGGACGCTCCCGCCACCGATCGCCTACATCAGGAACAAGACAAGGAAGGGCGTCCGCCTTGGTGCGGACGCCCTTCAGTTGGCCTGGGAGTTAGTCGGCGTAGCTGGGGAGGGTTCGTTCGTGGGCTTCGCGTAGTTCGTACAGGGGGATGCTGAAGAGTTCCTGCTGGTCGCCGTCAGGGCCGTGGCCCGTCACGGTGAGGGAGTCTCCGCCCGCCACGCCGATCTGTGTCACGGGGATGCCCGCGGACTCGCAGAGGGCCGCCAGGCGCGCTTCGGCGCCGGGGCGGACGGCGACCATGGCGCGGGCCACCGATTCGCTGAACAGGGCGACGAACGGGTCGCCCGGCAGGGTGATGCGGGCGCCGAGGCTGCCGCGGAGGCACGACTCCACCAGCGTCTGGGAGAGGCCGCCGTCCGACAGGTCGTGGACGACGGTCACCAGCCCGTCGCGGATGGCGCTGACGAGGACGGAGGCCAGCGCCGTCTCGGCCTTGAGGTCCACGAGCGGGGGCAGGCCGCCCAGGTGGCCGTAGACGACGTGGGCCCATTCCGAGCCGCCGAACTCCTCGCGGGTCTCGCCGAGCAGCGCGATGGTGGCGCCGTCGGTGGTGAGCCCCATGTTCACGCGGCGCCGCACGTCGTCGTGGACGCCGAGGACGCCCACGACCGGGGTCGGGTTGATGGGGGCGGAGCCGGTCTGGTTGTAGAAGCTCACGTTGCCGCCCGTGACCGGGATGCCGAGGTACTGGCACCCGTCCGCCAGGCCCTCGACCGCGCGGGCGAACTGCCACATGACGCCCGGGTCCTCCGGGGAGCCGAAGTTGAGGCAGTTGGTGACGGCCAGGGGCCGCGCGCCCGTGGCGGCGACGTTGCGGAACGCCTCGGAGAGGGCGAGCTGGGCGCCCGCGTACGGGTCGAGGCGGGTGTAGCGGCCGTTCCCGTCCAGGGACAGCGCGATGCCCAGGCCGGAGTCGTCGTCGATACGGACCACGCCGGCGTTCTCCGGCATCGCCAGGACGGTGTTGCCGAGGACGTACCGGTCGTACTGGGACGTCACCCACGTCTTGCTGGCGAGGTTCGGGGAGCCCGCCAGCCACAGGACGGTGCGGCGCAGCTCGTCACCGTTGGACGGACGGGTGAGGCGGCCCGGTGTGTCGGACTGCAGCGCGCCGAGGTCGGCCGGAGGCTGCAGCGGCCGGTTGTAGACCGGGCCCTCGTCGGCGGCGGTGGTCGGCGGGATGTCGACGATCGTCTCGCCGCGCCACGTCATGACCAGCCGGCCCGTGTCGGTGACCGTGCCGATCACGGTCGCCGGGATCTCCCAGCGGGCGCAGATCTCCATGAAGCGGTCGACCTTGTCGGGCGTGACCACCGCCATCATGCGCTCCTGCGACTCGCTCATGAGGATCTCCTCGGGGAGGAGCGTCTCGTCGCGGAGCGGGACGGTGTCGAGGTCGACGTGCATGCCGCCGGTGCCGGCCGCGGCCAGCTCCGTCGTCGCGCAGGAGACACCGGCCGCGCCGAGGTCCTGGATGCCGACCACGAGGTCCTCGTTGAACAGTTCGAGGCAGCACTCGATGAGCAGCTTCTCCATGAACGGGTCGCCCACCTGGACCGACGGCCGCTTCTGGTGGGACTCCTCGTCGAACGTCGCCGAGGCGAGGACGGACGCGCCGCCGATCCCGTCCGGGCCGGTCAGCGCGCCGAACAGGATCACCCTGTTGCCGGGGCCCGGGGCGACCGCGCGCTGGATGTCCTCGTGCCGCATGACGCCGACGCACAGCGCGTTGACGAGCGGGTTCTGCCCGTAGCAGGCGTCGAACACCGTCTCGCCGCCGATGTTGGGCAGGCCGAGCGAGTTGGCGTAGCCGCCAACGCCCGCCACGACACCGGGCAGGACGCGCTGGGTGTCGGGGGCGTCGGCGGGGCCGAACCGGAGCGAGTCCATGACCGCGATGGGACGGGCGCCCATCGACATGATGTCGCGGACGATGCCGCCGACGCCGGTCGCGGCGCCCTGGTACGGCTCCACATAGGACGGGTGGTTGTGCGACTCCACCTTGAAGGTGACCGCCCAGCCCTGGCCGACGTCCACCACGCCGGCGTTCTCCCCCATGCCGACGAGCAGCTTGTCGGTCTTCGGGGCCTTCTCGCCGAACTGGCGCAGGTGCACCCTGGAGCTCTTGTACGAGCAGTGCTCGCTCCACATCACCGAGTAGATCGCCAGCTCGGCCGACGTGGGGCGGCGCCCGAGGATCTGGCGGACGCGCCGGTACTCCTCGTCGTTCATCCCGAGCTCGGCGTACGGCTGGCGGCGCTCGGGAGACGCGGCCGCGATGGCCACCGTGTCGGTTCCGTGGTAGGCCGGGCCGGACGCCTCGATGGCGGGCTGCGGGCCGGTCCCCGGGCCGACCGCGGGCTGCGGGCCCGTGCCGGACCCGAACACGGGCTGCGGGCCGCTGTCGAGGCGGAGGACCTGCTGCGGGCCGGAGCCGGGGCCGACCGCGGGCTGCGGGCCGGTCCCCGCGCCGACCGCGGGCAGGGGGCCGGTGCCGGGGCGGACGAACGGCTGCGGGCCCGTGCCGTGGCCAACGGCGGGCTGCGGGCCCGTGCCGGGGTTGACGGCCTGCTGCGGGCCGGTGCCCGGGCCGACCGCGGGGAGCGGGCCGGTGCCGGGGCGGACGAACGGCTGCGGGCCCGTGGCGGGGCCGACGGCGGGCTGCGGGCCCGTGCCGGGGTTGACGGCCTGCTGCGGCCCCGTGCCGGGGCCGACGGCGGGCTGCGGGCCGGTGCCGTGACCGACCGCGGGCTGCGGGCCCGTGCCGTGACCGACCGCGGGCTGCGGGCCCGTGCCGTGACCGACCGCGGGCTGCGGGCCCGTGCCGGGGCCGACCGTCGGCAGCGGGCCGGTGCCGGGGCCGACCGTCGGCAGCGGGCCGGTGCCGGGGCCGACCGTCGGCAGCGGGCCGGTGCCCGGGTTGACGGGCAGCTGCGGGCCCGTGTTGGAGCCCGTGCCGGAGCCGACCGCGGGCTGCGGGCCGGTGCCCGAGCCCGGCGGCGGCGTCGTGTACTGGTTCAGGTCGGGGTTCGTGAGCGTCGCCGGGTTCGCCAGGGTGACGGCGGGGCCACCGGCGGGGCCCTCCTCGGCCAGCGCTCGGGCGAACTCCTGCTCCGGCCCCTCCGTCTCGTCCTGGAGGGGCTGAGCGGCCCGGAGGACGGCCTGCACGGTCGGGTCCACCTGGATGACCGGCTGCGGCGGGGCGGGCGCCTCCGGGACGGTCACGGGCGGCGCCGCCGGCAGCGGCTGCGGGGACGCCTCGGGCCGCGCGGGCGCGGCGGGCGGGGCCGTCCCGGGCTTGGCCGACTTGGCGTCCTTGGCCTCCTCCAGCATGGCCTCGAAAGCCTGGGTGACCGATGGGTCGACCGGCTGGAGCTCCGGGTCGTCGGCGTCGGACCTGAGCTCGCCGAGCCACTCCATCGACGGCTCGTCCGCGGATTCCCGGGTGGCGCGCCCTGAGGCGTGAGGTTGCTCGCTCATGCTGTCTCCTTGTGGGGGACGATCCCCCACGCTCCCTGGTTCGCGGCGCTCATGCTGTCTCCTTGTGGGGGACGATCCCCCACGCCCCCCTGGTTCGCGGCGCTCATGCGTTGACCAGTTTCTTGACGATGGAGGTGAAAAAGCCGAGCCCATCGGTGGAAGGGCCGGTCAGTGACTCCACGGCGTGCTCGGGATGCGGCATGAGCCCGACCACGTTGCCGGCCTCGTTGCAGATGCCGGCGATGTCGTCCTGGGAGCCGTTGGGGTTCAGGTCGAGGTAGCGGGCCACGATCCGTCCAGAGGAGGCCAGTTCGGCCAGCGTCTCCCGGTCGGCGGTGTAGCGGCCGTCCCGGTTCTTGATCGGGATCACCAGCTCCTGGCCTTCCCGGTACTCGGTGGTCCAGGCGGTGTCGGCGTTGTCGACCCGCAGGCGCTGGTCGCGGCACACGAAGTGCAGGCCGGCGTTCGGCAGCAGCGCGCCCGGCAGCAGGTGCGACTCGCACAGCACCTGGAAGCCGTTGCAGATGCCGAGCACCGGTAGCCCCGCCCCCGCGGCGGACACCAGTTCGGTCATGAGCGGTGCGAACCGGGCGATCGCCCCGGCGCGCAGGTAGTCCCCGTAGGAGAACCCGCCGGGCAGGACGACGGCGTCGACCCCCCGCAGGTCGTGGTCTCCGTGCCAAAGGGCGACCGGTTCGGCGCCGGCAAGTCGCACGGCTCGCGCGGCGTCCTTGTCGTCGAGAGAACCGGGGAAGGTGATGATCCCGACCCGGGCAGCATCCATCTCTTCTGTTCCTCCGAATGAGGGGCACCGGAACGGGCGGTATCTCCTCCGCCGATCACCCCGCTGCGCGTCGCTTTTCCCCCGCGCGCGGCTTCCAATCTACCCGGCGCTGTGCATGAGTTTGCGGTCGAGGCGCCGGACCAGTGCCTCGTCCCGCCAGCTCAGCCGCTTCCGCAGGTGAACGACGGTGCCCCGGTCGGACGAGGGGTCGATGTCCAGTTCGTCCACAAGGGCCCGCATGATCCTAAGCCCGCGGCCGGACTCGCTCAACACCCCGCGATCCACGGGCGCCGCACCGCGTGGCCCGCGTCCGTGGTCCATGACTTCGAGCACACAATCGGACTCGTCCACGTGCATTGTGACCTGGTACTCACCGGACCCGCGGGCGTGCTGGACGGCGTTGGTGCACGCCTCGGAGGTGGCGACCAGAATGTCGCCGACGCAGTCCTCGGTGACGCCCAGCCCGCGCAGCGCGTCCCCCGCCACCCGCCGGACCACCGGGATGCTGGGCGCCTCGCGCGGAAGCGAGAGCGAGAACCGCATATCCACCCGGACACCTCGTGTCATGTCATGCCCCGGGCTTCCTGGCCGTTCCCCCGGTCCCCGGAGCGTGCTCGACGACTCGACGCAGCTAACACTTCCCCGGCGGAATCTTCCGTAATCGCTACACTCACGGGTCGCTTCGCGTAATCCCGGCCGCCCCGGGCAATGGCGCGGGGGCCAGGAAAGCCCGCGCGAACGGATGGAACGCGCCAAATCAGCGGGCCGGATCAGCCCGGAAGCCGAACGGCATTCCGGTCCATTTCGGGTCAGAGAACGCGAACCTCGTAGTTCTCGATGACGGGGTTCGCGAGCAGCGTCTCGGCGATCTTGCCGACCCGCTCCAGGGCGGCCTCGTCGGCCTCCCCCTCCAGCTCCACCTCGAACCGCTTGCCCTGCCGGACCGCGACCACCCCGTCGAAACCCAGCTGCGGCAGCTTCCGGGCGATCGCCTGACCCTGCGGGTCGAGGATCTCCGGCTTGAGCATGACGTCCACGACGACACGCGCCACGACCGCCCCCTCACTGGTCTGCGCTTTTCCTTACGATCCTGAAGCGTACGGCAACATTGCCCATCACGACCCATCCGCACCCCCCGGAGCCGCCCGATGAACATCGAGGACCTGACTCCCTCGGAACGCCGCCTTTGGGATGCGTTCCCGAAGGGCGAATCCGTCGACCTGTCGTCGGGCGATCCCGCTTACGACGACATCGCGCAGGCCGACCGCTGGGGGCGCGAGCGGACGGTCAGGGCCGAGGTGCTCGTCGCGCTGCTCGTCGGCGCGGTGGCGCCCCGGCCGGGCGAGGTCGCCGCGGTGCGGCTCGCCGGGGCGCGCGTCACCGGCTCCCTGAACCTGGGCCACGCGGAGGTCAGCGTCCCCCTGGCGCTCACGGGGTGCTCGTTCGACGAGGCCCCGCACCTTTACTGGGCGACCATGAACAGCGTCCACCTGATGCGCTGCCGGCTGCCCGGTCTCATCGCGTCCGGTACGCGGGTCGACGGGCACCTGTGGCTGGAGGGCAGCCGCATCACGGGCGGCCTGTGGCTGGACGGGGCGAACATCACCGGCATCCTCAACATGTCGGGGGTCCAGCTGTCCAACCCCGGAGGGGACGCGCTGCTCGCCGACCGCCTTACCGTCGAGGCCAACGTCTACTGCGACCAGGGGTTCGCGGCCAGCGGGGAGGTCCGGCTGCCCGGCGCCCACGTCGGCGGTCAGCTGATCTTCCGGGGGGCGCGGCTGCACAACCCGTCCGGCGCCGCCCTGTACGCGAGCCGCCTGGACGTGGCCGCGAACGTGTTCTGCGACGGCGGGTTCAGCGCCGAGGGCGAGGTCCGGCTCCGCGGCGCCCGCGTCGGCGGCTACCTGTCCTTCGTGGGCGCGCGCCTGTCGGCACCGGCGAAGACCGCCCTGAACGCCGACGACCTCGCCGTCGAGACCGACGTGTACTGCTCGGACGGCTTCAGCGCCGTCGGCGCCGTCAGCTTCGCCGGCGCCCGCGTCACCGGCCAGCTCAGCCTCCGCGGCGCCCACCTGCGCAACGACGAGGGGACGGCGCTCAGCGTGCAGCGCATCCAGGCCGAGGAACTGCTGCTCCGCACGGCCGAGCCGATCAGGGGCATCGCCGACCTGTCCTACGCGCGCATCAGCCTGCTGCGCGACGACGCCGCCTCCTGGCCGGAGCGCCTGCAGCTCGACGGCCTGCAGTACGAGACGCTCGAACCGCCGCTGACGGCCCGCGAGCGGCTGGACTGGCTGCACCGCGACACCGACGGGTACGCGCCGCAGCCCTACGAGCGCCTGGCGCTGGCCTACCGCTCCCTCGGCCTGGACTCCGACGGCCGTTACGTGCTGCTCGCGAAGGCCCGGGACCGCCGCGCGACCCAGGGGCCGGCCCGCAAGATCGTCGGCTGGCTGCAGGACGTCCTGGTCGGCTACGGCTACCGCCCGTTCCGCGCCGCGAGCTGGCTGATCGGGCTGCTCGTCTTCGGGACGATCGTCTTCTCCCTGGAGAATCCCCCGATTCTGAACAGTGACGACAGCCCGCACTTCAACGCGTTCTTCTACACCCTCGACCTGATCCTGCCCATCGGCGACCTCGGCCAGGAGCGGGTTTTCGCCCCCAAGGGCGTCCACCAGTGGATCGCCAACTTCATCGTCGTCGCCGGCCTGATCCTCGGCCTGACCGTCGCCGCCGGGGCCACCCGGGCGCTCTCCCGCGAGTGACGCCGCTCCGCTCCGCGGGGCGGGTGGCGTGAATCACGTCCGGGTCCGGGGCGCGCGTGGCCAGGGCTCGTCCGGATCAAAGGACGGCGCTCGGGGTAGGACCTGGATGGCGGGACTTGCATCGTAAGGTGTGATGTCTGCCACGATGGCATATGCGGCGTTCGTCCCTTACCGGGGTCCGAGGCCGTGGACATCGGCCGGACGCGCGGCGATCCCGCGTGACGGCCCCGAACGAGGAGTGTCATCGATGACGATCGACTCCGTGCGCGGCGCGCCCGACACGACCGAGCTCGCCGAGCCAGAGCTCATCCAGCTGCTCACCCCCGAGGGCGAGCGCGTCGAGCATCCCGACTACCCCCTGGACCTCAGCGCCGAGGAAGTGCGCGACCTCTACCGCGACCTGGTCATCGTGCGGCGGATCGACCTGGAGTCCGTGGCGCTCACCCGGCAGGGCGAGCTCGGCATCTGGGCGTCGCTGCTCGGGCAGGAGGCGGCGCAGATCGGCTCGGGGCGCGCGCTCACCGAGCACGACATGGTGTTCCCGACGTACCGGGAGCACGGTGTGGCGTGGTGCCGCAACGTCGAGCCGCTGAACCTGCTCGGCCTGTTCCGCGGCGTCAACCACGGCGGGTGGGACCCCGCCGAGCACGGCTTCCACCTGTACACCATCGTGATCGGCAGCCAGACGCTGCACGCCACCGGGTACGCGATGGGCATCCAGCGGGACGGCGTGCTGGGCACGTCGTCTGCGGGCGCGACGATCGCCTACTTCGGTGACGGGGCGACCTCGCAGGGCGACGTGAACGAGTCGTTCGTGTTCGCCTCGGTGTTCAACGCCCCCATCGTGTTCTTCTGCCAGAACAACCAGTGGGCCATCTCCGAGCCGCTTGAGCGGCAGAGCCGGATTCCCCTCTACAAGAGGGCACAGGGCTTCGGGTTCCCGGGCCTGCGCGTGGACGGCAACGACGTGTTCGCGTGCCTGGCCGTGACCAGGAAGGCACTGGAGAACGCCCGCACCGGGCAGGGCCCGACGTTCATCGAGGCGTTCACCTACCGGATGGGCGCCCACACCACGACGGACGACCCCACGCGCTACCGGCTCAAGGCCGAGGAGGAGGCGTGGAAGCTCAAGGACCCCATCGAGCGCGTCAAGGCGTACCTGGTGCGCAACGACCTCGCCGACTCGGGGTTCTTCGACAAGGTGGAGGACGAGGCCAAGCAGCTCGCCAGGGAGCTGCGCGAGGCGTGCCTGGCGCTGCCCGACCCGGAGCCGCTGTCGATGTTCGACCACGTGTACGCGGAGCGGCATCCGCTGATGACCGAGGAGCAGGAGCAGTTCGCCGCCTACCTGGCGTCGTTCGAGGAGGAGGCGAAGTGACCACCCTGACGCTCGGCAAGGCGATAAACGAGGGCCTGCGCAAGGCCATGGAGAACGACCCGAAGGTCCTCGTGATGGGTGAGGACGTCGGGCAGCTCGGCGGGGTCTTCCGGATCACCGACGGGCTGATGAAGGACTTCGGCGAGGAACGCGTCATCGACACGCCGCTCGCCGAGTCGGGCATCATCGGCACGGCGATCGGGCTGGCGCTGCGGGGCTACCGGCCCGTCTGCGAGATCCAGTTCGACGGGTTCGTGTTCCCGGCCGCCGACCAGATCATCACACAGCTCGCCAAGATGCGGATGCGGTCGCTCGGCGCGCTGTCGCTGCCGGTCGTCGTCCGGATCCCCTGCGGCGGCGGCATCGGCGCGGTCGAGCACCACTCGGAGTCCCCCGAGGCGTACTTCACGCACACGGCCGGGCTGCGGGTGGTCGCGTGCTCGAACCCGGTGGACGCCTACTCGATGATCCAGCAGTCGATCACGTCCCCCGACCCGGTGATCTTCTTCGAGCCGAAGCGGCGGTACTGGGAGAAGGCCGAGGTGGACGTCGACTCGTCCGACTGGACGCCGCTCCACCGGGCCAGGGTCGTCCAGCCGGGCGACCACGTGACCGTGCTGGCGTACGGGCCGTCGGTGAAGACCTGCCTGGAGGCCGCCGCCGCGGCCGCCGAGGAGGGGCGGTCCCTGGAGGTCATCGACCTGCGCTCGCTGAACCCGCTCGACCTCGGCACCGTGGTGGACTCGGTCAACCGGACGGGACGCTGCATCGTCGTCCACGAGGCCCCGGTATTCAGCGGGTTCGGCGCCGAACTGGCGGCGCGGATCACGGAGAAGTGCTTCTACCGGCTGGAGTCGCCGGTACTGCGGGTCGGCGGGTTCTCCACGCCGTACCCGCCCTCGCGAGTCGAGGACCACTACCTGCCCGACCTCGACCGCATCCTGGACGCGGTCGACCGGACCTTCGCGTGGTGACGCCGGTGAGCCAGCCGAAAATCTTCAACCTGCCGGACGTGGGCGAGGGCCTGACCGAGGCCGAGATCGTGAAGTGGCACGTCCAGCCGGGCGACACCGTCGAGATCAACCAGACCATCGTGGAGATCGAGACGGCGAAGGCGATCGTCGAGCTGCCCTGCCCGTTCGAGGGCGTGGTCGCCGAGCTGCTCGCCACCGAGGGCGAGACCGTCGACGTTGGCAAGCCCATCATCTCGGTGGACGCCGAGGGCGGCGGGAGCGTGGCGACGCCGGTGTCCGAACCCCCGGCGCAGGCCGCGGCGATCAAGCAGGACGGCGTGCCGCGCGTCGAGGAGCCGGGCATGGTGTCGCCCGAGGCGCCGCCGAAGCGCCAGCCCGTCCTCGTGGGGTACGGGGTCAAGGAGGGCGCGACGAAGCGCCGCCCGCGCAAGGCGGCCAACGGCGCCCCGCCCCCCGCTCAGCAGGCACCGGCCCCGCCGCAGGCGCCACCCGCGCCGCAGGCACCGGCCCCGCCACAGCAGGCACCGGCCGCGCCGCGTCCGCAGCCGGCGGGCGACGGGCTGCCGCTCGCGAAGCCGCCGGTCCGGAAGATGGCCAAGGACCTCGGCGTGGACCTCGCCACCGTCACCGGGTCCGGCCCGCAGGGTTCGATCACGCGCGAGGACGTCCTCGCCGCCCAGGCCGGAACCCAGGTCGCGGCACAGGACCCCGCGGTGCCCGCCCAGGTGGGGCCGCGGGAGGAGCGGCGGCCGGTCAAGGGCGTCCGCAAGGCGACCGCGGCGGCGGTGTCCGGTTCGGCGTTCACCGCCCCGCACGTCACCGAGTTCCTCCAGGTGGACGTGACGCGGACGATGGAGACCGTGAAGCGGCTCCGCGAGCTGCCCGAGTTCGCGGACGTGAAGGTGTCCCCGCTGCTGCTGGTGGCGCGGGCGCTGCTCACCGCCGTGGCGCGGAACCCGGAGGTCAACGCCTCCTGGGTGGACGGGCCGTCCGGCGCGGAGATCGTCGTCAAGCGCTACGTGAACCTCGGGATCGCGGCGGCCACCGACCGGGGCCTGATCGTCCCGAAGGTGAAGGACGCGCAGGACCTCGACCTGCCCGGCCTGGCCCGCGCGCTCGGCGAGCTGACCGAGAAGGCCCGCTCGGGCAAGGCGTCCCCGGCCGACCTGTCCGACGGGACGATCTCGATCACGAACGTGGGCGTGTTCGGCGTGGACACCGGGACCCCGATCCTCACCCCGGGTGAGGCCGCGATCCTGGCGTTCGGCCAGATCCGGGACATGCCGTGGGTGCACGAGGGCGAGCTGGCGATCCGGAAGGTCACCACGCTGTCGCTGTCGTTCGACCACCGCATCGTGGACGGCGAGCTGGGGTCGCGGGTGCTCCGCGACGTCGGCGACATGCTGGAGGACCCCATCCGCATGCTCGCCTGGTCATAGCCGACGGGTTCGTTGGGGCCGGTGCCGCGCGGTCGGCACCGGCCCCGCTCCACCGCACCGCGAAGTTCACTGACCAGGCGTTACGCCGCCCGTCTCGTAGTCTCGCCCCATGGCAGACTCCTCGATCCACCTCCGCATCGGACCGGACGAACTGGTGATCCGCCGGCGCTACGAGACGCTGTCGATCGCCAACGACTTCGGTGCCGCGCTGCTGTTCCTGGTGGGAAGCGCGCTGTTCTTCCCCGAGTCGACCACCTTCGCCGCGAAGTGCCTGTTCGTGATCGGGTCGGTCATGTTCCTCATGCGCCCGACGATCCGCCTGAGCCGCCGCTTCCATCTGCAGAGGCGCTACGGGGACGGCACGGGCAGCTCGCACGAGTCCTCGATGGACTTCTGAGGGGACCTCCCAGGGACAATCGGGGGTCACTGCACGGGAACGTCCTCGAACGTGCCGAAAGGACCGGCGTCGAAGGTGACGGAGGTGGCATTGCCGGGCGGGGCGGGAAGGTAGACGAAGCCGCGGACGGGCTGGCCCACCTCGGTGGCGAAGACGGCGCGTCCCGGGTCGACGTAGGAACCGGGGGTGCCCTGCGTCCCGGAGCCGATCCGGACGGCGCGGTAGACGTCCTTGCTTCCCGGCACCCGGACGGAGAACGCGGTGAACACGCCTCCGGGATAGTCCGTGTGCGGGTAGGAGGCGTCCGGCGGGGTGGGTCCCGGGCCCTCGTTGACGATGTCGAACACGGCGACGATGTAGGCGCCGTCCCGGTAGAAGGGTTTGACGTCCAGGCGCCGCTTGGCCGCACCGAACTTCGCCGAACGGCCGGCGACCTTCTCGCCGTCCTGTGGCCGGAAGTCCGCAGGCGGGGCTGCGGCTCCACTGCTCGCCGTGGCGGACGGACTGGCCGAAGCGCTGGGCGAGGCGCTGGACGCGCCGTCCCCGGACTCCTTCTCGATGATGTCTTGCAGCGCGACGGGGTTCCCGGGCCCAGGGGCCGATGACTCCGGAGACGGCTCGGCGCTCCCGCTCGCCGTGATCGTCGGAGTCACCGCCCCTGTCGGGTTTCCGGCCGCCCCATCGGTGTCGGTCTGCGCCTCGACGCCCGCCTCTGGTCCGGTCCCGGTCCCCTCCTCGGCGCCCGCCTCCACTTCGGCGCCGATCCCCGGCTCGGTACCGGTCTCCGGCTGGGCGCCGCTGCCCGGCTCGGCGCCCGGCGGCGGCGCGGTGGCCGTCGTCGGAGCGGTGCCCGTGCCGGTCACGGGGATGCCGGTGAACTCCCCCGCCGTGCCAGGCGTGAGGACGGTGAGCTTTGCGACGTCCGGCGGGAGGGCCGGGTATTCGGCGGCCATCTCGCGGGTCGTGCCGGGCGTGAAACCGTCCCCGCTCGTGGATCCGGTCGGGCGGTACAGGCGGCGGCCGACCGGGTCGAGCAGGTCGACCGCGAACGTGACGGACTTCGTGGCCGTATCCAGGGACGTCACGCTGTAGCGCAGCACCGACTTGGCACCCTGCCGTTCGACACCCTTGATTTCGATACGGGCGTGCAGCCCGTCCGCGCTCCCGAACCGGCCCTCCTTGGTGAACGTCCCCCCGGAGTTCGCGGGACGGGCGGAGCCACCGGCACCGGCCGTCGGCGGATCGACCTTGACCGCCCCGTCATCGGTGCAGCCGGTGAGGAGCAGCAGCCCGGAGAAGGACACGGCGAGGGTTGAGACGCGGCGCATCGGTCATCCGTCAAGGAAGTGGCGGGCGGGAGACTGGAGCCACAGTAGTCACCGCCGAAGCGCCCCGCCATCTTCACCGGAGGTCACCTCCGGTGCGTCGGACCGGGGGGCGGGCGGGTCAGCAGGCGCCCTCGTTGACGGACGTGCTGATCGAGTGGCTCCAGGGCTCGCCTATGCCGCCGCCGATGTTCAGGTCGTTGTCGACCGTGACGGTGAGGCAGACAGGGTTCTCGCCGTCGCGGTTCGTCAGCTCGTACCTGCCGCCGCCGACGTAACGCATCTCGACGTTGCCGCCGCCGTGCTCGTTGACGGCGTCATGGACGTCGGACGACGTGCGGAAAGACGAGCCGATCCCGGACTGCGTCCCCTCGTCCAGTTCGGACGCCGCGGCGGACGCGACGGAGCGCACCTGCGCCGTCGAGTAGGTGCTCGTGACGTCGGCGGCGTTGAGGATGGCGGCGATTACGAGCATCATGACCGCGCCGAAGAACAGGCCGAACCGGTTCAGCGCGTACGCGGCCTCGGACGGCTCGTTGGCCTCGGGGCGGCGGTACTGCCAGGCCGTGAGCTTCCAGTAGAGCTTCCGCTGATCCATGCATCCGAGCACGAAAAAGACGGCTGCCAGAACGAAGCACATCACGATCAGAGCGGCCACGCGGCGCCTCCTCGAAACCGGGGGTTCCCGGTTGGATGCGCCGGTACGGCATTCCGTTCAATCCCGGGCGATCGGGTCCCGAGCCTCAGGAAAGGTGAGGGGACGCGTCTCAGGGGCGGGGCGGGTTGTCGCCGTCGTAGGTGCGTTCGTCCCGTTCCGACGGGAAGCGGGGGCGACGCTGCTGCATCCGGGACATCATCAGCAACTGGAGCGCGAACGACACCCCGCCGACGACGATCAGGATCACGCCGATGACGTGCACGTCCACCGGGTCCGTCATCGCATCCGGGTTGATCGCGAACTTGAGGATCAGGCCGAGCGTGATCAAGAAGATACTGACGCCGATACCCATGCGATGACCTCCGCCGGACGATCCATGGTCGTGCCCTTTACCTATCCGTTCGGCTGGACCGTCACACGTCGGCGGGCCGGCCATTCGTGATCACTGACTTCGTGCCACCGGAACCTCGTCGAATTTTCCGAAGGGGCCGGCGTCGAAGGTGACGGAAGTGACGTTGCCGGGCGGGGCGGGGAGGTAGGCGAAGCCGCGGACGGGCTGGTTCACCTCGGCGCCGCCGACTGCGCGCCCGGGGTCGACGTAGGAGCCCGTGGCACCGGGTGTCACGGTGCCGATCCGGACGGTGCGGTAGACGTCCTCGCTTCCCGGCACCCGCACGGAGAACGCGGTGAACACGCCTCCCGGATAATCCCGGTGCGCGTAGGACGTGTCCGGCGGGGTGGGTCCCGGGCCTTCGTTGACGATGTCGAACACGGCGACGATGTAGGCGCCGTCCCGGTAGAAGGGTTTGACGTCCAGGCGCCGCTTGGCCGCACCGAACTTCGCCGAACGGCCGGCGACCTTCTCACCGTCCTCCGGCCGGAAGTCGGCGGGGGCGGACGGGCTCGGCGTCTCCGGCCGCTTCACCTCGTAGGTGATCTCGACGCGGCGGTTGCGCCTGCGGGCCTTGGCGTCGTCCTCGCCGCCCTCCGCAGCGATGGGCTCCGCCTCACCCCGGCCGCTCGCCGAGTAGGAGAAGCCGTCACCGAGCCGGGACTTCATCTCACGCATCACGGCCTCGGCGCGCTCCTTGGACAGCTCCACGTTGGCGGCGTCGTCTCCACGGCTGTCGGTGTGCCCCACGAACCTCAGCGGGCCCATGGCCTTCGCCTTGATCGCCCGCGCGGTCTCGTCCAGCACCGCCCCGGCGCGCCCGGAGAGATCGGCGGAGGTCTTCTCGAACAGCGCGTCCGTGTGGAGGCCGACCGTCACCCGCTGCCCGCTCGTCGCGGCGTCCTTGATCTCCCCTTCGGTGATGCCGTACAGCTCCACGGGGTTGCCGCGCAGCCGGGCGAGGGACGCGGCGGACGCGTCGTCGGGGCCGGTCACGGGGATGCCGGTGAACTCCCCGGCCGTACCCCGCGTGATCGCGGTGACCTTCGCGGCGCTCCGCGGAATGGCCGGGAACTCGGCGGTCATCTCACGCGTGGCACCGGGCGCGAACTCCTCCCCGCCCGTGGACCCGGTGCTCCTGTAGAGCAGGCGCCCGACCGGATCGATCAGGTCGACCGCAAAGGTCAGGAATTTCTTGGACGAGTCCAGGGACGTCACGCTGTACCGCAGCACCGATTTGTCACCCCGGCGCTCAACGCCCTTGATCTGAACACGGGCGTGCAGCGGGGCACCCGCGCCGCCGAACCAGCCCTCCTTGACGAACGCCCCTCCGGCGCTGGCGGGAGGCCCAGAGCCCCCGTCCGTCGGCAGCCCATCCTCATCCACCTCACCGCCCGTGCAACCGACAAGCAGCACAAGCCCGAAGAGGAACGCAATGAGAGACAGGACGCGGCGCATCAGTCATCCGTCAGAGAAGGGGCAAGCGAACATGCGGGCCACAGTAGCCAACGCCAAACCACCCCGCCATATCCCTAGCAAGGGGCACAGCCGACGCACCGGCCCATCAGTCCACTCGCGGATCATTGGGGGACGGCCGTCGCGACCCCATTCCAAAAGCGTGCTCAATCGACGTCGCCTCGTTTACACGTGGGGTGTCGCCGTTCAATGCTGCACACGCGATTTCTGAAGAGCACTTGCAAAATTCCGGAAATCGCTGTGGCTAATGATGAGCTTGGGGCCGTCGGGGTCTTTGCTGTCGCGCAACGCCACCGTCTGGGAGATCAGAGCAACCTCAACACAGTTGTCACCCTCGGCCGTGCTTCGTGAAGCCTTGCGCCACACTGCCTTGCTCAGGTCCATCTCTCCTCGATCACCCTTCTGATCAGGGCTCGGGTGTCTCTCACATTGAGCGCCTCTGCCTGAAGACTAGCGAACCTTTCGTGCAGGTTGGCAGTATCGTCCGGGTCTGCGCTGGTCACGCCTCCTGTCCCAGTTACGAGATAGGCAGCGTCGCTACGGTCCGCCTGTGTGGCGATGGTGAAGGCAGCTCGGGCGTCCTCCACGTAGACGGTCGGGAGCACCTGGAGCCGGATGCCGGGCCGCTCAGAAAGCTCCAGCAGATGTTCAAGCTGCTCGCGCATGACCTCCCGGGTACCTACCTGCCTTTGGAGCACGCTCTCCTCAAGGACTACAAATATCTTTGGGATAGGTTCACTCATCACCTGCTTCTGCCTATTCAGCCTGGTATTTAGGATGTCTGCATCTTTAACAATCTCGCTAGCATACGCTTCGGTCTGGAACAGACCATTAACTACATGTGTCTCGTAGACGCGAATCACCTTGGCCGTCGACTCAGCCTTCGGGAAGTTGACGAAGTAGGCGGCATACTTGACGGACTTGATCGATTCCAGCAGCTTGTTCCAAGCCGTAACGATCTCGCCGTTGGCCTGCAGTGACCCGTCAAGACGTTTTGCGAAGTCCAGGCGACACCGCGTCTTGCCAAGTTCAACATGACCGATATAGGCGCGGGAGACGTTCACCTGCGCGGCCAGCTCAAACTGCTTTAGTCCGGCCTCCTCGCGCAACCTCCTGACCACGGCACCAAAGGACCTCAACTCCGGGGTGCGACTGCGGTTCTCGATGGTCGAGGCCATGACGATCTTCCTTTCGAGAAGAGGCAACCCGGAAGCTAGCGGAAGCAACCCGTTTGAGGGTGTTCTCGCAGTCTCCTGAGAGAGTAGGACCTCCTGTGGCCTGATAGTGGTCGTTCGGTCACACAGGGTGATTGGAGCGAGTACTTCCGGTATGACGGGTTGGCCTCGTTTGCGATCAGCCCTTCGTCCAGGCTGGAGGGGTTCACCGATGCCTGCGGTCATGCTCGCGCCAGAGGCGCCGCCGCTCGTCCTCGCTCCGTCCGACGCGGCGCCCGCGAAAGCGCGCCGCTACCTCACCGACCGGTTCCGCGAGCTGGGGCACGCCGACGACTTCGTCGGGCGGCTCGTGGTTACCGAGCTGGTCACTAACAGCTACAAGCATGTGGGGATCGGGCACATCATCGTGCGGATCTTCCCGGACGTGCGCGAACCGCTCACCGTCATCGAGGTCTGGGAGTGCGCCACGAGGCGCTTGGTCGTATTCCCGGCTCAGCCGGGAGAGGATTGGAGGTTTTCTCTGGGCCTAATGGCTTACCCGGATCCGAAAGGAAAAGGGGGACAGTAGCATGCCAGCAAAC
>NZ_SMLC01000115.1 GCF_004349245.1 Actinomadura sp. 6K520 | reverse complement strand
CCAGCCCCCAGCCCCCGTCCCCCGGAGACGATGAGCGAGACTTTCGCGGAACTGGTCGCGTGCGAGGACGCGCTGATGTTCGTCAACGCGGCGATCACCTCGACCGGCCAGCGCGAATTCCGCGCCTGTCCCGGTGATCAGCGGCTGAGTTTGGAATTCCTGCACGAATACACCCTGGAGAACTACCGGGAGATCTACGCCGCCGCCCTCGCGCTGGACGTCAATGACCACAATGCGGCGATCATCATCCGGAACCTGCTGGTGCGGGCGGGCGGCGTCGGGATCGAGCGGCGCCGGTACGAGGGCAGGCTCATCGCCCGGCGGCTGGAGCTGATGCCGCAGCACCGCGTCTACCGGGTGTTCCGCGAGCTGCGACGCCGCAGGGTGAACAACCGCAGGACGAGGGCGATCATCCGGGACTGGATGGCCGGGCGCCGCGACCCGTCGTTCGACCTCGTCAAGTACCGGGGGGCGGTGAAGATCGCGGTGCGGCACGCGCATCTGCGGCTCCCCGGGGAGCAGCGCGCGTTCCTGTTCGCGCCGTTCAGCGTCCGGACGTTCGAGACGCCGTTCTTCGAGCGATGGCGGCGGGCGCACTACGAGCAGGCTGCGGTCTACGAGCTTCCGTACACGGTCGCCGAGGGGTTCGCCGCCAAGCACCGGATCCCGCGCGAGGTCTTCCTTGAGCGCATCCGGCACAAGATGACCCGGCTGGAGAGGCTCCGGCTGCAGGAGAGTGGCGGCGACGCCGTCCGCACGGATCTGGGGGAGATGCCGCTCACCCGGCTCGCCTCGTACGTGCTGTCCCTGTCGCTGGACGCGAGGGCCGCGCGCCGCGCCGAGCTGACCGGCGCGCTGCGGACCGCCGCGCGCCGGGCGGCGGGCGCGGCGCGCGGATCGTGGGGCAGGGTCGCCGCGGTCCTGGACGACAGCCACTCGACGACGGGGTCGGGGCAGAAGCGCCGGCGCCCGCTGGCGGTCGCCCTCGCTTCGCACCACCTGCTGGAGGCACTCGCGGAGGAGTACACGCCGCTGTGGACGTCGGGACGCACCGATGAGCTGCTGCTGTACCCGTTCGGGCCGACGCCGCTGGGGCAGCGGATCATCGACGCGCTGGAGACGGGCCCCGAGCGCCTCCTCATCGTCTCGGACGGCTGCGACAACGCCCCGCCCGGCCTCGCCGGCGACGTCCTGCGGATCTGGCGGACCCGGCTGGACCCCGGCCACCGGTCGGCCCCGGGGCAGCGCGTGATGATCGCCCACCTGAACCCGGTGTACGACGCCGACGACTTCGACGTGCGGCGGCTGGCGCCGACCGTGCCGACCGCCGGCATCCGCGACGCCGAGGACCTGCCAACGCTGGTCGAGCTCGCCCGGTTCGCCGAGGGGCGGGTCGGGGTGGACGGGCTGCGGGCCCACCTGGACGACCGGGCCGCCCGCTTCCTGGGGGCCGCCTCATGACCTTCCGCCTGGACGGAGTGGAGACCCGGCCCGCGCAGGTGTGCGGCGGCGTGCGGCTCGTCCCCCTCGTCCGCGAAGAACCCGTCCCGGGGCTTCGGCTGCACCGCAAGGTCCACGAGGACCCGGTGCCGTTCGTGGACGTGGGCGACGGGACGGTCTACACGTCGTTCATCCCGCACGCCTTCGTGGCGACCTGGAGCGAGCACGAGCAGGAGCCCGCGGCCTGCTACGGGACGCGGCTGCTGGAGCGCGACACCGGCACGGCACCGCCGCGCATGGCGATGCGGGCGGTGCGGCGGCTGGCGAGGAAGGCGGGCAGGAACCGGCTCCGTTTCCTGCCCCTCCACCTGGCCGTCGAGGGCTACCTCGCGCTGCACTTCGGCGGCCCGGAGATCGTGTGGGAGGAGTGGTCGCGCAGGGCGGTGGCGAAGGGGCTGTCGCCGAGGTGCGAGGAGACCTACCTCGGCCTGGAGGTCCGCGGGCTGGAGGAGGCACTGCGGGTCTTCGAGATCCATCCCGGGCAGTGCGGCGTGATGGTCTACGTGGCGGACGCGCTGGCGAGCGCGTTCGTCGTCCCGCACCCCGCCGACTACCGGGCGCTGCACGCCACGCTGATCGAGGACCTGTACGGCGAGCTCGTCTACATGTACGGCCGACTGAAGACGCCCGTGGGCGACCTGTCGGCGGGAATCGACGACGCCGGGATCCGCTCGCTCGCGGACCTGAGGGAAGCGGCGCGCAGGCGGCAGGACGAATGGGCCGCCTTCCACGACGACGTCATGGCCGCACAGCTCTTCGACGAGGAGGGCTCAAGCGAGGTCGTGCAGTACCTCAACGGCTTCGAGCTGTCGCGGTTCCTGCCGTCGTTCGGGCTGCGCAGGGAGAACCACATCGGCGAGACCATCAACGACCAGGACGGCCGCGTCGCCTACCTGAAGACGTTCCGGCTCTCGGACGCGCAGGTCAAGCGGGGGCTCCTGCTCAAGACGCTGTCCGCGCACCAGTGGCGGCTGAGCGCCGCGGCCACCGCCCTCGGCATCGACGAGACGGCCCTGGTGATGCGGATCGAGCGGGCCGGGTTCGGTCACCTGCTGCGCCGGGACGTCCTCGACCACTACCGGGCCCGGACGAGAGCCCGGCCCCTCGCCCGGGGCCGGGGCCGGGTCACCTGAGGCCGGCGAACAGGTCGTCCTCCTTGTCGGGCGCCTCGACGCGGCAGAACCGGCGGACGAACGACTCGAACGAGAACACGGCCCGCTGCATCTCCTCGGGCATCCGCAGCAGGAAGATGTTCTCGCCCTGGCTGGCGTGCGCCTGGAGGGCCTTGCGCTTGGCCTCCGCGTGCGCGGACACGTCGAGCATGCTGGTGATCAGCTCGTCGGGGGTGCCGAAGTCCTCCGGCGGGTCGAAGCCGATGTCGACGCCGGTGTCGCGGACCGCCTGGACCATCTCCCGGACGCCCGCGCGCGGGATGGCGGTGTAGTACAGCTTGTCCGGCACGCCGCTCCTCTCGGCGGCGGCCATCGCGATGCGGTGGGCCTGGATGTGGTCGGGGTGCCCGTAGCCGCCGTTCTCGTCGTAGGTGACGACGACCTGCGGCCGGTAGCGCTCCATGAGGGCGGCGAGCCGCCCGGCGGACTCGTCCAGCGGGATGTTCGCGAACGCCTCGGGGTCGTCGTTGGTGGACCAGCCGTCCATGCCGGAGTCACGGTAGCCGAGCAGCTCCAGGTGGGCGACGTCCAGCAGGCCGGCCGACTCGCGCAGCTCGCCGAGGCGCCGCTCGGCGACCTCGGACGCGTCGTGGCCCGGCTCCCCGGGTTTCGCTCCGCCGAGGCCGTCGCCCTGCTCCCCGTTGGTGCAGGTCACCAGGACGGTGCGGATACCTTCCGCGGCGCAGCGGGCGAGCAGGCCGCCGGTTCCCAGTACCTCGTCGTCGGGGTGGGCGTGGACCGCCATCAGGGTGAGTTCATGCGTCATCGGGGCTCCTCGTCGCTCGGCCGTCCACTGTACGAGCACCGGCTGACATTGATCTCTTCCCCGGTACGGCCGGGACGTCCCTACACGGGCGCGCGTCCATGCCGTACGGTCCGTGTATGGGGTCGCCTCTGGTTCTCCTGGACGTCGACGGGGTTCTCAATCCATTCACGAGGCCCCACCGGGGCTACAAGCGCCACCGCTGCTCGCCGAACGGCATGACGTTCAAGCTGTGGCTCAATCCCGAGCACGGCCGGTCCCTGCTGGAGCTGACCGAGTCGTCCGGGGCGGAGCTGGCCTGGGCGAGCTACTGGTGCGACAACGCCAACATGTGGATCGCGCCGCGGATCGGCCTGCCGGACCTGCCCTTCGTGCCGATCCCGCGGTTCCCCGGAATCGAGGAGGGGCGGACGCTCGGCGCGTGGAAGGCCCGGCACGTCGCCGCGTGGACGGAGGGGCGGCCGTTCGTCTGGTTCGAGGACGAGCCGGACGCCACCGAGTGCATCGCGGGGGAACCGGACGTCGCCGAGCACCTCCTCGTGGAGATCGACCCCATGACCGGCCTGACCGACGAGCACCTCGCCTCCGCCGCGACGTGGCTGCGCGCCCTCGCCCGGTGACACCCGATCGGGGGGTTCCGCGGACGCGTGCCCGGAAGCCCGCCGGAGAAGCGGGATCGCGATCGGAGCACGGCGCCCGGCGTGCAGGTTGCATTCGTCCAAGACGGGCCCGGGATCGGCTCCCTAGCTTCGGGGGAGAAGAGAAGGGAGCCGATGATGTCGAGATCACCGCTACTGGACCTGGTCTTCGGATACATGCCGGCGCAGATGCTGTACGTGGCCGCGGAGATCGGGGTGGCCGACGCCCTGGCTGACGGGCCGAAGACGAGCGCGGAACTGGCGGCGGAGACCGGGACCCACGCGCCGTCCCTGTACCGGCTGCTGCGCGGCCTGACCGGCCTGGACGTCGTGGAGCAGAAGGAGCGCGACCTGTTCGCGCTGACCGCCGAGGGGCAGCGGCTCCGCGCCGGCGCCCCCGACTCGATCCGTGCGCTGGTCAGGCTGTTCTGCGGCCCGGACGTGTGGCGGACGTGGGGCGACATGACCGAGACGCTGCGCACGGGGGAGTACGCCTGGGAACGCGTGACCGGCAGGACGCCGTTCGAGTTCTTCGAGTCCGACGCGGAGCTGTCCGCGACGTTCAACGAGGCGATGGCCGAGCACACCCGCGCGGTCGCGCCGGGGATCATCGAGGCCCACGACTTCGCCCGCTACGGGACGGTCGCGGACCTCGGCGGCGGCGACGGCACGCTGCTCGCCGCGATCCTGCGCGCCAGCCCCGGGACCCGCGGCATGCTCGTTGATCTGCCGTCCGGGCTGGCGGCCGCGCCGGGCGTGCTGAAGGACGTCGCCGACCGGGCGGAGATCGTCCCCTGCGACTTCTTCGAGTCCGTCCCGGAGGGCGCGGACGCCTACGTCCTCAAGAGCGTCCTCCATGACTGGGACGACGAGAAGGCCGCCGAGATCCTGCGGAACTGCCGCGCGGCGATGCGTCCCGGCGGCCGGGTGCTCGTGCTGGAGCAGATGATGCCGGAGATGGTCACGCCGGAGGCGACGGGCGTCGTCCGCAACGACCTCAACATGCTCGTCGCGACCGGCGGGCGGGAACGCACCGGGCCCGAGTTCCGGGAACTGCTGGAATCCGCCGGGTTCACCGCGGTCACGCCGGCCGGGCCGCTGCCACCGGCCGGCTACCACGTCATCGAGGCACGGCCGGCGTGATCCCGGGCCTCCTTTGTCAGGGACCGCTTACCGTGGGCGGCGGGGAACGTGCAGGATGGGGACCGTCGCACCCCCTGACGAAGGAGCGCCCATGACCTCTCTCGCCGGACGCACCGCACTGGTCACCGGAGGCGGCCGCGGAATCGGCCGGGCGATCGCCCTGGCCCTGGCCGCCGACGGTGCCGCGGTCGCCGTCGCCTACCGGCGCGACGAGGAGGCCGCGCGCAAGTCCGTCGCCGCCATCGAGGCCGCGGGCGTGCGCGGCCACGCGTTCCGCGCCTCGGTCGACGAGCTCGCCGAGTGCCGCGCCCTGGCCGACCGGGTCGAGTCGGAGCTCGGCGCCCTCGACATCCTGGTGCACAGCGCCGGGATCGCCAGCCGCGGGCACAGCGTCGCCGACACCGACCCGGCCGAGCTGGAGCGGGTCCTGCGGGTGCACGCCTTCGGCCCGCACCACCTCAGCCAGGCGCTGCTGCCGCTGATGCGCCGCGCCGAGCGCAGCGACATGGTGTTCGTCTCCAGCGTGATCACCGACATGTTGCCGCCGCTGAGCGGCCCCTACGCGATGGGCAAGGCCGCGATGGAGGCGCTCGCGCAGACCCTCGCCAAGGAGGAGCGGGGCCACGGCATGCACGTCAACGTCGTCGCGCCGGGCGTGGTCGACACCGACATGGGGCGGCGGCTGGTGCGCGCCACCACGGGCGTCGAGGACATCCGCCAGGCGGACGCCTCGTCGCCGTACGGGCACGTGTGCTCGCCCGAGGAGGTCGCCGCCGTGGTCCGGTTCCTCGTCTCGGACGGCGCGTCCTACCTCACCGGGCAGCGCATCGTGATCGACGGCGGGACGTTCTGACGCCGGGGGTCACTCGCGCGTCCAGTCGGGCTGGACGAAGTCGGCGACCCTGGCGTGCCGCCCGAGCAGCACCACCTCGCGGAACTGCCACAGCAGCGCGCCGGTCGGGGCGTGGACGCGCCAGTGCGGTGCCAGCCACATCTGCAGCAGGCGCCCGCCGTCCGGCTGCGGGACCCATCTGGGCGTGTCGTCCGCGGCGAGCCTGCGCAGGCTGGCGTGGTGGACGGAGTGGACCTCGTCCGGGCTCGGCGTCAGCGGGCCGGGATCGTCCAGCACCACGACGACCGGTGTGATCGAGAAGCCGGACGTGGCGGGGAAGTCGTCCAGCCTGCCGATGACGTCGCCCGGCCCCGCCCGCACGCCGATCTCCTCGTGCAGTTCCCGCAGCGCCGCCTCCTCGGGGGTCTCGCCGTCCTCCAGCCGCCCGCCCGGCAGCCCCCACTGGCCCGCGTTCCGTCCCCGGTAGGCGCGCTTGATCACGATCACCGAGGGGACGCCGCCGTGCTCCACCGCGCACAGGACGACGCCGGCGCGGCGCAGGCCGGGCCTGTCCGGGACGGTCTCGTGCTCGAACGCGCCCAGCCGTTCGGCGGCGACGCTCCGGAACGCGGCGAGATCGTCGAGCGGATCGAGGGGGACGGTCATGCGTCGATGGTGCCAGGCCCCGCGTCGTGCTCCGGCGCCGCACCCTGTTCCGGGCCCGCCTCCCGCGCGTACCGCGCCGGCGAGGTCCCGATGGCCGCGGTGAAGTCGCGGGTGAAGTGCGCCTGGTCGGCGTAGCCCAGCTCGGCCGCCAGCCGCGCCCAGTTCACTTCCGAGCCGGACGCGGCCCGCTCGTGGGCCTCGGCCATCCGGTACCGCCGGATGACCCATTTCGGCCCGACGCCCACGTACTCGTGGAACAGGCGCTGCAGGCCGCGCGGGCTGAGGCCCGCGTCCTCCGCCAGCTCGGCCACCCGCAGCAGGCCGGGCCGCGCCGCGATCCGCTCGACGATCGCGGCCGCCCGCTCGGCGGACGGGTCGGGCGCCGGCCGCCGCCGGGCGAGGAACCCGGTCAGCAGCGCGCGGCCCTCGCCGGGCCCGGACGCCGCGAAGATCTCGCCGGCGAGGGCCAGGCCCTCCTGCCCGAACACCTCGTCCACCCCGGCGAAGCGGCCGGTGAAGGCGGAGACCGGCACGTCGTCGCGCAGGAACGGGCGGAACCCGCCCGGGCGGAAGCCCACGCCCACCACGTGGCCCTCGCCCGAGATCTCCTCCACGAACTCTCCGCGCATCACGCCCGCGATCCGCGCCCGCGTCGCCCCGCTGCTCAGGTAGCTGGTGAAGGTCATGTGGACGGACGGCAGCGTGAGCAGCCGCTGGCGGTGCGGAGCACGCCCGCGCAGGTCCCAGCGCAGCACCCAGAACCGGTCGACGAACGGGGCGAGCGCGGGTGGCGGCGCGGACCGCTCGACCTGGAAGCGCTCCAGCCCCGTCCGCGGGTGCAGGATGTTCCGCGCTCCACCGGGCAGGGATCGTTCCACGCGGCCAGGCTAGCGCTGTCGCGTTTCTTCAATACCCGTCCCGCCCGCGGTCCCTAGCGTGGACACGTGTTCGAACGGATGAGCGAAGGAGATGTCATGGACGTCCGGAGCCAGATGCTTCCCGCCGCGGAGGCCGCGGCGCGGATCGTCCTGCGGGTTCCCGAGGCGAAGCTGGATGCGCCGACCCCCTGCCCGGACTGGGACGTGCGCGCGCTGCTCAACCACCTGATCCTGTGGAGCGCGCGAGGCGAGGCCGCCGCGCACCGGCTGCCGATCACCGGGCCGGGGGAGGACCACGACTTCACCGCCGAGCCGGGCTGGGCCGGGCGGTACGCCGAGCAGGTCCGCAAGACCGCCGAGGCGTGGCAGGACCCGGCGGCGTGGGAGGGCAAGGCGAGCCTCACCGGCGGGGAGGGCATGCCGGCCCGGTTCATCGGCGGGATCATCTTCGGTGAATGCGTCACCCACGGCTGGGACCTCGCCGTCGCCACCGGGATCGAGCCCGTCTTCCCGCCGGAGGTCCTGCGGACGGAGTGGGAGCGGCTCGCCCCGACGGTGGAGATGGGACGCGAGTACGGGGCGTTCGGCGCCGAGGTGCCCGTGCCGGAGGACGCGCCGCTCCTCGACCGCATCGTCGGGCTGTCCGGCCGCGACCCGCACTGGACGCCCTGAACCCGGGGGACCGGATGGGGCGGGCGCGCGGGTCCCGGCGCGAACGGGGGCCCGCGCGCCCTACCCTTGAGGCATGTCTTCGACCTCATCGTTGCGTGTCCGCTTCGCC
The DNA here is from genome assembly GCF_004349245.1 of Actinomadura sp. 6K520. Lineage (GTDB taxonomy): Bacteria > Actinomycetota > Actinomycetes > Streptosporangiales > Streptosporangiaceae > Spirillospora. The sequence continues at coordinate 15,443 of NZ_SMLC01000115.1, read as the reverse complement.
CCGTCCCCGACCGGCATGTTCCATGTCGGTGGCGCCCGATCGGCGCTGTTCAACTGGGTGATGGCCGCGCAGTCGGGCGGGACGCTCGTCCTGCGGATCGAGGACACCGACGCGTCCCGCAACAGCCCCGAATGGACCGAGGGCATCATCCGCGCCCTCGCGTGGCTCGGAATGGACGGCGAGCAGTACGAGGGCCCGTACTTCCAGTCGGCCAACACCGAGCGGCACGCCGAGGCGGCCGAGACGCTGAAGGGGCAGCGCCGCGCCTACTACTGCGACTGCACCCGCGAGGCCGTGATCGCCCGCACCGGCGACCAGCACAAGGGCTACGACGGGTTCTGCCGCGACCGCGGCCTGGACGCTGGGCCGGGCCGCGCCCTGCGCTTCCGCACCCCCGACGAGGGCCAGACCACCGTCGTGGACCTGCTGCGCGGCAAGCCCGTCTTCGAGAACGCCGTCCTGGAGGACTTCGTCATCGCCCGCGCCGACGGCTCGGTGACCTTCCTGCTGGCCAACGCGGTCGACGACATGAGCCAGGGCATCACCCACGTCGTGCGCGGCGAGGAGCACCTGTCCAACGCGCCCAAGCAGCAGCTGCTGTGGGAGGCGCTCGGCGCGGAGCCGCCCGTGTGGGCGCACGTCCCCGTGATCGTCAACGAGAAGCGGCAGAAGCTGTCCAAGCGGCGCGACAAGGTCGCCCTGGAGGACTACCGGGCCGAGGGCTACCTGCCCGAGGCCATGCGCAACTACCTGATGCTCCTCGGCTGGGCCCCGTCCGATGACCGCGAGATCGTCCCGTGGGACGTGATCGTCGACGAGTTCCGCATCGAGGACGTCAACACCTCGCCCGCGTTCTTCGACGTCAAGAAGCTCCGCGCGATCAACGGCGAGTACATCCGCGCGCTGCCGGCGGAGAAGTTCATCGCCGAGTGCCTGCCGTTCCTGCAGGACGCGCCGTTCGACGTGGACGTCGCGGTGTTCGCCGAGCTGGCGCCGCTGGCGCAGACCCGCGTCGCGGTGCTGTCGGAGATCGTCCAGATGATCGACTTCGCGTTCCTGGACGAGCCGCCCGCCGACGAGCAGTCCTGGAACAAGGCCATGAAGGAGCCCGCCGCCGCGATCCTCGCCGGAGCCGAGGCCGCCTACCGGGACGCGCCGTGGCACGCCGGCGAGCTCAAGGACCGGCTGGAGCGCGTCGGCGCCGAGCACGGCCTCAAGCTCGGCAAGACCCAGGCGCCCGTCCGCGTGGCCGTCACCGGCCGCACCGTCGGCCTGCCGCTGTTCGAGTCGCTGGAGATCCTCGGCCGCGACCGCACCCTCACCCGCATCGCCGCCGCAAGAGCCGTACTGGACGGCGTTTAGCCGGGGTTGAGGCGCCTGGAGCGCCTGTACGCCGGCCAAACGCGTGCGCTCGCCGCGTCGCCCCGGCTCGCCCGGCGGCCCGCTGCGTGATCGGCTCAGGACGCGGGCGGTGCCTCGGCCTCCAGGGCGCGGCGCAGGTCGGCGAGGCGGCGGCCGAGTTCGTCGACCTCCTCGCGCAGGGAGTCCGGGACGCGCTTCCCGACGACCTCGGCCTGCTCCTCCACCGCCGTGAGCCGTTCGGCGGCCCGCAGTGCCGGCGCCTGCCACGGCGCCTCGTCCCCCGGGCGGGCCTGCAGGAGCGTCGACTGCTCCCGCAGCAGGGCGGCCTGCTCACGCAGCAGCGTCGTCTGGTCGCGGAGCTGCTTGTTCTTGTTGTGCAGCTCCACGAACACCGACACCTTGGCGCGCAGCACCCACGGGTCGAACGGCTTGGAGATGAAGTCGACCGCGCCCGCCGCGTAGCCGCGGAAGGCGTAGTCGGGATCGCTGTTCACCGCGGTGAGGAAGATGATCGGCAGGTCGCGGGTCTTCTTGCGGCGCTTGATGTCCCGGGCTGTCTCGAACCCGTCCATCCCCGGCATGACGACGTCGAGCAGGATGACCGCGTACTCGTCGGTGAGCAGCGCCTTGAGCGCCTCCTCGCCGGAGCGCGCCCGGACCAGGTCCTGGTCCAGCGAGCTGAGGATGGCCTCCAGCGCGATCAGATTCTCCTCGCGGTCGTCCACGAGCAGGATCTTCGCCTTGTCGTCCACGCGCGTCTCTCCGATTCCGGTCCCCGCGATCGCCCGGCCGCGGCAGCGCCCACGGCGACCTTACTGAACACTTTTCATCCTCCGGGGCACGCGCCGGGTGACGGCCTCGCCCGGCGGGCGGGATGAAGCATGTTCACTGCCCAGGCCCTTCCTCTCCTCAGCGGACGATGGAGGGTTGCAGCCAGTTCCGCATGACGTCAAGGAGATGGTCGACGTCTACGGGTTTGGGCACATAGTCCGAAGCGCCTGACTCCAGGGTCTTCTCCCGGTCGCCCTTCATCACCTTCGCTGTGATCACGATAATGGGCAGCTCGGCGAACTGGGGCATCTCCCGGATCGCGGCCGTGGTGGCGTAGCCGTCCAGGCCCGGCATCATGACGTCCATCAGCACGATCGCCACGTCGGGGTTGCGGTGCAGGACGTCGATGCCGGCCTGCCCGTCCTCGGCGTAGAGGACGTCCATCCCGTACCCCTCCAGGACGCTGGTGAGGGCGAACACGTTCCGGACGTCGTCGTCGACGATCAGTACCTTGCGGCCGGACAGGACGGTGTCGAGGTAATCCGCCGGCGGCCCCTCCAGCAGCCCGGACATCGCCGGCGCCGCCTCCCCGGCACCTTCCCCGCCGGGAGGACGCTGGTCGGCCGGCAGGCCGTTCTCCCCGGCCGGGCCGTTCCCCGCACCGGACTCCGGCGCCGGCAGGGCGGCGTTCGCCGGCCGGCCGCCCGGCATCAGGCCGGGCGTGTCCTCCGCCGCGCCGGACGCGCCGCTCGCGGGCGCCGACCGGCGCCGGCCGTCGCGCTCGCTGTACCGGGCGGGCAGGTAGAGCGTGAACACGCTGCCGCGGCCCGGCTGGCTCTCGGCGTGGATCTCCCCGCCCAGCAGCCGCGCGATGTTCCGGCTGATCGACAGCCCGAGGCCGGTGCCGCCGTAGCGGCGGCTCGTCGTCCCGTCCGCCTGCTGGAACGGCTCGAAGATCTCCTGCAGCTTGTCGCTGCTCACCCCGATGCCCGTGTCGATCACCCGGAACGCGATGACGTCCGGGGTGTTCCACAGCGCGGGCAGCGTGAAGTCGATGTCGCCGGCCCGCTCGATCAGCAGCCGGACCTCGCCCTCGGCGGTGAACTTCACCGCGTTGGACAGCAGGTTGCGCAGTACCTGCTGCAGCCGCTGCTCGTCGGTGTTCAGGGTGGCCGGGACGTCCGGCGCGACCTCCACGCCGAACTGCAGGCCCTTGTCGACCGACAGCGGCCGGAACGTCGCGTCCACGTAGTCGACCAGCGCCGACACCGTCAGCTGCTGCGGGTTCGCCTCCATCTTCCCCGCCTCGACCTTGGCCAGGTCCAGGATGTCGTTGATCAGCTCCAGCAGGTCGGTGCCCGAGTCGTGGATCGTCTGCGCGAACTCCACCTGCTTGCCGGTGAGGTTGCCGTCCTGGTTCTCCGACAGCAGCTTCGCCAGGACGAGCAGGCTGTTCAGCGGCGTGCGCAGCTCGTGCGACATGTTCGCCAGGAACTCCGACTTGTACCGCGAGGAGATCGCGAGCTGCTCGGCGCGCTCCTCCAGCGTCCGCCTGGCCTGCTCGATCTGGAAGTTCTGGATCTCGATCGCGCGGTTCTGCTGGGCCAGCAGCGCCGCCTTCTCCTCCAGCTCGGTGTTGGAGTGCCGCAGCTCGCCCTGCTGGCGCTGCAGTTCGTCCGAGCGCTCCTGCAGCTCCTGCGCGAGCCGCTGCGACTCGCTGAGCAGCGCCTCGGTACGGGTGTTGGCGCTGATCGCGTTCAGCGTGACCCCGATCGTCTCGATCAGCTGGCTGAAGAACGCCAGGTGGACGTCGGTGAACCGGCCGAACGAGGCCAGCTCGATCGCGCCGAGCACCGTGTCCTCGAACACGATCGGCAACACGATGATGTTGACCGGGGACGCCTCCCCGAGCCCCGAGCCGATCTTGACGTACTCGGCGGGGGCGTCGGCGATCAGCAGCGGCCTGCGCTCCTGCGCCGCCTGCCCGACCAGGCCCTCGCCCAGCGCGAACCGGACGTTGCCGACCCGGCCGCGCCGCGTCCCGTAGGCGGCGATCATCACCAGCTCGGTCTCGTCGCCGATATTCTCCGCGAGGTAGAAGGCGCCGTACTGGGCGCTCGCCGTCGGCGTCAGCTCCCGCATGATCAGCTCGGCGACCTGCATGAGGTCCCGGTGGCCCTGCATGAGCCCGCCGATCCGCGCCAGGTTGGTCTTGAGCCAGTCCTGCTCCTCGTTGGCGCGGGTCGTCTCGCGCAGCGTCGCGACCATCAGGTTGACGTTGTCGCTCAGCTCCGCGACCTCGCCGCGTGCCTCCACGGTGATCGTCCGGGTCAGGTCGCCGGTGGCGACCGCGCTGGCGACCTCGCCGATCGCGCGGACCTGGGTGGTCAGGTTGCCGGCCAGCTCGTTGACGCTCTCGGTCAGCCGCTTCCAGGTGCCCGACACGCCCTCGACCTCGGCCTGCCCGCCGAGGCGTCCCTCGCTGCCGACCTCGCGGGCGACCCGGGTCACCTCGGACGCGAACGACGAGAGGGTATCCACCATCGTGTTCAGCGTGGTCTTCAGCTCCAGGATCTCGCCCTGCGCGTCCACGTCGATGCGCCGCGTCAGGTCGCCGTGCGCGACCGCCGTCGCCACCTGCGCGATGTTGCGGACCTGGTAGGTCAGGTTGGACGCCATGCCGTTGACGTTGTCGGTCAGGTCCTTCCACATGCCGCCCGCGCCGGGCACCCGGGCCTGTCCGCCGAGCCGTCCCTCGGTGCCGACCTCGCGCGCCACCCGGCTGACCTCGTCGGCGAAGGCCGACAGCGTGTCGACCATAGTGTTCAGGGTGTCCTTGAGCTGGAGGATCTCGCCCTGGGCGTCGACCTCGATCTTGCGGGTCAGGTCGCCCTGCGCGACCGCCGTGGTGACCTGCGCGATCCCGCGGACCTGCGTGGTCAGGTTGTTCGCCATCGAGTTGACGTTGTCGGTCAGGTCCTTCCAGACCCCGCTGACCCCGGGCACGCGGGCCTGGCCGCCGAGCCGTCCCTCGGTGCCGACCTCACGGGCGACCCGGGTCACCTCGGACGCGAACGACGACAGCGTGTCGACCATCGCGTTCACGGTGTCCTTGAGCTGGAGGATCTCGCCCTGGGCGTCGACCGTGATCTTCTTGCCGAGGTCGCCCTCGGCGACGGCGGTGGTGACCTGCGCGATGTTGCGGACCTGGTAGGTCAGGTTGGACGCCATGCCGTTGACGTTGTTGGTCAGGTCCTTCCAGACCCCGCTGACCCCGGGCACGCGGGCCTGGCCGCCGAGGCGTCCCTCGGTGCCGACCTCGCGGGCGACCCGCGTGACCTCGTCGGCGAAGGCCGACAGCGTGTCGACCATCGTGTTCACGGTGTCCTTGAGCTGGAGGATCTCGCCCTGGGCGTCGACCGTGATCTTCTTGCCGAGGTCGCCCTCGGCGACGGCGGTGGTGACCTGCGCGATGTTGCGGACCTGGTAGGTCAGGTTGTTCGCCATCGCGTTGACGTTGTCGGTGAGGTTCTTCCAGACGCCGCTGACCCCGGGCACGTTGGCCTGACCGCCCAGCTGACCCTCGGTGCCGACCTCACGGGCGACCCGGGTCACCTCGTCGGCGAACGCCGACAGCTGGTCGACCATCGTGTTCACGGTCAGCTTCAGCTCCTGGAGCTCACCGGTCGCCTCGACCGTGACCTTCCTGGTCAGGTCGCCCTCGGCGACGGCGGTGGTGACCTCCGCGATGTCGCGGACCTGGGACGTCAGCCGCGCCGCCATCACGTTCACCGAGGCCGTCACGTCGCGCCACCGGCCCGTCATCCCGCGCGCCGGGGCCTGCCCGCCGAGACGTCCCTCCGTGCCCACCTCGCGGGCGAACTGGGTGACCTCCCAGGTGAACTGGTCGAGCAGCTCCACCATGCCGTTGACCGACTTGGCCATGCGCAGCAGCTCCCCGCGCATGGGCCTGCCGCGCACCCGCAGCTCGACCCGCTGGCTCAGGTCGCCCGCGGCGACCGCCTCCACCACCTGGCTCATCCCCGTGGCCAGGTCGGTGAGCTTGTCGATGATCGCGTTCGCGTCCTCCACGGCGACCGCCCACGTGCCCCGCAGGGCCCCCGGCGTCAGCCGTCCCCGCAGATGGCCCTCGCGGCCGATCTCCCGGCGGACGCGATGCAGCCCCGACGCCAGCTCGTGGCCGTTCTGCCGAATCTCCTCCAGGATCGCCGCGGCCTCCGCCACGGCACCCTCACCCGGGACGTTCAGCTCGGACCTGGCCTTGCCGTCCCGGACGGCGACGAGCGCCCTGAGAAGCGGTTCGAGGTCGGCGTCGCTGTAGCGGGGGGCGGTGTCGCGGTACCCGCCGCCGGGGCGGGCACGAGACGCGGTACGCGGCATGCTCTTCATCCTCCTGGCCCGCGACTATCGGGTATCCGGATACCGGCCAGCCAGATGGCACGGCCCTTTGACAAGGCCCCTCCTGGCCGCACCCTGTACTCTACGTCGCCATACGGAGCTGGGATGCCTTCCACGCCACGGAGGTGAACGGAAGGCAATGACCGTGCATCTGTGCTTGTAGTCTTCGTGTTACGGTCTGTCGTGTCGCATCGAGGCCGCACCCCGAGGCCGGAACCCCCAGGTCGGACGCACGGCCAACCTCCGGCTCACGGGCCTCGTGGCCGGGTGACCCACCGGTCTGTCACGATGGCCGGGCCCGGTAGTGACCCATCGAACGAGGGACGGCAGTTGGATCGGCAGACGGCGTCGGCCACCTTCCCGTCCGCCGCCCCGGCGGTGGCGGACGCGCGCCGGTTCGTCCGGAAGGTGCTGGCCGACTGGGGCATGGACGAGGTCGCGGACGACGCCGTCCTCGCCACCAGCGAGCTCGCCACCAACGCCATCGCCTACGCCGGCACGTCCTTCGAGGTCTCCTGCCGGCTGGAGGCCGGGGAGATCAAGATAGAGGTCCGCGACCGCCACCCCACCCGGGGCATCGACATGCCGGGCGTCACGGCGACCAGCGGACGCGGCCTGCCGTCGATCGCCCGGCTCGCGGCGTCCTGGGGCGTCTCCTACGACCGCCGCACCAAGGGCGTCTGGTTCCGGCTGCCCCGGCCCGGCGCCGAGGACGCCGCGGCGCCGTTGACCCCCACCGCGGAGGCCGCCGAGACCGCGCGGTCCGGCAAGCCCTCCCGCGGCCGCAAGGCCGGGCGTGAGCGCGCCGTCCGCGACGGCATGGGCGAGGCGGCCCGCGAGAGCGCGGACGCCGCCGGCGTGGGCGACCTCCCCGCCGCCGGCGACCGGCTCCTCCGCTCGCCCACGGCCGTGGAGTCCATGGAGGACGGCGTCGCCGGCGTCCGGGAGGTCCTCGGCGCCGAGGGCGCGGCCGTGCTGCTGACCGAGCGCGACGGGCGCCTGATCATGGGGGCGTCCGCCGGGACGGCCACCGACGTGTCCCTCGGCGAGCTGTCGGTGGCCGGGCTCGGCCCCGCCGCCCGCGCCGGCTCCGCCTGGGTGGCCAGCGACGCCTCCGATCCGACCGCCGCGGCCCTGCAGGCCCGCTCCCTGGCCGCGGCGCCGCTGGAGTCCCAGGGGCGCCTCACCGGGCTGCTGGTGGCCGTCTCGTCCGTCTCCGGCCGGTTCGCCGAGGCCGACGGTGTCCGGCTCGGCCGGCTCGCCGACGAGATGTCGCTCTCCCTGGAGAAGGCCAGGGTGGGCGAGTTGGAACGGTCCTGGCGCGGCTGGCTCAGCTTCGTCGCCGAGGCCAGCGACCTGCTCGCCGGGACCCTCGACCAGGAACGCACGATGGCGCTGGTCGCCCAACTCGTCGTCCCCCGCCTGGCCACCTGGTGCGCCGTCTACACCGTCAGCGAGTCCGAACCCGACCGGCTCGCCTACGTGTGGCACGCCGACGAGACCCGCGCCGACGGGCTCCGCGACCTGCTCGAACACGCGGGCGCCGCCCCGCCGATGGACGTCCCCGGCCCCTGGAACGGGCTCGCCACCGCCCCGCGGGAGGTCCGGGCCGCCGCCGGGGACACCGCCGCCGACCAGGTCTACGCGTTCCCGCTGATCGCCCGCGGCCGGCGCATCGGCACCATCGTCATCGGCCGCCCGTCCGGCGACCGCTTCCCCCGCAGCGCGATCGAACTGGCCGAGGAGCTCAGCCGCCGCGCCGCCCTCGCCGTCGACAACGCGCGGCTGTTCTCCGCGCAGACCGCCATGAGCAGCGCCCTCCAGCGCAGCCTCCTGCCGCCCGGCATCCCCGAGATCCCCGGCCTGGAGGTCGCGGTCGTCTACGAGCCCGCCGGTGAGGGCAGCGAGGTCGGCGGCGACTTCTACGACGTTTTCGCCAGCGGGCGGCGCCCCGGCGGCCCGGCGTCCGCCTGGCGGTTCGCCATCGGCGACGTGTGCGGCACCGGCCCCGAGGCCGCCGCCGTCACCGGGCTCGCCCGGCACGCGCTGCGCATCCTCGCCGCCGAGGACATGTCCGTCCCCGCCGTGCTGAACCGCCTCAACCGGCTCATCCTCGGTGAGGGCGAGCGCGGGCGGCTGCTCACCCTCCTGCACGGCGAGATCGCGGCGCGCCGCCGCAGCGACGGGGTGACGATCCGGCTGACGAGCGCGGGCCACCCGCCGCCGCTGCTGCTCGCCCCCGACGGCAAGGTGCGCGAGGCTGCCTCGCCGCAGCCGCTGCTCGGCGTGTTCGACGGTGTGGACTTCCACACCGACACGGTCCAGCTGCGCCGCGGAGAGGTCCTGCTCTGCGTCACCGACGGCGTCACCGAGCGGCGATCCGGTGGCCGGCTCCTCGGCGACGGCCACGGACTCGAGAATCTGCTTTCCGACTGCGCGGGGCTGAGCGCGGGAGCCGTCGCCGCACGTATCCAGCGCGCCGTACGCGACTTCGGCCCGGAGCCGTCGAACGACGACGTTGCCCTCATCGTTCTGCGGGCGTCATGATGGAGACCAACAATCGGTAAGGTGGGGTGGCGTGGGGCTTGCCTTGCACACGACACGACATGAAGGCCGCGCGACGATCGCCGCGCGCGGCTCCATCGACCTGCACTCCTCCGATGAGCTGCGGTCCCGGTTGACCGAGCTCGTGGACGCGGGCGAGCGCGCGGTCGTCGTCGACCTCGCGGCGGTCGACTTCTGCGACTCCTCCGGTCTCAACGTCCTCGTCCGGGCGTACAAGCACGCCCGCGCGCAGAACGCCACGCTCACCGTGACCGGCGCCTACGGCCGGGTGGAGAACGTGCTGAAGACGACCGGACTCGACCGTTTCCTGATCGAGGACACGGCGGAGGAGGCTCCGGCGGATGGGCGGTGAGGAGAGACGATGAAGAACCGCGAGCCGGCGGAGTGACCGATCCGATGACGGAGACCACACTGCGCGCGGCGCCCCAGACCGAGGCGGTCGAGTACGCTCGGCGCCTCGCCGCCCGCACCATGCGGACCTGGGCGCTGATGGACCGCGAGGAGCTCGTCACGGCCATCGTCGCAGAGCTGGTCGCCAACGCCGTCCGGCACGCGGGGACGGCGCTGGAGCTGCGGCTACTGCGTGACGACGGCCGCGTCCGCGTCGAGGTCCGCGACCGGGCCGCCCAGCTGCCGCGGCTGACCGTGCCCGGGCCGCTGGACGAGTCGCACCGCGGCCTGTTCATCGTCGACCGCTTCGCGAACTCCTGGGGCGCCGACCCCGTGACAGGCGGAAAGGTCGTCTGGGCCGAAGTGGACATCTGACGCCCCCGAACGTCCTGACCGCGCGTCGACGTGCGGGGGAGCACACCGCCGACCGGCCGGTCGGCGGCGTGCCCTATGTCGCGAGAAGCCGCCCGGGGCGCGGGCGGGTGCTCAGGCGGACTTGCGGTACAGCTCGGCCACCATGAAGGCCAGGTCCAGTGACTGGCCCCGGTTGAGCCGCGGGTCGCACGCCGTCTCGTACCGCTGGTGCAGATCGGCCTCCGCGAGCCCGTGCGCACCGCCCACGCATTCGGTCACGTCGTCACCGGTGAACTCGATATGGATGCCGCCGGGGTGCGTGCCCAGTGCCCGGTGCACCTCGAAGAACCCGGCCACCTCGTCCAGCACGTCGTCCAGCCGCCGGGTCTTGTGCCCGCTCGGTGCCTCGAAGGTGTTGCCGTGCATCGGGTCGCAGATCCACGCGACGGGGGCGCCGCTCTGGTGCACCTTCTCGATCAGCGGCGGCAGCGCGTCCCGGATCCGGCCCGCGCCCATCCGCGTGACGAAGGTCAGCCTGCCCGCCTCACCGTTCGGGTTCAGGCGGTCGATCAACGCCAGGGCGTCGTCCGGGGACGTGGTGGGGCCGAGCTTCACCCCGATGGGGTTGTGGATGTGCCTGAGGAACTCCACGTGCGCCCCGTCCAGCTGCCGGGTGCGCTCACCGATCCACAGGAAGTGCGCCGACACGTCGTAGGGCAGGCCGCTGAGGTGGTCGATGCGGGTAAGGGCGCGCTCGTACTCCAGGAGCAGCGCCTCGTGGCTGGAGTAGAACTCCACCCCGTGGAACTCGTCCGGGTTCGCCCCGCACGCCTTCATGAACGTCAGCGCCCGGTCGATCTCACCCGCGAGCTGCTCGTAGCGGCGCCCCGCGGGGCTCCGCGCGACGAAGTCCTGGTTCCAGGCGTGCACCTGCCGGAGGTCGGCGTACCCGCCCCTGGTGAAGGCCCGGCACAGGTTCAGCGTCACCGCCGAGCAGTGGTACGCCTTCAGCAGCCGCGTCGGATCGTTGCGGCGGGACGCGGCGTCGAAGGCGAAGCCGTTGACCGCGTCGCCCCGGTACGCGGGAAGCTCCACGCCGCCGCGCACCTCGACGGGCTTCGAGCGGGGCTTGGCGAACTGGCCCGCCATCCGCCCGATCTTCACGACCGGCACGCTGGCGGCGTAGGTGAGCACGACCGCCATCTGCAGCAGGGTCTTCAGCTTGTTCTTCACCGCGTCCGCGGTCGACCCGTCGAACGTCTCGGCGCAGTCGCCGCCCTGCAGGACGAACGCCCTGCCGGCCGCGACGTCCGCGAGCTGGGCCTTCAGCTGGTCGCACTCGCCGGCGAAGACGAGCGGGGGCTGTGCGGCGAGTTCGGCGGTGACCGCCCGGACCTCGTCCGGGTCGTCCCAGTCGGGCTGCTGGAGGGCGGGGAACGAGCGCCAGGCGTCGAGCTCCCCGATGGCGGAGTTAGTCACGCGGAAAGGCTATGGCACCCGGTCCGCCCGGGGTGACGCGTCCACCCGGGAGCGGTGAGCACAGGCCGGGAACGCAGGGTGCCGGCCGGTTGCGTGAAGACGAACGGGCGGCCCCGGTCGCGGGGCCGCCCGTTCGTCGATCACGGAGCGGAGGGGCTGCGGCCGGCCTCAGGCGGCGCGGCTCCCGGCGGTGGCGCGTACCGGCTCCCGCCCGGTACCCGGTCCGCCCGTCAGTGTCCGGCGCCCGCTGAGGTCGGTCTCGCCGGCCATCTGCCGCAGCCGCCGCAGCGAGCGGTCGGTGATCTGCCTCACCCGGTTGTGGCTGAGGCCGTACCGGGCACCGATCTGCGCGTACGACAGCGGCTGGCCGCTCTCCATGCCGAACCGTGCCCGCACGATCGCGGATTCCCGTTCCGGCAACCGGTCCAGCAGCCGCGCCAGGCCCTCGATGTCGTCCAGCGCGAGGATCTCGGCCTCCGGTGTCACGGCGTCCGGGTCCTCCAGCAGGTCGCCCATCGGCGTCTCGCCCGCGTCGTCGACGGTCGCGTCGAGGCTCGCGGGGTCGCGCCGCCAGCGCAGCAGCTCGTCCACATGCTCGGCCTCGGCGCCCAGCGCGCCGGCGAGCTCCTCGCGGGTGGGCTCCCGGCCGAGCTCCCGGCCGAGCTGGCGCTCCGCGCGGCGGAGCCGCGAAAGCTCCTCCTCGACGTGGACGGGCAGCCGGATCGTACGGGCGGTGTGGCTGAGCCCGCGGCCGATCGCCTGCCTGATCCACCAGGTCGCGTACGTGGAGAACTTGAAGCCGCGGCGGTAGTCGAACTTCTCCACCGCCCGCATCAGGCCCAAGTTCCCCTCTTGAATGAGGTCGATGAGGGGCAACGAGTCGGTCGGGTACTTACGGGCGATCGAAACCACGAGGCGCAGATTGGCCTCGACGAAGCGCTGCTTTGCGCGCAGCCCCGCCGCGGTCAGCTCCTCCAGCTCCTCGCGGGTCGCGCCCTCGGGCACCGCCCCCTGCGCGAGTAGCTGTTCGGCGTACAGGCCCCCTTCGATCGCCTTCGCCAGATCGACCTCCTCCTGCGCGTCGAGCAGGGGAGTACGGCCGATCCGGTCGAGATACGCTCCGACCAGATCCTTGTCGGTAGCGTCGACCCTGTCGCCCTTAGTACGGGTTGCAGCCATCCTGACCCTTCTCCGGTGCGATCTCCCTAGGGGGACAACGCTAATTACCGCTCTGTGATTCCCGCGTGGGGAATACTGCGAGGCTGTCAGCCGCTCTACGACCTGATACCCGTACTGAGGAGAAACCGACATGTCGACGGTCACACTCACCGCTGAGAACTTCGACAAGGTCGCTCAAGGCGATGGGATCGTCATGGTCGACTTCTGGGCGGACTGGTGCGGGCCCTGCAAGAGGTTCGCGCCCGTGTACGAGAGGTCGGCGGACAAGCACGACGACATCGTCTTCGCCAAGGTGGACACCGACGCCGAGCCGGACCTGGCCCAGCGGTTCGGGATCAGATCCATCCCGACGCTCATGGCGATCCGCGACGGCATGATCGTCTTCGCCGAGCCCGGCGCCGTGCCCGAGTCGGTGCTGGAAAACGTGATCGAGCAGGTACGCGGCCTCGACATGGATGACGTCCGCCGCCGCGCGGAGTCCTGAGCCTCCTACGGCGCTCGTACCGGGTACCTGACCCCGGCCTAAGGGGCACGCCATTGCCCCAGGTGGCGGGCGCGGGAAGCGCGGCCGACGGAGCGATGGCGCGTCGGCAAAGAAGCGGACGGGTGCCGCCCGCCGCGCGCCGCGCATGGTCGATGATGGAGTAATGCTCGCCGATGTCGTCCACCACCTGGTGTGCCCCGTGTGCGGATCAGACCTCGACCTGGCCGACCGCGGACTGCGCTGCCCCGCCGGGCATACCTTCGACATCGCGCGGCAGGGGTACGCGAACCTCCTGCCGGGCAACGCCCGCCCGGGCACGGCCGACACGCCCGAGATGGTGCGCGCCCGAGACGACTTCCTCTGCGCCGGCCATTTCGCCGGACTCGCGGACCGTCTTGCCTGGGACGTCTCGCGTGCCGGCCCTTCATTCGTCCTCGACGCCGGAGCGGGCACGGGCTACTACCTGAGCCGGATCCTCGACCGATCTCCAGATTCGACCGGGCTCGCCCTGGACATCTCCAAGCACGCGGCACGCAGGGCGGCCAAGGCCCACCCGCGCGCCGGCGCGGTCGTTGCGGACCTGTGGCGCCCGCTCCCGCTGCGCGACGGGGCCGCGGACACCGTCGTGAACGTCTTCGCACCCCGCAACGCCGCCGAGTTCCACCGGGTCCTCCGCGACGACGGGCTGCTGTTCACCGTGACGCCGTCCCCCCGGCACCTCGGCCCGCTCGTGGAAGCGCTCGGCCTCCTCACCATCGACGAACGCAAGACCGAACGCACGGACGCCGCGCTAGCCGGGTACTTCAAACTGGACTCGCGCCGGGAAATCGACACCCAGGCCGAGTTGACCCACGACGAGGTCACGACGCTCGTGGGCATGGGACCGAGTGCACATCACGTGGCGGCCGAGTTGCTCGCTGAAAGGCTAGAGCGCGTCCCCGACCCGCTGCCGGTTCCCCTGTCCTTCGTGTTGTCGGGCTACCGGAGGCTTGAGTAGCCGCCCAGTTCCCACGTGCTGCGTGAGCTCGATGAGGACCTGCGGCACTTCGCCGGGTCGTGTCATGGCCTCCACGCCGGGGACGGGGACACCGACCCTGAAAGCGGCCGAGACCGCTCGCACCGTGGCACTCAACAGGAGACGCTGCAGCGCCTGCCCTGCGCGAATCAATTCGACGGGGGAGTCTCCGAAGGAGGTCAGCACTGCCCGCTGGGCGGTCGCTCCCCGAGCATCTGGCAAGGGATGAAGCGCCGCTCCCTCCAGCCTCGCCGCTTCGCCCAGTTCGTTGACGAGAGGGGCGGGCGGCCGGGCGCCGACCGCCGAACGCTCCGCGACGAAGGGCTTGAGCGTGGCGGCGTAGAGCAGGCGTTCCTCACGGGTGATCCGATGACGTCCCGCGAGCCGCACCGACGCGAGAACCGACGGACGCCCAGCGTCCGGCAGGAGCCGCACAACGGCCACATGGCCGAGCTGAGCGGCCGCCAGCCGCAGGTTCACGAGCGCGGCGCCACTGCTCAGATACAGGTCACGCCCCGCCGGATCATGCTTGGGCCGGAGTCTCTCCGGATCGGCATGCACCTCGATGAGCCCAGGTACGACCCTGAACCGCCACGCATGCACGTCATGGACCGTGGGCCCCATCGTCGCGGCGACCACCAGACGTTCCGCTGGAGCGTGGATGGCGACAGACACACTCACGAGGCGTTCCTCCTGACCTCGGCCGGACGTCCTGTGTCGGGGAACACATCCCACACAGGACGCCGGACTCCGCGGGACGCGGCGATCTGCGCACGCTACCCCACCGTGACCCGACCGACATAGTGTGCGAACGTCGAGGTCAGCGAGACGAGTGGTGTGCCTGGACGACAAAAGGCGCCCTGGAGACGCGTGTCGAGATTTGACCATGTCGACGGGGGACCTTAACGTCAGTGCTGCCCAAGGGGATGCGGGACGCCAGCGAGCGGCCGGCCCCGGGGACACTCAGTTACGGAAACGGTCCGAGTCGCCCTCGGACTGATGTACGATGGCTGAACAGCCCGAGACGGGGTGCGGGACACCGAACGGTGGCCGACCCGTAGGGCGCCTCCTACGAAACGATGTTCTTCAGGTCTTCGGCCTGTCGGGTGGTTGTTGCGTGGGGCCTGGAGAACCGTCCGTCTGTCGAAAAGATCTTGGTTGATCGGCTTGACAGTGGTGGGGAACCAGGTAAGTTAGAAGGGTTGCCCCGGAGCCGGGGTCCGCGGGAGCGGGGTTCGGCGCGGTGGGTGTCCGTTTCTTGAGAACTCAACAGCGTGTTAAAAGCCAGTGCCTTTATCGGCTCGGCCAGTTGTTTCTGGTCGGGTCGCCCCGTGCCGCTCCTGTTTGTTGGGGGTGGTGGGGATTTCTTTGAGGCAATGAACCTCCCTTTTTTGGGGGGTTGTTTTGCTGGGATTGTTTTCCGAG
>NZ_SMLC01000114.1 GCF_004349245.1 Actinomadura sp. 6K520 | reverse complement strand
GGCTTCCCGTACCGCGTGGCCGTCACCGGGACGGCGGCGGACGAGATCGCCGAGCGGCTGGCGGTGGCGGCCGGCGGGCCCTCGGCCGCCGAGCCCGTCCACCCGGTCCGGTCGCTGACCCTGCGCGGGGACCTGGAGTCGGCCGCCGTCGCCGAGGGAACCGCCGCGCTGGCCGGCGCCTTCCCGCCGCTGTTCCCCGCGGAGAGCGCCGAGGACCCGGCGGGCGAACGGCTCGCGCGGGCGATCGGCCGGTTCGGCCTCCCGCTGCGGCTGCGCCCGGCGCGCGGAGCGTCCGGCGAAGGGACGGGCGCCTCGCTGGAGTGGGCCGGGGACGGCCGGCCGCGGACGTGTCCGCTGATCGGCAACGACCCCGCCGACGCGGAGAGGCTCCTTCTGGAGGCGCTGGCGATGCTGTACGCCGACGGCGCGGATCTGAAGGCGGAGCCGCTTCGCACGCCCGGCGGGCGCTTCCTCCCCGACCTGCCGACCCACCCGTTCCGCCGCACCCGGTTCTGGATCGACGAGCCGCCCATGGGCGCGGCGGCGGGCGGACGCGTGAACGGGACGGCCGCACACGGCGGTGCGGAGGGAGCCGTGGAGGCCCCGCCGCCCGACGACAGGGACGCGGTGCGCGACTTCCTGTTGACCCGGCTCAAGGACGTCCTCCAGTCACCGGACGACCTGGATCCCGAAGTCTCGCTGCAGGAGGCCGGCGCCGACTCGTTCATCACCACGCTGTTCATCACCAAGGTCGAGGAGCACTACGACCTGGGCCTGCCGCCCGAGGACCTGCACGTCGAGAGCCCGCTCGCAGAGCTGATCGCGACGCTCGCCGACACGATCGCCGAGACCGCGGTGAACCGGACGGAGCGCAGCGCATGACGGCCATGGTGCGTCCCAGGGCGGTGCCCCACCCGACCTTGCGCCTGATCGTCTTCCACCACGCGGGAGGCTCGTCGGCCGCCTACATGCCGCTGGCGCGCGCCTTGCCCGGCGACTGGGAGCTGCTGCTCCTGGACCTGCCGGGACGAGGCGGGAGCCGCCGCGTCGGCCCCTTGACGGAGATGCCGTCGCTGGTGGAGGCGACCACGGACGCGGTGCTGGAGTGGGCGGGACCGCCGGTCGCCCTCTTCGGCCACAGCCTGGGCGCGATCGTCGCCCTGGAGACCGCCCGCCGCCTGGAGGCGCGCGGCGTCATGCCCCTGTGGGTGGGGGTGTCGGGGCGGCCCGCGCCGGACTGCCCCGTGGCCGAGGCGCGCCCCCTCTACGAGCTGCCCGACCGGGAGCTGATCGGGGCGCTGGCCCGCTTCGGCGGGATCCCCGCCGAACTCGACGAGCTGCCCGAGTTCCGCGACCGGTTCGTCCGGCTCGTGCGGGCCGACCTCCAGGCGCTGGACTCCTACGTCCCGGCGCCGTGGCGAAGCCCGCTGAACGCGCCGCTGACCGTGTTCGGCGCCGTCGACGACGAGCTGGCGCCGGCGGACACCGTCGAGCCCTGGAGCCGGGAGACCGCCGGCGGCTTCCGGACGCGCATGTTCACCGGCGGCCATTTCCATTTCCTGGGGCGCTCCTTCCCCGGCTTCGCGAAGGTCCTCGTCGACGAGGTCAGTCGCAGGACGGTCGGCCCGGAGGGTTCCGGACCCGGGCGGGAGCGCTCCGGGCCGCTGTACATCCGGTGAGCCGCCGGCCGATCCTGTGGAGGTATTCGTCATGACGTCGGCGTCACGGGTGGACATACGCCCCCTCTGGGCGGGCTTCCCCACGGGGGTGGCGGTCGTGACCGCGCTGGCGGCCGACGGCCGTCCCTGGGGGATGACCTGCACCTCCCTCTGCAGCGTCTCGCTCGACCCTCCGCTGCTCCTGGTGTGCCTGCGGTGCGGGAGCCCGACCCTGGAGGCGATCCAGAGCACCGGCGGCTTCGCCGTCAATCTCCTGCACGACCGGGCGCGGCCCACCTCGGACCTCTTCGCCTCCGGTGTGCCGGACCGCTTCGACCGCGTCAGCTGGCTGGTCGGTCCCGGCATGGCCGGGCCGCGCCTGGTGGACGCCGCCCACACCGTGGCGGACTGCGCGCTCGCCGAGGACCGGACGGTGGGCGACCACAACGTGGTGATGGGCGCGGTGCTCGGGGTGACCCGGCTCAGCCGGCAGCGGCCCCTGCTGTACGGGCTGCGCCGCTACTCGTCCTGGCCCGAGCCCGCCGCGGACGCCGACGCCGGGCCGTTCCCGCGCGGCTTGTCGCAGGTGTTCGAGGGGCTGGGATAGCGGGCTGGGATAGCGGGCTGGGCCTCCGGGCCCCGCCGCCGGCGGCGGGCGCAGTGGAAAACCCCGGGGGCGGGGTCCCCGGGGCTACCGCGTCGTCGGCGCTCGCGTCAGGCGACGGTCGCCAACGGGCCCAGGCTCGGCAGGACGAGCAGGATCGGCGGGCGGGCCCAGCCCAGCGGCCGCATCGTCAGATCGACGCCCGTCGTGGAGCCCGGGCCCAGGGTGATCGGGCCCACGGTGGCGCCCAGGATCGGCGGGTCGGCGGCCTGGTCCAGCAGCGGCGTGATCGGAGCGCAGGAGCTGTTCGCCACCGCGTGCACATACCAGGTGCCGGCGGGAACGCTCGCCAGCGTGAACGGCTCCCCGTGGCCGATGACGTCCCAGGAGACGGCGGGGCCCTGGAGGATCGCCGACTCGAAGACACCCACGTAGATCTGCGAATGCAGTTCGCCTTCGGCGCGCGTACGGCCGGTCACGACGGCCCCCTGGCCGGGCCCCGCCGAGCGCGGGCGGCCGGCGGCGCGGGCGGTGTTCGGAACGCTCCATCCCTGCCGTGTCAGGCGGCGGTACTCGGTGGGCGACAGGCCGACGGACTTGGTGAACCGCCGTGTGAAGGTACCGGTACTGCTATAGCCGACCTGCGCGGAGATATCGGCGACATTGAGTGACGACGTCAGCAGCAGCCGTTTGGCCTCCTGTAGCCTCACCGCGCCCAGAAATCGCCCCGGAGTCACCCCCGTGACCCGGCTGAAGAGCCGTAGGAAGTGGAATTTGCTGACCATTGCGCCTTCCGCGAGTTCATCCAGATAAAGGGGTTCGCCATGGCGTTGATATATTGTTTCGACGGCGCGTCTAACTAGGTGCTCCACTTCGCATCCTCCTGGTGATCGCCTCAAGCGGCTGAACGGCGCCGAAATTCTGCGCGGCCGGTCCGGGGCGCCGCCGGGCCCGGCGTTCGCGAACTGAGCCTCCCCTTCTTGTGTCCTCATGGACGTCGCTGGAAGCAGGCACCGCCCCCGTGGCGGCACCGCGACGCGATAAAGAGGTGCATTAATTGCGGGAAATGCAATGTATTTGTACATTGAAAACCCACACTCGTGATACTCTCCCATGCGCCGCGAAGCTGTCTTCTCCAGGGTTGCCTGACACGATCATCTGACTGCGCGCAAAGCGAGTCGAATATGATCGGAGTTACTCAGTGTGCCGAGATATGCGTTGCTTGTGATGAGGCATTCTCGGCCGTCGGCCAGCAGAAAGGAAAAGGGCACGCAAAATTAATCGGAGGGTCCTCGTGGAGCCATTTCGGCCCTGTTACGGACGGTCCGATAGGGTCTTCGCGGAGATATTCGCCGGCCGGGCGCCGCACGGCCGTTCGCCGGCGGCCGGCCCGAACATGTGGCACCCAGGGTGCCTCGCCGGTCTGACAGCCCGCGCACGAACCGCCTACAGGGGACGCACACGCCTGACCGCGCCCTGATCGAGACCTGAGAGAGGCGAGAGAGGCCGCTTCTACCTTCGGGGAACGATCCGTCGTCCCTAGCTAGGAGAGGCAATGGTCCGAAACTCATCCCGCCTGGTCGTGTCGCTGCTCTGCGCGCTCGTCCTCGTCGTGACCGGCGCGTTCGCGGCCGCCGCGCACGTCGTGCTGCGGCCCGGCACCGCGACGCAGGGCGCGTTCACGAAGCTGACCTTCCACGTCCCCAACGAGAAGGACAGCTCCAGCACCGTGAAGGTGAAGGTGGTCTTCCCCGACGACCGGGACGAGCTCATCCCCGCCGCGGTCGCGCAGACCAAGACCGGCTGGAAGATCAAGATCGACAAGGTCCGGCTGGACGAGCCGATCATCGTCGAGGGCCAGGAGATCTGGGAGGTCGTGCGCTCGGTGACCTGGACCGCCGTGGCGGGCACCGCCAAGATCGGTCCGGACCAGTTCGACGAGGTGTCGGTGTTCGGCGGCCCGCTGCCGAAGGTCGGCAAGATCTACTTCAAGGCGTACCAGTACCAGAGCGACGGCCAGGTGGTGGCCTGGGACCAGATCCCGAGCGACAGTGATCCGCACCCGGCCCACCCCGCGCCCGGCCTGACGCTGACCCCGGCGAGCGGCGGGACCGCGCAGAAGTCCGGCATGGTCGGCGCGCCGGCCGGCTTCACGGGGGACACCTCCGTGCGCCTGGCGGCCGCGGCGGAGGGCGCCCCCGCTGCGGAGGACCGGTCGCCGTCCATGCTCGGGACGTCCCTGGCGGTCGTGATCTTGCTGGCCGGCGGCATGGGCGTCGGTCTGCTGGCCGGGCGGCGGCGCTGGGCGCGGACGAGCCGCGGCGACGCATAGGGCCGGTGCACGGAGGTCCCCGGCGGGTGTCGCCCCACCCGCCGGGGATTTTCCCGCCCTGAGGAGCCTGCGGCGGGGCGGGGCTCGACCGCCCCGCCGGGGCGTCCCGTGCCGGCGCGGAAGATCCCGCGGCCGGGAGGCTCGGCCGCGGGATCGGTGCGCCATCGGCGGTCAGCCGGTGGACGCGGGCTCGCGCAGGGCCCACGCGCGCAGGTGCTCCGCGAGACCGGGCTGCCGGTCGGGCGAGATCATGGAGAAGTGGTCGCCCGGAGCGGTCTGCGTCTCGATGCCGGGGCACACCGAACGCCACGCGGGCACGGTGTCCGGACGGCCGGGCTCGTCGGCCGCCACGAAGAGCAGCACGGGCACGTCCAGCCGGCCCGGCCGGTAGGCCGCCAGCAGCGCCAGCTCGTGCTCCTGCACGCGCTTCATGCGCTCGTAGCCCGCCTCGTCGATGTCGCCGGGAAGGAGGCCGTGCGCGACGGCGGCGTCCCGGGCGACGCGGGTGAGGGAGCCGGGGGCCGCCGCCCTGAGCGCCGCGACCGCCTCCTCGGGCGGGTCGCCGAGCCGCAGCGTGCGCAGGAAGCCGATGTGGCGGTCGGCGTCGGTGAGCGGGAGGTGGATGTCCCTGATCTCGGTGTCGAACATGGCGATCCTGCACGCGTGGCCCTTGGCCGCGAGCTGGCGGCCCACCTCGTAGGCGATGGACCCGCCCATCGACGCTCCGCCCAGCAGATAGGGGCCTTCCGGCTTGTACCGCAGGAGCTCCTCCCGGTAGGCCGCCGCCAGCGTCTCGAGGTCCGGCGCGAAGGCCGCTTCGGAGTCGTCGACGAGCGGCCGGCTCTGGAAGGCGCGCACCGGCCCCGGCCACGCCCGCGCCAGCGGCCGGTACGGCGAGACCGCGCCGCCCAGCACATGGAAGAGGAACAGCTCCTCCCCGCCGCCCTCGGCGAGGCCGACCATGCAGGAGACCTCGGGGCCGCCGCCCGCCAGCAGGCCGGCGAGCCCGCGGACCGTCGCCGCCTCGAAGATCCGGCCCATCGGGATGTCGGAGCCCAGCTCGACGCGGATCCGGTTGGCCAGCCGCAGCGCGAGCAGCGAGTTCCCGCCCAGGTCGAAGAAGTTGTCGTCGGGGCCCACGGAGGGGAGCTCCAGGAGTTCGGCGCACAGGCCCCCCAGCCGCTCCATGACCGCCGGGTCGGCGCCGCCGTGGCCGCCGTCCCCGCCGAGGGCCCGTTCGTCGCCGGCGGCGGTGTCGCCGGCGAGGTCGGGCATCGCCAGCGCGGCGGCGTGGTCGACCTTGCCGTTCGGCGTGAGCGGCAGCCTCTCCACCACGTGGACGCGGCTCGGGATCATGTACCGGGGCAGCCGTTCCGCCAGGTGGGCGGAGATCCCGGCCTGGTCGGGTCGCCGGCCCGGCTCCGGCACGAGCAGGGCCGCCAGCCGCTTACCGCCGGGCGCCCGGTCGACGCAGACCACGCACTCCCGCACGTCGGGATGGGTGCGGGCCGCGGCCTCGACCTCGCCCGGTTCCACCCGGAACCCCTGGATCTTGACCTGCCGGTCCTCCCGGCCGAGGAACTCGATCGTGCCGTCCGGCCAGTACCGGCCGAGGTCGCCGGTCCGGTAGAGACGCTCGCCGGTCCCGGGATGGTGGACGAAGCGCTCCTCGGTGCGCCTCTCGTCCCGCCAGTACCCGCGCGCCAGGCCGAGGCCGCCGATGTAGATCTCCCCGGTCGCCCAGGGCGGACGCACGTCCAGCCGGTGGTCGAGCACCTTCATGGTCTGGTTCGTCAGCGGCCCGCCGTAGGGGATGCTCTGCCACTCCGGGTCGACCTCGCCGACGTCGTAGACGTTCGACCAGATCGACGCCTCGGTCGCGCCGCCCATGGCGAGGACGCGGCACCCGGGCCACAGCGCGCGCATCCGGCCCGGCAGCGGGGTCGGGATCCAGTCGCCGCTGAGCAGGAACGCGCGCAGCGGCGGCAGGCCGAGCTCGGGCCGCTGCTCGGCGAGCTCGACGATCATCTCGGCCAGCGCCGGCACGGAGTTCCACACGGTGATCCGCTGCTCGCGGGCGGTGGCCGCCCAGCCGAGCGGATCGGGGCGGGCGGTGGCGGACGGGAGCACGAGGGCGCCGCCGGCGGCCAGCGTCCCGAACACGTCCCACACCGACAGGTCGAAGCTGAGCGAGGAGATGCCGAACACGCGGTCGGCCGGTCCGAGGCCGATCCGCCGGTTGACGTCCGCGATGGTGTTGAGCGCGGCGCGGTGCTCGATCACCACGCCCTTGGGCCGCCCGGTGGATCCCGAGGTGTAGATGATGTAGGCCGGGTCGTTCTCGTCGCCGTCGGCGGGCGGCGGCTCGGTACCGGGTTCGATCTCGTCGACGTGCACGGCGGGGACGTCCTCGGGACGGACCGCCGGGGTGCGGTGCGACTGGCGGAGCACGACGCGGGCGTCGCACTCGCCGACCATCAGCCTGACGCGCTCGGCCGGCAGGTCCGCGTCCACCGGGCAGTACACCGCGCCCGCGCGCAGCACGCCGAGCACCGCGACCACCTGCTCCCAGCCCTTGGCCATGACCACCGGCACGACGTGCCCGCGGCGGATCCCCCGGGCGTGGAGTTCGTGCGCGACCGCGGCCGAGGCCCGTTCGAGTTCCCGGTAGGTCAGCGTGCGCCCGGAGGCGGTGAGCGCGACCGCGTCGGGCCGGGCGCGGGCCTGGCGCAGGAAACCGTCCTCCAGCCGGCCCGCGGGGGCCGGGGCGGCGGTGTCGTTCGCGGCCGCGACCACGGCGCGGTGCTCGGGCGGCACCGGATCGGGCACGGTGTCGGCTCCGTCCGGGCCGGCCAGCGTCTCCAGCATGCGCCGGTAGCAGTCCACGACGGCGGCGGGCAGGCCCGGTGGGAAGGCCTCCTCGACGAAGTCGATGTTGGTGGAGATCCCGCCGTCCCTGGCGTCCCGTATCTGGTTGTCGACCAGGACCTGCGGGGTGTGCTGGATCCGCTCTACCAGCCGGAACGCGGGCCGCCCGGCGGGCATGCTGTCGTATCCGGGCCCCTGGTTGTTGGTGAACACGTAGGGGAACGCGGCGCGCTGCGTCCAGCCGTTGCGCTTCGCCATCTCGCGGCTGATGCGCACGGCGGTGACGTCCTTGTTGGCCATGTCGCGCCAGAGCCTGCGCTGCAGCCGCTGCGCCCGCGCCCAGAAGTCCTCGTCGTGCCGCAGGTCCACCTCCAGCGGCAGCGTCGCGCTGCGCTGCCCGACGACCTCGTGGCCGCCCGGCCGGTACGCCAGGTCGTACTGGTGGACGAAGTTCAGGCAGAAGTGGGGGCTGGCGGACCACGCCCCGAGCGCCTCGGCGAAGACGTGCAGCAGGGCCGTGCTGGGCAGCACCCGGTGCTTGCGGAAGCTGGCGCAGAACCGCCGCCACTGGCGCTCGTTCAGGTGGGTGGTCCGGCCGGTGAAGGAGACCGCGTCGATGCTGCTCGCCTGGCGGGCCAGGGGGAGCATCGGCGCCTCGGGCAGCGTGTCGAGGCGCTCCTTCCAGTAGGCCCACTGCTTGAGGAACTCCTCGTCGTCCTCGCTCGCCAGGCGGGACAGCCGCCATTCGCGGAAGGTCTCCTTGACGGGCGGCAGCACGACGTCGGGGTTCTTGTAGTACTCCATGAAGTCGGTCGTCACCGTGCGCATGCTCGAACCATCGAGCAGGATCAGGCTCATCCGCACGTGCACCCGCACCCGGTGCGGCCGGACGCGGCTCACGACGACCTCGAACAGCGGCCAGCCCGCCGGGTCGAGGCCGGCCCCGCACATGCGGTCCCGGATCTGGCGGATCGACTCCTCCTGGCGGTCCCGGCCGAGGTCGGTGAGGTCGACGACCGGCACGTGGACGTGCGGGGTCTCCTCGATCCCCATGACCCGCTGGCCGCCGTCCCTGAGCATCACCGTCCGGAGGTGCTCGTGCCGCTCGACCACCTTGTTGACCGCGTACTCGGCGCGTTCGGGGTCGAACGCGACCGCCTCGGCCTCCAGGTAGTAGTTCTGCCGCCCCCCGAGTTCGAAGACCTGGCTCCTGCCCACCATGTACGCGGACTGCAGGTCGGTCAGGGGGAACCGGTCGGGGAGAACGGGGCCGCCGCCGGCGGGCGGAACGGCCGGCTCTGTCGTCGTCACTGCTTCCTCCCATTCGCTTCGCGGGCGTTCACGGGCCGCGGCACCGGAAGATCCCGCCCGATCTCGGGCACGACCCGCTCCGGCATGTCGTGCAAGAAGAAATGGCCGCCGCCGAACGTCCGCACGACGCAGCCCGCCGAGGTGTGGCGGCGCCACGCCCGCAGGTCGCCGGCCGTCGTCTCGGCGTCGTCCTCGCCGCCGAACACCGAGACCGGGCACTCCAGCGGGGGAGCGGGCCGGTGCCGGTACGTCTCCACCACCGAGAAGTCGGCCCGGATCGAGGGCACGAGCGGCGCGATGACGGCGGGGTCGAGGAACTCCGCCGGGGTGCCGCCGAGTTCGCGGAGCCGGGCCAGCAGGTCGGGCAGCGGGGCGTCGTGCACCGGCGGGCGCTTCGCCGGGACGTCGGGGGCCGCGCGGCCCGAGACCAGGAGGCGGGCGGGCTCGCCGAGGCCGCGGCGGCGAAGCTCGCGGCACACCTCGAACGCCAGGAGCGCCCCCATGCTGTGGCCGAACCAGGCGTGCGGCCGGTCGAGCAGCGGCGCGACCGCGTGGACGAGGCGCGTGACGATGTCGTCGGCGCGGGTGAGCGGCGGCTCGCGGAACCGGGCCTCCCTGCCGGGCAGCCGGACGGCCACCAGTTCCACGTCCGGGGGCAGGAGCCGCGCCCACGGGCGGTAGACGGACGCGCCGCCCCCGGCGTGCGGCAGGCAGAACAGCCGGAGCCGGGGTGCGGGGACGCGGTTCCACCGCACCGTCCATCGGGCCGCCGCGGTGCCGGTCCCCGTGGCGCCGGCCTCGGCCGGCGCCGTGGTCAGGCCATCCATGTCGCAATCCTTTCGCCGAGCATGAGGCAGGTCAGCGCGGGCGGCGCGCTGACCGGCGAGGGCATCACCGAGGCGTCGCACACCATGAGCCCGTCGATCTGGTGGACCCGGCACCGCTCGTCCACGACCGCGAGTCCGTCGCCGCCCATCCGGGCGGTCCCCGAGGCGTGGAAGAGCGGCGTGACCCATCGCCTGAGAGCCCTCGCGAGCAGGGCGCCGTCCTGGACCATCCGCTCGGTCCAGACGATGGGACGGCCCAGCAACTCGCTCATCTGCGCGGAGCGCAGGATCGACCAGGCCGTCCGCACTCCGCGCATCAGCCGCGCGGCGTCGCCGGGCTCGGCGCACAGCCCGAGGACCAGGTCCGGCGGGCGGCCGGGTTCCGGGCCGGTGGCGTGCACGTGGCCGCGCGACTCCGGGGCGAGCAGGACGGCGGAGACCATCGCGGCGACCCGCCCGCCCAGCATGGGGCCGACCCGGGGCACGGCGGCGGTGGTGACGTTGGAGGCGAGGAAGATCCCGAGGTCGGGGTCGCCGCCGCCGGCCGCCGCGCCGGTCGCCGGCGTCCGGGCCATCACCTCGTACCAGGGCAGCCCCGCCCGGCAGACTCCCGGCAGCGGGGTCGCCAGGATCGGCACGGCCGGGTGGTCGCAGAGGCCGTGCCCCACGCCGGGCAGATCGACCAGCGGCTCGATGCCCGCCGCTTCGAGCCGCCGCGCGTCGCCGATGCCCGAACGCTGCAGGATCAGCGGCGTGCCCACCCCGCCGGCGGCCAGCGTGACGCGCCCGGCGGGGACGAAGCGGGGCCCGCCGGGCGCGGCCGCCTCCACCCCCGTCACGCGTCCGCCCGCCAGCCGGACCCGCACCGCCTCGGTCCGGTCCCACACGGTCAGGTTCGGACGGTCCCGGGCGGCGGCCAGATGCGTCAGGTCCGGGGACATCCTGCGGTCGCCGAGTTCGTTGCGCGGGATGCGGCCGGCCCCGCTCCGGCCCGTGCCGTTCAGGTCGCCGAGCGCGGGGATGCCGAGCCCGCCGCAGGCGCGGACGAACGCCGCGGCGAGCGGGCTCAGCGCCGCGGAGTCGGTGCGCCGGATCGGCACCGGCCCGTCGAGGCCGTGGACCTCGTCCTTGTGGTCGGCGTCGGACTCCAGCCGGATGTAGTGCGGCAGGACGCGGTCCCACGACCATTCGGGGTTGCCCGCGGCGGCCCACCGTTCGAAGTCGGAGGGCAGGCCGCGCAGCGCGATCGCGCCGTTCACGGCCGCGGTGCCGCCCACGGTCCTGCCGAGGGGGTAGGGGCAGTCGGCGCCGGCGGCGCCGAGGTCGATCCGGGCCGAGTAGTCCCAGTGGCGACCGGTCAGGACCGGTATCCCCGACCTGGACTCCGCCGCAGCGGTTCCCGCGCCGGTTCCCGCAGCGGTTCCCGCAGTGCCGGTTCCCGCGGCGTCGGTTCCGGCTTCGAGGAGCAGGACCCGCCGCCCGGGGTCCTCGGCCAGCCGGGCGGCGAGCACGGCGCCCGCCGTGCCGGCGCCGACGACCACCTCGTCCCACGGGCCGGGCGCGGCGCCGCCGTCCGGGGCGTTCACGGGGTCGCGATCCGCTCGCGCACGGCGGTCGCGAGCTCGCTGATCGTCGGGTTGTCGAACAGCAGCTCCAGGCCCTCCTCGGCGGTCACGTCGAGGCCCGCCTCGTCCCGGAGCCGGTCGATGATGCTGACCGCGTGCAGGGAGTCGGCGCCCAGCTCGAAGAAGCTCTCCTCGACGCCGAAGTCCGCGTGGCCGAGCGCGTCGCTCCAGATCTCGAAGAGCCTGCGCTCCATGTCGTCGCGCGGGGCGACGAGGTCCCCGGCGGCCTCCTGCTCCCACGGCAGGGGCAGCGCCGACGGGTCGACCTTGCCGTTCGCGCTGAGCGGGAGCCGGTCGACGAACACGTAGTGGCGGGGCACCATGTAGTCGGGGAGGAGCTCCGCCAGATCGCCGCGCAACCGCCCGGCGTCCGGGGCCGGCCGTCCGGCGGGCGCCAGCGCGGCCAGCACGTGCTGGACGTGGACGTCCACGACCGCCGGCCCGTCGGGGATCGAGCCGAAGCGCGCGAAGCCGGCCGCGGTGGCGAGGTCCCGCCAGCGGGACACCGGAAGCAGCGGTCCCTCGCCGTCCCCGTGGCCTTTCGCGAGTCCCTCCAGGAAACCGACGGTCACGAGCTGCTGCAGCGAGTTCGCCGTGCCCTCGATGAGCAGGAGCAGACCGCCGGGCGCGAGCGCGGAACGCAGGTGCCCGAGGCTCCGGTCCAGGTCGGCGGCGTCGTGCATGACGTTGGCGGCGATGACGAGGTCGACCGAGCCCGGGGCGACGCCCTGGTCGCCGGGCGGGCGGTCGATGTCGAAGACCGCGTAGTCGACGAAGCTCCGGTCGGCGAACCGCGCCCTGGCGCGCTGGCAGAAGTACTTGGAGACGTCGGTGAAGGAGTAGCGGACCCCTTCGGCGGGGAGTTCCGCGAACACCTCCGCGGCGGTCGCGCCGGTGCCCGCCCCCACTTCGAGGATCCGCAGGGTCCGGTCGGCGCCGGCGGCCGCGCGCCGGCAGAACGCGGCCGCCGCCTTGGCCACGATCCGGTTCTGCAGCCGCGAGACCGGGTTGCCGGAGTAGAGCGCGTCGGTGACCGCGGAGTCGCCGCCGGGGAGCAGCAGGCTGAGCGGGCTGACCTCACCGCGCAGCAGCTCCGGCTGCCGGTCGGCACACGCCCTGAAGTAGTCGAGGAGGGCCCGCTCTCTCTCCCGTGCTTCGATGGCGCCCACCCCCTCCCGGACGGTCCGGTCGAGTTCCTCCGCGTCCAGGAGCCGCTCGCAGCGGTACTCCCCGGTGGTGCCGTTGCGCGCCAGGTATCCCTCGTCCGCCAGCACCGACATCCACCGTTCGACGAGGTCGCCGTACCCGGGCTTGATCCCGTGGCGCTCGACGACGGCCGCGCTCGTCGCGGCCTCCCCGGGGGTCTGGAAGAGTCCCAGGCGGGCGAGGGTCCGGGCCATCACGGGCGGGCACAGCCGCTCCACGGCACGCCACACGTCCCGGTACCGGGACAGTTCGGCGTCGAGCTCGGCGGCGACCCGGGCCAGCTCCGAGCTCCCGGCCTCGACGGCCGGTTCCCAGGCGTCGTGGACGGGGTCGCCGTGGCCGTCCGCCGCGGTGCCCGCCCGCCCGGCATCGGACGGGACCACGTACGCCACGAGCTGCCGGCGGCCGGTCCGCGGCTCGGCCCGCACGGTCACGACCGACTCGCCGACGTCCGGGCGCCGCTCCAGCGCGGCGTTGATCTCGCCGAGCTCGATCCGGTACCCGTTGATCTTGACCTGGTGGTCTTCGCGGCCGAGGAACTCGATGTCGCCGCCGGGCAGGTACCGGCCGAGGTCGCCCGTCCGGTAGAGGCGCTCTCCCGTCGCCGGATTCGTCACGAACCGCTCGGCCGTGCGCTCGGGGTCGGCCCAGTAGCCGCGCGCGACGCCGATGCCGCCGATGAAGATCTCACCGGTGGTCCACACCGGCCGCGGGCGGAACCCGTCGTCGAGGACGTGGAGCGTCTGACCGCGCAATGGCTTGCCGTACGGGATGCTGCTCCACTCCGCGGGCACGTCGCCGATCGGGTAGCAGACCGACCAGATGGACGCCTCGGTCGCGCCGCCCAGGCTGACCACCTCGGCGCGGGGGTGCAGCGAGCGGACCGCGTCCGGCAGGGACACCGGGATCCAGTCCCCGCTGAGCAGGGCGAGCCGCAGCGTGGAGTCCGCGGCGCCGTCCGACCGGACCTGGGCGTCCGTCCACGCCTGCATCAGCGCGGGGACCGAGTTCCACACCGTCACCCCGTGCCGCCGCACCAGCTCGGTCCAGTGGGACGGGTCGTGGTGCCGGTCGGGGGCGGGCATCACCACGGTGCCGCCGGCGGCCAGCGTCCCGAAGACGTCGTAGACCGACAGGTCGAAGCTCAGCGCCGACAGGGCGAGCACCCGGTCGGCGGGGCCGATCCGGAACCGCCGGTTGATCTCGGCGACGGTGTTGACGGCACCGCGGTGGTCGATCATGACGCCCTTCGGGCGGCCGGTGGACCCCGAGGTGAAGATCACGTACGCCAGGTCGCCGGGCGCGGGGGAGTCCGGCAGCGGGCCGGCGCCGGCCGCCCGGACCTCGTCGTCCGCGAAGGTGATCACCCGCACGCCGGGCGGCCAGGCGAGCCGGTCCCGCAGCGCGGGCGTGCTGACGACGATCCGGACGGCGCCCTGCTCCAGGAGGTCCGCGCGCCGCGCCTCGGGCCACTGCGGGTCGATCGGCAGGTAGGCGGCGCCGGACGCGGTGACGCCGACGACGCCGGCGACCTGCTCCCAGCCCTTGTCCATGACCACGCCGACGAGGGTGTTGGGGACGGCGCCGAGCTCCCGCAGCCGCCGGGCCAGCCGGCGGCCGCTGGAGACGATCTCCCCGTAGGTGTGCTCCCCGGCGGAGTCGGCGACGGCGGTCGCGTCCGGGGTCCGGGCGGCCTGGGCCTCGACGAGCCCGCACAGGCCGGCGTCCGCGGCGGCGGAAGCGAGGCCGGGGCCGTCGCCCTCGGCGGCCGGCCCGGGGGAGTTGGCGCGCAGCCGCTCGTCGGCCTGCCAGCCCGGCAGGGCCGCGAGCGGGCCGGGCCGGCTCCACGCGTCCTCGTCGCGGGCGAGCCGGTCGAGCAGCGCGTTGTACGCGGCGAACATGTCGTCGAGCATCCCGGCGGGGAACAGGCCCTCGACGGCGTCCCAGTTGTAGGTCAGGTCCCCGTCCTCCTCGGACACCTGGTGGTCGAGCCACACCTGGGGGGTCTGGGTCAGGCCGTGCACCTGCTCGCCGAAGAACCTGATGCCCTCCGACGGGTCGTGGTCGGGCGTGCCGAAGACCAGGGCGCTGGTGAACACGATCGGCATCGCGGCGGTGGGCCCGCTGCCCAGGCGCCGGCTCCGCTCCCGCTGGACCCGCACGCCGCTGTAGGCGAGATGCTCCATGTCGCGCATCAGCTGCCGCTGGATCCCCCCGGCGCGCCCGGCGAACGACGCCGCCGCGTCGTCGCGGACCTCCAGCATCGTCAGCGTCGTGAAGTCGCCGATCACACGGTCGATCTGCGGGTGGGCCCGCGGCCGGTTGAACAGGGTCAGGTTGAGGGTGAAGTCGGGTTGCGCGGACCACTGCCGGAGCACTTCGGCGAACGCGTTCATCAGCACGGTCGAGGGGGTGATGCCGTGCAGCTGCGCGGTGCGCTTGACGGCCGTCCACCGCTCCTCGGGAAGCCGGGCCTGGCGGCGCGTGAACTCCGTGCGCGCGAGCTGCGAGGGCCGGGTCGCCAGCGGGAGCGCCGGGGCGGGCGGAAGCGTCTCCAGCCGCTCCAGCCAGTACTCCTCGGCCCGCTTGTAGCGGCCGCCCTCCCTGGCCCGCTCCTCGTGCAGGACGACGTCGCGGTACGACAGCTCCAGCGGCTCCGGCGTCCAGCCGGGATCCTCGTAGAACCGCCGCCAGTCCTGGAACAGCAGGTAGAGGCTGAGCCCGTCGAGGATCATAATGTCGAAGCTGAAGTACAGCCGGAGCCTGCCCGGCCCGGTCGCGACGGCGCGGATGTCGAACAGGGGCCAGGCGTCGGTGGAGATCGACTGGTGGTCCATCTCGGCGCGGAGCGCCCGGGTCACCTCGTCGCGCCGGTCGGGGGAGAGCCCCGCCGCGTCGGTGACCGGGATCTCGTAGGCGGGGACGTCGCGCAGGACGCGCTGGCGGCCGTCCGGCTGCACGACGGCGCGGAGCATGTCGTGCCGGTCGATCACCGCGCGCAGGCTCGCGTTCAGCCGCGCGACGTCGAGGCCGTCGGCGTCCAGCTCGAAGTACAGGTGCGTGGAGACGCCGCCGAGCTCGACGGCCGATCCGCGCCCCACCCAGTACGCGTGCTGGATGTCGGTGAGCGGGAAGGGCTCGTACCGCTCCTCGGGCCGCGGCTCGATGCGGGCCGGGGCCTCCTCCGACTCGCTGCGGCGCAGCAGGTCGAGCAGTTCGTCCCGGTTGCCCCGCAGGCGCGCCCGCAGCTCCGGGGTCAGGGAACCGGTGGGCGCGAGAACGTCCAGGCGCCCGTCGGTGACGCGCAGCTTGATGCCGCGCTCATGCAGTTCGTTGAGCAGGTCCTGCGCCATGAGGTCTCCTTCGTCGGTTCGCCCGGGGCCGGTGCGCCCGGCCGGACGCGCGTCATCTCCGGTTGAACTCGGCCGCGACGGCTGATCCCGCGCGCGGATCGGTGAGCAGGGTGTGGTGGGTGCCGGGCAGGGCGGCGGTGTCCACGGCCCCGCGGGTCAGCCGCGCCCAGCCCCAGTCGGGCGAGCCGCCGCACGGGTGGCCGGCGAACTCGCTCGCGGTCCCGTCCTGCGCGCGCAGCACGGTGACGTCGGCCGCGATCACGGGCGCCCGGTAGGAGTTGCAGGCCCGCACGACGCCCCGGAACACCGCCAGCGCGGCGGCGAGGTCCGCCGCGGAGATCTCCGGTGCGGACACGCCCTGCTCGCCCGCCAGTGCCAGGAGCCGCGCCCGGGTCTCCTCGTCCGTGGAACCGGCCACCGGGGTGCCCGCCGGGACCAGGCCCGGGTCGAAGCCGCCGCCGAGATCCTCCAGGAACCACAGCGCCAGCCGGTCCTCGTCGACCTCGCGCGGCGCGACGGGGGCCGGAGCGTCGATGACGACGAGCCGCTCCACGGTCTCGCCGAGGTCCTCCAGCCGGTGCGCCATCTCGAAGGCGATCACCGCCCCCGACGACCACCCGCCGAGCAGGTAGGGGCCCCGGGGCCGTTCCTCCAGGAGCGCGCCGACGTAGAGGTCCGCCAGTTCCTCGACGGTCTCCAGCGGCTTGCGGCCGTCGGCCGGGCCCGGGGCCTGGAAGCCGATGCCGGGCCGGTCGAGCGACTCGGCGAGGCGCTGGTAGCACAGCACGCCGCCGCCCGCGGGATGCACCAGGCACCACGGGGTCCCGTCCGCGCGGGTGTTCAGCCTGACGAGCGGCGACCACGCGGCCTCGGCCGTCTCCAGGTAGGCGGCCAGCCCCGCGATGGTGGCCCGTTCGAGCATCGTGCCCAGCGGGATCCGGCGGCCGAGGCGCTCGGCGACCTGCGCGATCACGCGCAGCGCCGCGAACGACTGCCCGCCGAGGTCGAAGAAGTCGTCGTCGACGCCGATCGGCCGGCCGGCGTCCAGCAGCGACTCCCAGATCTCCGCCAGGACGGCCTCGGTGGGGTTGCGGGGCGCCGTGTGGACGCGTTCGCCGGCCCCGTCCGGACCGCCCATGCCCTCCAGTGCGCGGCGGTCGAGCTTGCCGTTGCCGGTCAGCGGGAGGGCGTCGAGCACGGTGATGCGGTGCGGGACCATGTAGCCCGGCAGCCGTTCCGCGAGCCGGGCCCGCAGCGCCTCCGGCTCGGGCGGTTTCGCACCGTCCGCGCCGACGACGAACGCGGCGAGCTGCCGCCCCGCCCCCGAGGAGCGCGCCACGACGGCCGCCTGCCGGACCCGGGGGTCGTCCAGCAGGCCGTGCTCGATCTCGCCCGGCTCGACCCGGAACCCCTGGATCTTGACCTGGAAGTCGGCGCGCCCCAGGAACTCGATGTCGCCGTTCGGCAGATACCTGCCGAGGTCTCCGGTGCGGTAGAGCCGCTCGCCGGTGCGGGGGTGGGCGACGAAC
The DNA here is from genome assembly GCF_004349245.1 of Actinomadura sp. 6K520. Classification (GTDB taxonomy): domain Bacteria; phylum Actinomycetota; class Actinomycetes; order Streptosporangiales; family Streptosporangiaceae; genus Spirillospora. The sequence goes on along the minus strand of NZ_SMLC01000114.1, from coordinate 6,946 downwards.
GCGTTCCGCGTCCGCTCCGGGTCGCCGAGGTAGCCCATCGCCACCCCGACCCCGCCGATGTGGAGGTGGCCGGTGACCCAGGTCGGGGCGTCCCTCCCCTGGTCGTCGAGCACGTGCCAGGTCTGCCCGGCCAGCGGCCGGCCGTAGGGGATGCTCGTCCAGTCCGGGTCGACCTCGGCGATGGGGTGGTGGATCGACCAGATCGATGCCTCGGTGGCGCCGCCAAGGCTGATCACGGACGCGTTGGGCGCGACCCGCCGGATCCGGTCGGGGAGGTCGACGGGGATCCAGTCGCCGCTGAGCAGCACCGTCCGCAGGGCCGGGAACCGGGCGCCCGCGGCGGTGGCCTCCTCGACCAGGAGCTGCATGAGGGCGGGCACCGAGTTCCAGACGGTGACGCCGTGCTCCCGCATCAGCTCGATCCACGACGCCGGGTCCGGCCGGCCCTCCGGCGGCAGCACCAGCGTCGCGCCGGCCGCGAGGGAGCCGAAGATGTCGTAGACCGAGAGGTCGAAGCAGAGCGAGGAGACACCGAACACCACGTCGTCCGCGCGGATGCCGAACCGGGCGTTGATGTCCGTCACGGTGTTGAGCGGGCCGCGGTGGTCCAGCATCGCGCCCTTCGGCCTGCCGGTGGACCCCGAGGTGTAGATGACGTAGGCGAGGTCCTCGGGCTTGCGCGCCGCGCCCGCGTCCGCGCCGTCAGGGTCGGCCTCGTCCGCGGCGACCTCGTTCGTGCCGGGGTCGTCCACGGCGAGGACGGGGACGTCCGCGATGGCCGCCAGCCGGGCTCGGGACGCAGCGTCGGTGACGACGGCTGCGGCGCCCGTGTCGGTGAGCAGGTACCCGATCCGGTCCTCGGGCCAGGACAGGTCGATCGGCACGTACGCGGCGCCCGCGGTCGGCGCCGCCAGGACCGCGACCATCTGGGCGTGGCCCTTGGGCAGCGCGACGGCCACGAGATCGCCGGGCCGCGCGCCCGCGCCCCGCAACCGCGCGGCCAGCCGGTGGACCCGGTCGTGCAGCCCGGCGAACGTGATCTCGCCCGCGGCGTCGATCACGGCGGGCGCGTCCGGCCGCTCGGCCGCCTGCCGCGGCAGGGCGTCGTGCAGCAGCCCGGGCGGCGCCGCCGGGGCCGACCCGTTCAGCGCCGCGCGCTGCTCCGCCTGCGCCGCGGGGAACAGCGCGGCCGCGGTCCGCTCCCACGCCCGGTCGTCCTCGGCGAGGCGGGTGAGCAGTTCCCGGTAGCCGCCGGACATCGCGTCGATCAGGCCGTCCGGGAACGCCGCCTCGATGACGTCCCAGATCACCCAGAGCCGGCCGTCGCGCAGCTCCCAGAACTCGGTGTCCAGCAGCGTCTGGGGCGTCTCCAGCATGGAGTGGAACGGCCGGATCGTCGGCCCCACGAACAGGGCGCTGCCGACCGCGAACGGGCAGATCGCGCGCCCGGGGGTCCGGCGCACCCGGTTCAGCTCCTGGAGGACGCTCGCCCCGCTCCAGTGCGACTGCGCCACGTCCGCCATCACCTGCGCCTGCAGCCGCCTGACCCGGGCGGTGAAGTCCTCGTCGTGCCGCCAGTCGACCTCCAGCGGGTACAGCGAGGCGAACTGGCCGAGGACCTCCCAGCTCTCCGGATGCAGCGGCAGCCGGTGCGTGATCATGTTGTTGAGCAGGAAGTGCCGGGATCCGCTCCAGTACGCGAGGACTTCGGCGTGCGCGCCGAGCAGCGCGTTGGTCAGGGTCAGGCCGCGCGCCTCCGCCCTGCCCTTGAACGCGCTCCACAGCTCCGGCGGCAGCAGGATCTCGCGCCGGTACAGCATCGACCTGCCCCGGTGCGCCGTCCCGGAGGCGAGCGGGACGTCGGGCGCGTCGGGCCAGCCGGCCATCCGATCGCACCAGTACTTCTTCGAGGCCAGGCCCAGCGGCGACTCCTCCAGCCGGTTGAGCGCCAGCACCTGGTCGCGGAAGCTCAGCTCCAGTTCGGGCAGCGGCTGATCCGGGTGGTGGTAGTAGTGCATCGCGTCATTGATCAGCTGCGTGCCGCTCGGCGCGTCGGTGAACACGTTGTTGTTGTTCCAGTGGAGGCGGGCCCGCCCCTCGCCGTACAGGCAGATGTGCGGATGCAGCCAGGGCCAGCGGTCGTGCGGCGGCTCCTCGCGCTGCAGCCGCGCCCGGACGCGGTCCAGGTGGGCCTGTGCCTCCGCGTCGGGAAGGTCCCTCAGGTCCGACACCGTGACGGTGACCGGTGCCGGGTCGCGCACCGTCTGCACCCTCATGTCCTCCCGGACCACCACGATGCTGTCGCGCTGCCGCTGGATCGCCCGGTTCAGCGCCTCCTCGTAGCGGACCGGATCCAGCTCGTCGAAGTCGAACTCCATGTACTGGTGCGGGCGCACGTGGTACTCGAAACCCTCCTGCCCGCCCATGAGGAACGACATCTGCAGGTCGGGAGGGGTGAACGGCTCGTACAGGTGCTCCTTGTCCGGGACGATCCGCGGCAGCTCCGCGGCGTCCGGACCGTCGCCGCTCGTCTGGGCCAGCCATTCGAGCAGCTCGGTCTTGTGCCGGGCGAGGGCGCCGCGCAGTTCGGCGGAGAGCCGCCCGCGGGGCGCCGTCACCTCGATCCGGTCCCGGCCGACCAGCTTGAGCCGCACGTCGGCGGCGGCCAGGTCCGCGAGCAGCGACGAGACGGTTCGGGGATGGGGGTCGCCCATGTCATCTCTCCTTCTGCGGGGGCGCCGCCCGGGCGGCGGCGGAGCAGGGGGTGTTCACAGCGTCAGGACCTCGATGTCCGCCGACTCGTCCGGTTCCTCGCCGGCGGACATGACGTTCCGCACGGCGAGCTGGCGGCAGATCGTCTCCGCGATCTCCAGCGCGGTGCCGCCGCCGAGCAGCAGATCGGCCGGGACGTCGGACGCGAAGTCCGCCTGGAGCCACTGCCGGAGCCTGACGGTCGACAGGGAGTCGAGGCCGAGCATGTTGAGGTGCGTGCGGCCGAACTCGGCCGCCGCCCGCTCGCGTTCGGCGTCGGCCATCCCGAGGACCATCGCCACCCGGTCCAGCAGCTCGCCGAGGACGGCGTCGCGGGCGGCGTCGGGATCCTTCAGCGACAGCGCCATGAGCTCCTCCAGCCGCTCCCGGTCCAGCGGCCCGGCCCCGGCCCGTTCGGCGGGCACCACGTCCGCGAGCAGCGTGTAGGGCGACGCGGCCGGCGCGGCCGCCGCATACCGGACCCAGTCGACCGCGGCGAGGCCCACGTGCGGACCGGTGTCGGACGGCAGGTCGGCCAGGGCGCGGAGCGCGACGTCGGTGGGCAGCGCCTCGATCCCGGACGCCTCCAGCCGTTCGCCCAGCTCCCGGCGCGCCACCATGCCGGTCTCCGCCCACGGCCCCCAGCTCACGCTGACGGCGGGCAGGCCCTCGTGCCGGCGGACCGCGGCGAGCGCGTCCATGAAGGCGTTGGCGGCGATGTAGTTCGCCTGCCCGGCGGAGCCGATCAGCGAGGCCATCGACGAGAACAGCAGGAAGAAGTCGAGCCCGGCCTCGCGGGTCTCCCGGTGCAGGTGCCACGCTCCCCGCACCTTCGGATCCATGACGGCCTCGTAGCGCGGCCCGTCGAGCTCGGTCAGCAGGCCGTCGTCCGTCACACCGGCGGCGTGGACGACGCCCCGCAGCGGCGGCATGTCCCGGCGAACGGACGCCAGCAGGTCCGCGACGCCGTCCGCGTCGCCGAGGTCGGCCTTCCGCAGCTCGACCCTGACGCCCCTGGCGCGCAGTTCCGCGACGGGGGCCGGTACCTCGTCGGGCAGCGTGCGGCCCGCGAGGACCAGCGAACACGCCCCCGCGTCGGCGAGCCGTCCGGCGACCGCGAGCCCGAGCCCGCCCAGCCCGCCGCTGATGAGGTAGGTCGCGCCGTCGCGGACCCTGAGCACGCGATCGCGGGCCGCGGACGACGGCGTCCGGGCGAGACGGGCCTCGAACCAGCGTCCGCTCCGCACGGCCAGGTGGCCCGAGCCCGGGAGCGCCGCGGCGCGCCTGAGCACCGTCTCCACCGGCGGCGCCGGTTCCGCCGGGTCGAGGTCCAGCTGCACGCACTTGATCGCGGGGTGCTCCGCGACGATCGCCCTGGCCGCCGCCGTCCAGACGGACTGGGCGGGGTCCGGCGGGCCGTCCTGCTCGCGGGGCGCCGCGGCTCCGGCCGAGCAGAGGATGATCGGCGGGAGGTCGTCGGCGCAGCCGCGCAGGAAGTGCCTCAGCACGGTGAAGCCGCGCCGTGCCAGCCGGTAGACCGCATCGGGGCGATCGTCGTCGAGCGGACGGCCGTCCGCCGTGCCGCCCTGGACGATCAGCCCGCCGACCGGCGTCCCCGCGTCGCGCAGCGCGCGGACCGCACGCTCGACCGCGTCCTCCAGCCCGGCCTCGCCTGCTGACGAGCCGTCCAGGTGAATCGCCGTCTCGCCGAGTGCGTCCAGTTGGTCACACCAGTCCTGGGCGCGGCGCGGGTCGAGGCCGAAGACCAGCCACGGACCCGAAGCCGAGGTGGTGCCGCCGACCTCCGGACGGCCGGTGAAGGGTCGCCACTCGATCGCGTAGGGGCGGGGGCGGGCACCGGACAGGTCGGCGAGCGCGGCGGCCGGGACGCGGCGGAGCCGGAGGCCCGCCAGGTCCGCGAGGACCGCACCGGCCTCCGAGAACACCGCCAGATCCAGCACGCGGTCACCGGAGTCCCGCGCCTCGCGGAGGCGCATCCGGCAGAGGGCACGGGCGGGCAGCGCGCCGCGCACGCGGACGCGGTCGACGGCCGCGGGTAGCCACAGCGCGTCGTCGTCGGCGGCGAACGCGGCGCCGACATGCAGGCAGGAGTCGAGGATACGCGGATCGAGGATCCAGGACCCGGCGCCGTTCGTCGCGGTCTCGCACTCGACCAGGCCGAACGCGGTATCGCCGTCGCGCCACAGCTCTCGGAGGCCGCGGAACGCGGGACCGTGCTCCACGCCGGCGGCCCGGAAGCGCTCGTACACGGCGTCCGCGGCCTCAGGGGTCATGCGGGACCGGACGCCGGCGAAGTCGATCGCGGCGTCGGCGTCCTCGGCGTGCTCGGCGGGTGAATGCGGGTCGGCCTCGGCGGCCCGCACCGTCACGTGTTCGGTCCATCCGGTCCGCGGTGCACCTTCGGCGCGGCTGAAGCATCGCACCCTGCGGGACCCATCGGAGGAATCGACGACCGTTTGCGTCGCGAGCGGAAGTTCCTCGGCGAAATGCATGAAGGTGTGGAACTCGACGCCATCGAGCGACCACGACGGCACATCCGGACCGGCCACTTCGCGCAGCCCGGACAAGGCCCAGTCGATCATCGCCGCCGCAGGGACGACCGGGGTTCCCATGAGCCGGTGGTCATTCAGCTGCAGGGGGCCATCGAATTCGACCGAGCCCTTGAACCACTGCCTCTGCGTATCCGCGAGATCTACTTCCGCGCCGAGCAGGGGATGCGAGGCCGAATGGTTCGTGATTTGCGCCGGCACACCATTGTTCTTCGGTGTGTGGAGCCAGTGGGTGTGGTGTTGGAAGGGGTAGGTGGGGAGTGGTGGGAGTGGGGTGTGGGTGGTGTTTTGTGTTGGTGGGTTGGTTTGGGGTGGGGTGGTTGTGTGGTGGTGGGTGTGGAGTTGGTTGATGGTGTGGTGGAGGTTGTGGGTGTTGTTCTGGTTTTTGTGGAGGGTGGTGATGGTGTGGGTGTTTGGTTGGGTGAGTGTTTGGTTGGTGGGTGGGGTGAGGGTGGGGTGTGGTCCGATTTCGAGGTAGGTGGTGGTGTTGTTGTTTTGGAGGTGTTCGATGGTGTGTTGCCAGTGGGTGGTGTGGGTGAGGTGGTTGGTCCAGTAGGTGGGGTTGGTGAGTTGTTGGGTGGTGGCTTGTTGGCCGGTTTGGGTGGAGATGATGGGGGTGTGGGGTGGGTGGTAGGTGAGTTGTTGGGTGGTGTGGTGGAGTTTGTTGAGGATGGGTTTGAGGAGGGGTGAGTGGAAGGGGTGGGTGACGTTGAGTCGGGTGGTTTTGTGGCCGTGTTGGTGGAGGAGTTCGGTGATTTTTTGGAGTGTGTGGTGGTCGCCGGAGATGGTGGTGGAGGTGGGGGAGTTGATGGCGGCGATGTTGATGGTGGGGTGGTTGGTGGGGTCGATGTGGAGGTGGGTTTTGGTGAGGTGGGTGAGGTGTTGGTGGTTGATGTCGGCGGCGTACATGGCGCCGTGGCCGTCATCGTGGCCGTCACCGTGGCCGTGGCTGGTGGGGAGGGTGTGGGTGAGGTGGGCGCGGGTGGTGATGAGTGTGGCGGTGTCGGGGAGGTTGAGGACGCCGGCGAGGTGGGCGGCGGTGATTTCGCCGATGGAGTGTCCGGCGAGGTAGTGGGGGGTGATGTTGTGGTGGGTGAGGGTGTGGTGCAGGGCGGTTTGGATGGCGAAGATGGCGGGTTGTGTGTAGAGGGTGGTGTCCAGGAGTTGGGCTTGGGGTGTGTGGGGTGGGGCGAACAGGATGGTGTGCAGTGGTTCTGGTAGATGGGGGTCTAGTGCGGTGATGGTGTGGTCGAGGTGGTGGGTGAAGGTGGGGTTGGTGGTGTAGAGGTCGTGGGCCATTTGGGGCCATTGGGAGCCTTGGCCGGTGTAGAGGAAGGCGAGTTTTCCGTTGGGGTCCAGGTCGGGTGGTGTGACGGTGAGGCCGGGTGCGGGTTGCCCCTGGATCAGGGCGTGCAGCGCGGTGCGGAAATGGTTCAGGGTGGTGCCGGTGATCGCGGCGCGGTGGTGGAAGGTGCTGGTGCGCTGCTCTAGTTGGTGGGCGATGTTCAGGGGTGTGAGTTCGGGGTGGCGGTTGAGGTGGTCGAGGAGTTGGTGGGCTTGTTGGCGTAGTGCTGTTTCGGTTTTGGCGGACAGGCGCCAGTCGACTTGTGGCGGTTGGGTTTCGT
>NZ_SMLC01000113.1 GCF_004349245.1 Actinomadura sp. 6K520 | reverse complement strand
GCGGGTCGAGGGAGGGGCGCGGTTCCGGCAGGGCGTCCAGCGGCGGCGCGGGCTCCGACGACAGGCTTCCCCCGGCCGCGAACTCCTCGCGGGCGACGGGTTCCCGCGCGGCCGGTGCTTCCTCGGCGGGTGCTTCCTCGGCGGGTGCTTCGTCGGCCGGTTCTCTCTCGGCGGGAGCGTCATCGACGAGATCGTCGTGGACGAGGTCGTCGTGGACGACGAGATCCTGGGGCGCCGTCTCGTCGGAGGCGGCTTCGTACGCCGGGGCCGCGTCCGGAACGTGCTCGGGTTCCGGGAAGGGGATGAGCGGCTCGGGCTCGGGCTCGGGGTCGTCCAGGAAGGCCGGCGCGGATTCGGCGGCGGCATCGGGGTCCGTCGGCGCCGGTGGCTCCGGGGCCGCCGGTTCGAGCACCTTGACGTGGCCGCGCTGCGTATCGGGCGGCGAGACCTCCTCCGCGCTGGGACGGGCGACGCGGATCTGCTTGAACATCGTCAGCCACAGCCAGACCGCGATCACCAGCATGACGTGCGGGGCGACGGCGACGCCCGCCCGGACCGCGTCCTCGGGCAGCGAGCCGAACCCCCAGACCGAGTGCTGGACGGAGAGGGCCGCGCCCCCGGCCACGAGGAGGAGCAGCAGCGCCCAGCGCGGCAGCCGCGTCCACCAGCGGGCGTTGCGGGTGATCACGAGGGACAGCATCGTCAGCACGGTGAGGGTGTCCGCCATCGCCGGGTACAGCGGCGCCCAGCGGGCACCGGCGCGTCCGGCGAGGGCCAGCTCGCGGAGCACGTCGTAGGTCACCGCGAAGGCGCCGCCCGCCAGCGCGGCGACAATGAGCCCGGTGAGGGCGGTGAGGAGCCGCCGCTGGACGGGGGTGTACCGGGGGCCGCCGGGCCGCGTGCGATCAGATGGCATGTCTCTCGTTCCGGGGGAGGGCGCCTGAGGGTCCTCAGGCGAGATTAGCCAGCCCGGACGGCAACGGCTTCCCACTTACCGACGATCACTCGGCGCTGCGCGTGATATGTGAGGAGACGTACCTTATGAACGACGTCGGGGGAGTCACCCGCGACCCGGCGTCGCGCAAGGTGGAACGAATGTCGACAGCGCCAGGGAGGCAACGATGCCGGACGGCAGGACCATGCGCGAGATGTGGTCCCGCGCGGCCCGATAGCGCGCGACGGTGGCGGATCCCCAGGACCGGCTCGGTGAACCGGTCCGGACGTTCGACGGCCGCGCCCGCGACCGGCGCACCCGGGCATGGCTGCTATTGCTGAGCCTCGCGTCGCTTGCGCTGATCCCGGCGGCCGTCCTTTACCTGCACGACGGTGTGTGGTGGGCGGGGGTGCCCGCGCTCCTGCTCTCCATGGGGTACGCGGGCGGCGCCGGCTGGATCGTGGGGCGCGACCGGCCGCGCACCCGCAACCGGGTCGCGTGCCTGCACACCGGCGGCATCTCGTTCACCGGCCCCGGCGGCGACGCCGGCTACGCATGGGACGAGCTGGCCTCCGTCACCGTGTCCGGGGTGCGGAGCGGCCCGGACGAGCGCACCCGCTGGCGCTTCACGGTCGTCGCGAGCGACGGCGGCGTCCTGCTCCTCACCGACGACCTCCCGGACGTGCGGACGCTCGGGCTGGCCGTCGCGAAGGAGGTCACGGCGCGGCTCGTCCCGCGGCACCTGGCGGCGGTGAAGGCGGGGGAGTCCGTCCGGCTGGCCCCGTTCACCGTGGACCTCGGCGGCGTCGAGAAGGACGGCGAGCGGCTCCCCTGGGCGGCCGTCGACGATGTCGCGATCGGCAACGGCATGGTGGCCGTGCACGCGCGCGGAGGCCGCGGGAGCCTGCTGACCGTGGCCGCGCAGATGCCCGACGCACTGGCGTTCACCGCACTGTGCCACCAGGTCAGGGAGCTGACCCGGCATTTCTGAAAGTCTTCTCGCGGGGGATGTCGAGAACGCGTCCGCCGCTCCGATCCTTTCTGTGACGCGGCCGTCCGGGCCGCCGCCCGTATCCGAACAGGAGTGACCACGTGAAGTACATGCTGCTGATCTACAACCGCCCGGGTTTCGTCGAGGAGCTGACGGAGCGCGAGCGCGACGAGCTGTTCGGCGAGGTCGACGCGATCATCCAGGAGCTGACCGAGTCGGGGGAGTTCGTCGGCGGGGACGCGCTGGCCGATCCGTCGACCGCCAAGACCGTCCGGGAGGTGGACGGGCAGCCCGCCGTGACCGACGGGCCGTTCCTGGAGGCCAAGGAGCACTTCGCCGGGCACCTCACGGTCGACTGCGAGTCGGCCGAGCGCGCCGTCGAGATCGCCTCGCGCTGGCCGGACCTCCGGTTCGGCGGCCGGATGGAGGTCAGGGCGCTCATGGAACAGTCCGGGACGGAGATGTGACGGCTCCCGTGCCGGTGCCCCGCGGCGTCGAGGACCTGCTGCGCACCCTCGCGCCGCAGGTCCTCGGCACGCTCGTCCGGCGGCACGGGCACGGGGCGTTCGACGCATGCGAGGACGCCGTCCAGGAGGCCCTGCTCGCCGCCGTCGTCCAGTGGACGGGGACCTCGGGGGACCCGGCGGGCGGGGACGGCGTGCCGGAGAACCCGCGCGGCTGGCTGCTGACGGTCGCGACGCGGCGGCTCACCGACCAGTGGCGCAGCGAGCGCGCCCGCCGCGACCGCGAGGCCGCCGTGTTCGCCCGGGACCCGGCCGGCCGGGACGGGCCCGCGCCCGGCGAGGACCGTCCCGCCGAGCACGACGACACGCTGACCCTGCTGTTCCTGTGCTGCCATCCGGCCCTGTCGCCGCCCTCGCAGGTCGCGCTGACGCTGCGGGCCGTCGGCGGGCTGACCACCGCGCAGATCGCCCGCGCGTTCCTCGTGCCCGAGCCGACCATGGCGCAGCGCGTCAGCCGGGCCAAGCAGCGGATCAAGGCCGCGGGGGCGCGGTTCGGCATGCCCCCGCGGGACGAGCGGGACGAGCGGCTGCGCGCCGTCCTGCACGTGCTGTACCTGATCTTCAACGAGGGGTACACCGCGTCCAGCGGGCCCGACCTGCAGCGGGCCGGCCTCGTCGCCGAGGCGATCAGGCTCACCCGGGAGCTGCGCCGGCTGCTGCCGGGCGACGGCGAGGTCACCGGGCTGCTCGCGCTGATGCTGCTGACCGATGCCCGCCGCGCCGCCAGGAGCGGGCCGGGCGGCCTGCTGATCCCGCTCACCGAGCAGGACCGGACGCTGTGGAACGCCGAAGCGATCGAGGAGGGCACGGCGCTGGTCACCGAGGCGCTCACCTGGTCGCCGCCCGGCCCGTACCAGCTGCAGGCCGCGATCGCCGCCGTCCACGCGGAGGCGGCCCGGCCGGAGGACACCGACTGGCGGCAGGTCCTCGCGCTCTACCGGCTGCTGGCGCACCTGTCCCCGAACCCGATGGTCACGCTGAACGAGGCCGTCGCGCTGGCGATGGTGGACGGCCCGTCCGCCGGTCTCGACCTGCTGCGGACGCTGGACGGCGACGCCCGCATGTCCGGACACCACCGCCTCGCGGCCGTCCGGGCGCACCTCCTGGAGACGGCGGGGGACGCGGGAGGTGCCCTGGAGGCGTACCGGCAGGCCGCCCGCGGCACCACCAGCCTCCCCGAACGGCGCTACCTCGAATCCCGCGCCGCCCGCCTCAGGACCACCCGACTCGAAGAAGACGAGAAATCCCGATGAACGCGCATGACCGGCGGCGTCGCCGATGCGGACCGGGACGCGGACGGCGAACCCGCCGTGGAACCGCCGCACCGGGCCACCCGCGCGCTGGCCGAGCGCCTCGGGACGAAGGCCGAGACGTATCCCGGCGACCACGGCGGCTTCGGCCCGGCGGCGGAGGCGTTCGCCACCAGGCTCGACGAGGTGTTCTCGACGTCCTGACCCCGGTCGACGCCCCTCGGCCGCGGTAGCGCCGCCCCGGACCATGCGGCCGGGCGGCGCGAGAGGACCCGCGGGCGTGCGCCGATCCAATAGCCTGGGCCCGTGAGTTTGCGCCTTTACGACACCGGTACACGCAGCGTCCGCACGTTCGAGCCCTTGGCGGAGGGCCGCGTGGGGATGTACGTGTGCGGTGCCACCCCGCAGGCGGCACCCCACATCGGGCATCTGCGGTCGGGTGTCATCTACGACGTGCTGCTGCGCTGGCTGCGCGCGTCCGGCTACGAGGTGCTGTTCGCGCGCAACGTCACCGACATCGACGACAAGATCATCGCGGTGTCGGCGGAGCAGGGCGTGCCGTGGTTCGCCATCGCCGAGGGCAACCAGCGGGTCTTCTCGCAGGGCTACGACACGCTCGGCTGCCTGCCGCCGACGATCGAGCCGCGCGCCACCGGGCACGTCCCCGAGATGATCGTCCTGATGCGGCGGCTGATCGAGAACGGCCACGCGTACGCCGCGGGCGGCGACGTGTACTTCGACGTCAAGTCGTGGGCCGACGAGTACGGCTCGCTGTCGAACCAGCGGCTGGAGAACATGCGGTCCGCCGGGGACACCCCCAACGAGGCGGCGAAGCGCGACCCGCGCGACTTCGCGCTCTGGAAGGGCGCCAAACCGGGCGAGCCCGCGTGGGAGACGCCCTGGGGCCCCGGACGTCCCGGCTGGCACCTCGAATGCTCGGCCATGGCGACCAAGTACCTCGGCCCCACCTTCGACATCCACGGCGGCGGCGTCGACCTGATCTTCCCGCACCACGAGAACGAGATCGCCCAGTCCCGCGCCGCCGGGGACGGCTTCGCCCGCTACTGGCTGCACAACGGGCTCCTCACCGTCGACGGCGAGAAGATGAGCAAGTCGGTCGGCAACGTCGTGCTGCTCACCGACCTGCTGGGCAGGGCCCGTCCCGTCGAGGTGCGGTACTACCTGGTCTCGGCCCACTACCGGTCGCTGATGGACTACACCGACGCGGCCCTCACCGAGGCCGTCTCCGCCTACCAGCGGATCGAGGGGTTCGTGACGCGGGCGTCCGAACTCGCGGGCGACGTCGAGCCCGGCGCCGTGCCCGGCGGCTTCGCCGACGCCATGAACGACGACCTGGGCGTCCCGCAGGCGCTGGCCGCGCTGCACGAGACCGTCCGGGAGGGGAACGCCGCGCTCGCGTCCGGCGACCGCGACGCGGTGCGCGCGCACCTCGCGGACGTCCGGGCGATGGCGGACGTCCTCGGCATCGACCCGCTGTCGCCGCAGTGGCGCCGCACCGGCGAGGAGGACCTGCGCCCCGTCGTGGACGCCCTCGTCTCCGTCGCGCTGGAGCAGCGGCAGGCCGCCCGCGCCCGCAAGGACTACGCCGCCGCCGACGCGATCCGCGACGGCCTGGCGGAGGCGGGCATCCTCGTCGAGGACACCCCGCAGGGCCCCCGCTGGGAGCTGAAGCGCGACTGACCCGACCCGGTTCCCCGCGGGGATAAAATCGAATGTTCGCGGGGGTTCGCAGTCCCGCCTGAAATCCGCGCCGCCCACACGGGGGCGAGCCGCAACCGTCGCGAGGGGCGTACCGAGAAGATGGCCAAGCGCAAGGGCAAGGGACCCACTCCCAAGGCCGAGGACCGCCACTGGCACGGCAAGCGCCAGAAGGCCCGTGCCGTCAAGAACGCCAAGCGCACCGGCACCCCCACGGTGGGGCCGGGCGGCCGCACGAAGGCCGCCGCCGAGGCGAGGGACCGCGCCCGCGGCCGCCCCGCCGGGGCACGGCGCGCCAACGGCGAGGTCCCCGAGCTGGTCACCGGCCGCAACCCGGTCGTCGAGGCGCTGCGCGCGGGCGTCCCTGGCACCGCGCTCTACGTCATGTCCGGCAACGACGAACGCGTCCGCGAGTCGATCCAGCTCGCCGCCGACCGCCGGATCCCGCTGATGGAGACGGGGAAGAACGAGCTCGACCGGCTGACGGACGGCGCCGTCCACCAGGGCATCGCGCTCCAGGTCAGGCCGTACCGGTACGCGCACCCCGACGACCTGCTCAAGGGCACCTCGCCGCTGATCGTCGCGGTGGACGGGATCACCGACCCGCGCAACCTCGGCGCGATCGTCCGCTCCGCGGCCGCGTTCGGCGCCGCCGGTGTCGTCGTCCCGGAGCGGCGCGCCGCCGGGATCACCGCCGGAGCGTGGAAGTCGTCCGCCGGCACCCTCGCCACCGTCCCCGTCGCGCAGGCCACGAACCTCACGCGGCAGCTCAAGGCGTACCAGAAGGCCGGCTGCTTCGTCGCGGGCCTGGACGCGGGCGGCACCACCACCGTCACCGACCTGGAACTCGCGACCGGGCCGTTCGTGCTGGTCGTCGGCTCGGAGGGCAAGGGCCTCGGCCGGCTGGTCGCCGAGACGTGCGACATGCTCGTCACGATCCCGATGCCCGGGCAGGCCGAGTCCCTCAACGCGGGCGTCGCCGCCGGCATCGCCCTGTACGAGATCAGCCGGCTCAGGGGAGCGGCGAACGACGGCGCTTGAGGAAGGCCAGCTCGGCCTCGTTCTCGACGGTGTCGATGGCCCGGTCGTAAGCCGCGGCGGCGGCCGCGTCCCGCCCGAGCCGCCGCAGCAGGTCGGCGCGGATCGCGTGGAACAGGTAGTAGTCGCCCAGGTCCAGCTCGTCCACGACCGCCAGCGCGGCCTCGACCCCCTCGACCTCGGCCACCGCCACGGCCCGGTTGAGCGCCGCGACCGGCGTCGGCGCCACCACCATCAACTGGTCGTACAACTCCAGGATCTGATCCCACCGAGTATCCGCGGCCCGCGCCGCGTCGCTGTGCACCGCGTTGATCGCCGCCTGGAGCTGATACGGCCCGGGCCGGTTCACCCGCAGACACCGCCGGACGAGCGCCTGCCCCTCCGCCACCAGCGCCCGATCCCACAGCCCGCGATCCTGGTCGCCCAGCAGCACCAGCTCCCCGCCGGCCATCCGGGCCGGCCTGCGCGACTCGATCAGCAGCATCAACGCCAGCAGCCCGAGCACCTCCGGCTCGTCCGGCAGCAGCTCCGCCAGCGCCCGCCCCAGCCGCACGGTCTCCGCCGCCAGCTCGTCCCGGCCGCCGTACCCCTGGTTGAACACCAGGTAGATGACCGCGAGGACCCCGGACAGCCGCCCCGGAAGATCCTCCTTCTCCGGCACCCGGTACGGAATCCGCGCGTCCCGGATCTTCCCCTTGGCCCGCACGAGCCGCTGCGCCATCGTCTTCTCCGGCACCAGGAACGCCCGTGCGATCTCCGCCGTCGTCAGCCCGCCCAGCAGCCGCAGCGTCAGCGCGACCCGCGCCTGCAGCGACAGCGCCGGATGGCAGCACGTGAAGATCAGCCGGAGCCGCTCGTCCCGCACGACGCCCTCCTCGACCGGCTCGGCCTCGTTGACCAGCGCCGCCTGCGCGTGCTTGCCGTCCCGCAGGGCCTCCCTGCGCAGCCGGTCCACCGCCTTGTTCCGCGCCGTCGTGATGATCCACCCCGCGGGACTGGGCGGCGGCCCGCTCACCGGCCACCGCCGCACCGCCTCCGCGAACGCGTCCTGCACCGCCTCCTCGGCGACGTCGACATCGCCGAACACCCGGACCAGGACGGACACCGCCCGCCCATGCTCCTCGCGGAAGACGCTCTCAACGGTCAATCAGACCCCGCCCTGGAACGGCCGCACCTCCATCGGCAGCCCCGTGGCCTGCGCGTACCTGGCCGCCACCTGCAGCGCCGCGTCCAGGTCCGCCACCCGGATGATCATGAGCCCGCCGATGAACTCCTTGCCCTCCGTCCACGGCCCGTCCGTCGCGACGATCTCCTCGCCCCTGCACCGCACCACCGTGCTCGCCTCGGGCCCGTGCAGCGGCTTCCCGAAGACCCACGCCTCCTGCGCCTCCAGGTCCCGCCGGATCACCGCGAGCTCCGCCATGACCTTCTCCAGCTCCTCCGGAGGCGGTTTCTCCCCCACCGGCTGGATCATGTTGAGCGCGTACAGCATCATGCTTCCTCTCTGCCCCGATACGTCGCGATCACGACCCCCGTCGTCGTCACCACCGACTCCACGAGCCGCAACCCCGCCTCGACGCCGTCGAACAGCCTGCGGCCCGTCCCCAGCACCAACGGATGGACCATCAGCAGCCACTCGTCGACGAGCCCCCGCCGCATCAGCTCCCGCGCGAGCACCCCGCTCCCGAGCACCGTGAGCCCCTCCTCGATCCCCTCGACGTCCCCCACGTCCCTCAGGAGAACCGAGTTCTCCCAGGGTGCCTCCCGCAGCGTCGTCGACACCACGTACTTCCGGGCCCGGTTCAGCACGTCCGTGAACGGATTGTCGTCCTGATGGGGCCAGAACCCGTGGAAGTCCTCGTACGTACGCCGCCCGAACAGCAGCGCCACGCCCATGTCCTTCCCCAGCACGGACGCCATGACCTCGTCGTTCCCCGGAACGGCCCACCCACCGTGCGCGAACCCGTCCCGAACGTCCTCATCGACACGACCGGGCGCCTGCATCACCCCGTCAAGCGTCAGATGCTCCACCAAGATCAGCTTCCCCATGGGTGCCCCCCAGGATGACCGGCCGGCCCACCGCCGACCTCTCACCCCCTACACGAACGCCGCCCCCCGGGATCGACACCCGCTCCCCAGAAACTTCCCGAGTCGACTACGATGCGGGACGAGCCCGCGCCGGCGTAGCTCAATCGGCAGAGCATCTGTCTTGTAAACAGAAGGTCAGGGGTTCGAGTCCCCTCGCCGGCTCCCACGTCAAAGGCCCCTTCCGATCAAGGAAGAGGCCTTTTTGCTAACAGGTTTGCTAACAGCGGCTCCTACGCCGCCCTGTCGACCCGACCCGCGAAGATCGTTGCCGCTTCGGCGAGCTGCTCATTGACGACGTGCGCGTAGACCCTCAGCGTGATGGCCGGGTCAGCGTGCCCGAGCCGAGCGGCCACCACGTGGACGGGGACGCCCGCCAGAAGCAGAGTCGTCGCGTGGACGTGCCGGAGGTCGTGAAGCCGAGCATGGGGGAGCGGCTCAACGTCCTCGCCACCGTTGTGCTCTTTGATCAGCGCCGCCATGAGGGATGAAACGGTGTCCGGATGGACCGGCTCACCCCATCCCGTGGTGAACACGTAGCCGTCTTCCGTGCCCTTCCAGGATTCGCCGACCTTGAGCTTGTCCGCCGCCTGGCGCTTGCGATGGGCCCTGAGGACGTCGACCGTTCCGGGGTCGAGACTCACGACGCGCGACCGGCCGCTCTTGGTCGTCCCCTCGATGCGCTCGCCGGCGATGAACGAGGCCGAACCCTTGATCTGGATGGAAGCGCCGTCCAGGTCGACGTCTCGCCACCGCAGGTTGAGCAACTCGCCGCGCCGTGCGCCGCTGTAGGCCGCCAGGCGGTAGAAGGCGAACAGCCGGTGACCCTTGGCCACGTCGAGGAAGGCCCGAAGCTGCGCAGTCGTCCAGACCTTCCCAGGCTCTCCACGGTGAAGCCGAGGCCGCTTAGCGCGCTCCGTAGGGTTCGACGGGATCAGCTCATCTACCCGAACCGCGTCACCGAACGCCTTGCGGAGCACCGAGTGCACGTGTCCGACGGTGCGAGGTGAGAGCCCGGTACCGCGCCGCCCGCCGGTGGTGACGAGGTCGCGGTAGAGCTTGGTGATCTGGCCGGGCCGGACGCCTTGGAGGCGCAGGCCGCCGATGTTGGGCTTGACGTGGCGTTCGATCAGGTGGCGGTAGTCGGCGAGGGTCTTGGGCTTGATCTCGACGGCGTGCGCGTCGAGCCATTCGTCGAGGTACTCGGCAACGGTGATGGCGTTGCGGTCGATGTACTCGCCGCGCCGGGCCTTGACGCGTGCTTCGTCGCGGGCTTCTTTAGCGTCGTCCTCGGTGCGGTGTCCGCCGACCCACTTGGGTTTGGAGATGCCGGTTTCGGGGTCGGTGACGCGGATGACGTAGTACCAGGTGTTGCCGCGCTTCATGACGCCGTCCCGCAGCTTGGGCCGGTTCTTGGCGGGCTTGTCCTTGGAGGGCTTGCGCGGGTTGTCCGAGCTGGCGGAGTCGGTCATCAGGCGGCCTCTTCGGTGTCCATGAGGGCGTTGACGTAGTCGTTGAGGGCGTTGAGCGGGATGCGGCGGGAACCGTCGATGCGGATGGAGCGGACGGCGCCGGAGGCGAGGAGTTCGTAGAGCTTGCTGCGGGAGATGGCCAGGGCTTTGGCCGCTTCGGGGACGGTCAGCAGGAGCTTGGGCACGCGGAACTCCGTTGGTCGGTGGTGAGCGAGGGGAGTGGCTTTCCGGTGAGGGCGGCGGTGAGCAGTGCTTCGCCGGGGGTCATGCCTTGTCCGAGGTAGCGCCAGTGGGCGATCACCAGGACTTCGTCATCTGGGGTTAGCGGGAGCCGCCCCGTGGTGATCTCGTCGTGTTGTGCGCGGTTGTGTTCGATGCGGTCGGTGCGGAGGCGGCCGAGGGTGGTCGAGTAGTGGCGGGATTTGGTGGAGAAGTGGCCGCGGAAGCCGAGCATGTGTGCCCATTCGGTCAGCCGCAGGCCCGCGTATTCCTCGATGGCGCCCAGGCGGAGGCATTCGGCGATGAGTCGCCGCGCGTGTCCCGATACGGGCAGGTCGGCTACGTCGTCGGTGGGGCGGATACGGCGGTCGAGGGTGCCGACGCATTCGGCTGCCTTGGTGGCGTATTTGGCGATGTAGCCAGCCACCGCTGTATCGGTTAGTTCCCCCGTGGTGGTGATCGGGCGTATGTCGGTCTGGGAGCCCCACACGTGCTCTTTTGCCGGGACATCTGCTGCCGCCGGGGTCGAGACCGTGACCGCCCCGGCCGCATGGTCGACGGCCGCTTCGAGCAGGTCGAGGGTGGCCCAGGCGGGCGGAGCGTTGTCGGGGCCGTCGGGTCCGTCGAGGCGGATGACGGCGTGGAAGTGGACCAGGCCGCGCCGCTGGTATTCGGCGACTTTGGCGAACGACACGGTCAGGACTTCGCGCAGGTCGGCGACCCGTAGCCCGGCCGATCGGGCGATGTAGCGGCGGAAGGCGAGGGTGAAGCGGCGCCATAGTTCGGGGGCGTGTGCGTTCCACAGCACGGCCCCGGGGTAGTCGAAGCAGTCCGGGCAGATCGGTTGCCCGAGCCGGGGGTCCCCGTCGCCGTGCCGGACGGTGCAGGAGACCGGCTGCCCGTGTGGGCAGGTCCCGCCGCCGCGCCGGGGGCGGCAGGAGACGACGCCGCCGCTCTTGCCGGTGCGGCGGGTGTGCACCGGGCCGAAGGAGGGCGCGGTGAGGGTGACGAACGCCGCCGGGTGGGTGCTCACGGTGGCGGGGACGCCTTTGCCGCCGACGAGTCCGGCGCGGACGAGTTGGTAGGTGTCGGCGCGGTAGGTCTCGGCGCAGGACGGGCAGCGCGAGGCCCGCCGGGTCTTGCACGCCACCCGCAGCGCCCCGCCCGGCTCTTGGGCTGTGGAGTAGTGGTGCAGGATCTTGCCGGTCAGCGGGTCCAGGTGGGTGACACGGCCGCGCAGGTGGACGGGTTGTGAGCATCCTCCGGTGGTGTGGGCACGTCGTGCCCAGGCGCGGAAGTCGGCGCGGTTGTATCGGGCGGCCATGTCGCGGGCGGCTACCTCGGTGACGAGCGGGGCAGGGGCCGGGTGAGGCACGATGAACGGGTCTCCCTATCCATGTGAGTGCGGTGGCGGGGATGGGGCCGGCGTGGCCGTGTGTGCTTGCCGGCGACTGCGGCCACGCCGGGGATCTAGAAGGCGGTGGTGAACCGGGCCAGCGCGTCAGCGACCAGTGCGAGGCCGCCGATGAGGGCGCGGACTGCGTGTGCGGCTTGTTCGGGTCGGCGCACCAGGAACAGGCCCAGCACGGCCCAGAAGGCGATGAAGGCGCAGCGGCGCAGGAACATCGAAGGTGCCTCCTGTCAGGTGTGGCCGTGGCCGTTGCAGTCGGGGCAGGTGGACCCGTCGGAGGCGATCCCGCCCCCGCCGCAGGTGCCGCACGCCCAGCCCACGACGAGCCCGCAGACCGGGACGCCGACGGCGATCGGAGGCGGTGCCGGGGCGGTGTGGCCGGTGGTCATCAGGCCGCCCGCCCGGTGCCCTCGCTGGCGTCCTGGTCGCCGTTGTCCGGGTCGGTGTCGAGGCGGATGTTGTCGCTGTAGCTCCTTGCCGCTTCGTGTTCGCGGCGGCGCCGGTCGGGGATGTGGACGATGCGGTAGGCCATGCGGCCGAAGGACCTGGACGCCTTGTAGTGGCCCCCCTGGGGGCGGTCATCGTTGACGGGGACGTTCAGGAGCGCGGCGACGTGGTCGACCAGCGCGGCCGATCGGGTGTCGTCGCCTTGGCGGGCGAAGACGTCGAAGGTGTCGCCGTACTCGGGGACCGGGACGCCGGGGTTGGCCTCTAGGAAGTCGGCCAGTTCGCGCAGGCCGGTGATGACCTGGTGGCGGGCGAACAGGTCACCGGGCACCACCGGGCCCGCCGGAGCGTTCTCGTTGATCTCGTTGATCTCGTTGATCTCGTTGATCTCGTTGATCTCGTTGATCTCGTTGATCTCGTTGATCTCGTTGATCTCGTTGATCTCGTTGGTCGGGTTGGTGCGGGTCATGGCGGGTGTCTCCTGTCAGGCGACGGGCGCGGTCTCGTGGCTGTGGTGTTCGGCGCCGTTGTGTTCGGTGCGGAGTTGGCGGAGCAGGTCGGAGGCGAGCTGGTTGGAGATGCCGAGCCGGGCGCGGAGCGCGTCTCGGGTGATCGGCCGCCCGTGCTGGGTGTGGTGTTCGGTGGCGACGCGGCGCGCGAACTCGACCAGCGGCCCCGCCGGACCCGACGAGGACGGTGCGGGCGACGATGCGGACGGGGTCGAGGCGGGATGATCGGCGGGGACGGGGATGGCGGTTTGGCCGTCCTGCTCGTCACCGGCCTGCTCCTGCTCGTCCTCGGCCTGCTCCCGGTCGCCGTGGTCGTTCTGGACGGACGCGGCGGCAGCGGGAGTTGTGGGGCGTTCCCAGACCACCCACGGGGACGAAGGCGATGCCGAGGACGGGGAGGGGCGACCGAAGGAGTCCGGGACGGGCAACCTGTCGTCGACCGGTGCGGACGAGGGCCGAGCCGCCACCGCGCGGGGGCCGGCCTTGCGGCGTTCCAGCATCGAGACTGCGACCAGGAACGCGCCCGCCGGAGTCCCCGCGGTGATCCACCCCCACACCGACGGATCGGCCTGTGCCAGGTTCGCGGCCAGCGAGAGCAGGACGCCGCCGACCAGGACGAGGGTGGGCCACGACAGCCGCGCGGTTTCGCGTCCGGTGTTCTTGTCTCGCTGGCGTTCTCCGGCGGCCATGACGCAGGTGAGGTCGATGCACACGGCGATGGCCCAGGCCATCCAGCCGTGCTGGCCGTGTTCGGTGGCGGTGTCGCGGATGTGGGTGAACGAGCCCGCCGCGGCGATCCCCGCCAGGACGACGACCGGCCCGGAGTCGGCTACCGCACTGAGCACGCGGCGGCTCATGCGGCCCGCCGGGTGTCGGCGAGGGCGAGCAGCGCGGCCAGATCGGGGTCGCAGCGGTGTGTGTCGGTCCAGTCGTCCACCTCGCCGGGACGGGACGAGGCGAAGGAGTCGGCGCAGCGCTGGCACCGGCCGATGTGCAGGGAGCGGGATTCGTCCCACTCGACACCGACCGGCCACACCGCCCAGGACGACACCCCCGGTGACCGGGACGGACCCGAGGACGACGGCGAGGACGGGCCGGACGGGCGGGACGGGACGGCGATGAAGCGAGGACGGGGACGCGGACGAGGGCGCGGGGAGCGGACGCGGTCACGCATGAGATAGCCTCCAGGGCCGGTTTCGGGCATGGGACGGGTAGGGACATGGCGCGATCAGGGCTCACGCCGAGCCGAAGGGTGAGGGAGGAGGAGGGCCGCTATGCGGCCTCAGGCCAGTCCGGCCGAGTCGCCGGGACTGAGCCGATCAGTGCGTCCCAGTCGGGGGTGAGGTGGGCGTGGTCGCGGGCGGCTTGTTCGGTGGAGCGTTCGGAGACGTACACCGACCGGGCGCGGTGCCAGGAGCCGTCTTGTCCGGCGACCACGCACACCCCCGGCGTCTCGGCGGGGATGGCGCGGGCTGCGTCCAGGGCCGCCGGGTCGAGGTCGCCGAGGGTCATGTTCGCCGTCTCCGGGTCGTTGACGTGGTGGCACACCCGCCCCGACAGTTGGGCGCGCAGCGCGGTGACGCCGGGTCCCAGGTCGGAGCCGATGCGCTGCCCGCACACGATCAGGTGCACCGCGAACGCGCGGCCGAGCTGCGCGACCCGCAGCAGCGCCGTAGCCGTCTTGGCGACCTCCTCTTTCTCGGACTTGTCGGCCATCAGGAACAGTTCGGCGACCTCGTCCACCAGGACCACGACGGGGACCGGCCGCAGGTGCTCAGGGAGCGTCCAGACGTTGCGGGCACCGTGCGCACGGCACGTGGCCATGCGGTTCTCTACCTCGCCGACGAGGTCAGAGAGCAGGTCGACGGACTCTTTGCGGGTCGTGGCCAGCGCCGACAGGCGCGGGGCGTAGGGGGTGAACTCGACGCCGCCCTTGAGGTCGAACCCGACGAGGGCGACCGGTTGCGGTGCCAGGCCCTTGAGCAGGGCGTTGGCCAGGTTGGACTTGCCGGACTGTGTCGCCCCGGCAAGAAGCCAGTGCGGCACCACGCGGAAGTCGATCACCCAGTCATGCCCGTTCTCCAGCTTGCCGGGACGCACCGTGAGCAGGTCACCGGTTTCCGGTTCGGCCACGACATCGACCAGCGGGTCACGCATGGTCGCCCACAGCGTCACGTAACCGGGCCGGACGTCGACCACCCGCACGGCGTGCACCCGCCAGGCGTGCGCGATGCCCTCCGCCGCCTTCTCGTAGTCGGCGGGGACTTGCCCGTCATGCAGGCGCAGCCGCATGCGCCAGCCGAGCCGGGTCGGCCGCAGCAGCCCGAGGCGGGGAGAGTGCTCGACGTCGACGCGGCGCACCCGCCGCTTGTGCTCGACCACGGTCGCGGCCGAGCGGGACGCCGGGCCCATGACCGGGATGGCGTCGAGGGTGAGGCGGTACCGGCGCCGGTTGCGGGTGAGCTTGCAGCCGGAGGCGACGTGAGTCCACGTCAGGTACACCAGCACCGCCCGTGCAGGGAAGGCGACGCCGTACCAGAACGACACCGGGTGGTACCGGCGCCAGGCCCAGAGCCCGGCCGCCGCAGCGGCCAGGACCCCGAGCACCAGGAGCAGATCACTCATGACCAGACCGCCGTTCAGGCCACGTCCGCCGCAGCCGACCCCGACGGGCCCGACGACGAGGAGGACGGGTCAGCGGGACCAGCCACCGAGGAGACGGGCGCGATGCGATCGGCGCGGAACGCCACACCCCACCGCTTCTCACCCCCGAGGACCGCTTCCCACGGGAACGCGACCAGCCCGACCGGGACCACGATTTCGCCGATCGTCACTGACTGGTCGCCGGTCACCGCCACGTTGAGCAGGTCGACCCGCCCCATCGGGTCGGCCGCCGACAGACCCACCGTGAACACCGTCTGACCGTTGCGGTCGGTCTTGACCTCCCCCGTGTCCTGGTTGACCAGCTTGGGACGCGGCGGCGAGACGCACACGAACGTCAGCGCCGACATGTCCACCGGGATGTTGCGCATGAACCCCTCCAGGGCTCGAAGTGATGTTCCTAGGTACAAAGGCACCTAGGCAAGTGGAGATGTCAAGCGATAGACCGAGATTCTTTGCAGGTACCTAGAGACCTAGGGGCAGGCGTACACTGCCTGACATGGGAAAAGGCCCGGTAGACCGCCGCAAGCCGTACGTGCGCATCGCTGACGAACTGCGCCGTGACATCGCGTCCGGCGTGTACCCGGTAGGGGAGACCCTGCCACCGGGCGCCAGACTCGCCGACCAGTACGGCGTCTCCGGCATGACCGTCAGCAACGCAATCGCCGTCCTGCGCGAAGAAGGCTTGGTCACCACCCGGCAGGGAGCCAGAGGCGCAACCGTCATCGCCACGCCGGACGCGCAAGAAGCCGGAGAGGCCCCGCCGGAGCGCAGCGAGGAGTTCAGCCTCCTGTTCGCGCAACTCCAGGACATCCGGGGGCACCTCCGGCGTCTCAGTGCCAGGCTCGACGCTATGGACGAGCGGACGAAGGACCTTTGAGGCCAGCGGCTATCCCAGCCGCCCGTCAGACCTCAGCGACGGGTAGCGCGAGGCCGAGAAGCCCGCAGCGATCAAGGCCGTACGGATCTCGCCGGTCCGCCGGCGGCCGATGTTCCGAACGTCTCCCAACTTGCCGCTTTCCAGCATCCGCAGCACCTCGCCTACGGTCGGCGCGTCGCCCCGCGCGCTCAAGGCGTGGAGCACATGCCGGGACAGCCCCAGGCAGGTAACCGGGCACTCGAAGGTGACCCGCTCATGTTCATGCGGACCGTCGGTCGGCATCGGGGAAGAGTGCGGCTGACTGGCCGCCGTCCGCCCGGTCTCGACGAGCAGCCGCACCAGATCCCCGACCGTCCGCAGCCCCAGACAGGACAGAGGGCACCACAACGTGATGCCCTCATGTCCCGGAACGTGCGCGGAGCCGTCAGCGTCGTTCACCTCGGCCACGGCCACCCCCACGCGTTCGCAATGGCCTTTCGAAGCTCTACCGGGTTGACCGCCTCCAGCAGCCGAGCCCGGCCGGGAAGCGTCACCATCGCCCACCATGAACCGGTGGCCGAGCCGTACCAGGCGCACACGCCGGGGAACTCGCGCTGTATCTCCCGCGTGACCGGCCAGCCGTCGACCCCGTCCGGCAGTCTCACCCGAGGCGCAGCCATCATGCCGCCCCTGCTTCGCGAGCTGGTGACGATTCGGCCCGGTGCACCCGAGCCGCGATGTCTTGTGTGCGCGTTTGCAGCTCATCAAGCTCAGCGGTGATCTCGGCGATTTCCGTGAGCAGGATCTGACGCTCTTCCTCGGTCAGCCCGACCGCCCTCTTTCTGGTCTTCGAGTGCCTTGCAGGGATCTGGACGACCGAGGCAGTCGTGGGCGTCCACTGGTCGCCGGTCATCGCACGTCCCCCCGACTGGTGAACCGGCCGAGCCGTTCGCGCAGTTCTACCGCGCTCTGCCCGTACAGGGCGCCCCACGCCGGGCGGACGGCCACCCACCGGCCGGAGTGCTCACGCGAGATCAGCCAGCAGGGGAAGTCGGTTTCCAGGTCGCCTTCAAGGCGCCGGATCAGCGCCGAGGTATCCATGCCGTTGTGCCCGTTCATGACGTCATCACCTCGGCCCCGCCCGGACGGGCCTGCTCAGCGATCCGGCGAGCCGCGCCGGGAACGTCGTTGACCGGGTGCTGACGGTCGGCGCGGTCCCACGAGAAGTACCGCCCGGAGTAGCTGACGAAGACCCAGAGGAAGACGCCGCGCACGTCGGTGAAAACGGCCAGCCCCGAAACGTACTCGCGGACCTCGGACCGGATCTCGTATTCGGTCAGCTCAGCGCGCAGCCCCGCCAACAGTTCGATCTCGGGAGTGATGTCGGTATCCACAATCCCAAGGTGGCCGGGAGACACGTCACATCGCATTACCGCCTGTATCGCATCCAGGACGGATCGTTCTCGTCTTGTCTCGTCTGATGCTCGTCTGTGTTACGTTCCAGCCGTCGAAAGGCTAGAGATGGCGAATCCCCCTGTGCGGCTCAAGGTGCTGCTGCGCGAGAAGCATTGGCAGACGTACCAGACGTTTTGTACCGAGTACGACAGAGCGGCCAAAGGTATTGACCTGGGACTTGTCGGCAGTTGGCCGAGTCGGGCGCAGTTCCACCGCTGGTTGAGCGGTGAACTCAAAGGACTCCCGTACCCGCATCACTGCCGCGTGCTGGAGACGATGCTTCCGGGCTGGACGGCGGAACAACTCTTCGAACTGTGCCCGCCGGAGGAGTCCAACCAGCCATCGAGCAACCCGGATGAGCCGATGGCCGCCGACGTGGCCGATCTGCTCACGACCATCGAGCACAGCGTCGACACCCCGCAGTCCGGCGAGATCAGTTGGGGCACCACGTCCAGGACCATCCCGGCCGCCAAGGCCCGGCTCTCAGGCGCACGGAGCCCCGCCAGTGATCACGCCCAGGAGCTTGGCCGCCGACTCCTCCAGCTCCAGCGCGAACGCCGCTTGAACGACGCCGACGTCACCGAGTTGGCGGGTCTGTCCGGTCACGTCGTCGAGCTGTCCAAGACCATCGGTCTCGACATCGCAGAAGACGGCGCCGCGCGGCTCGAATACCGCTTCGACATGCTCAACCTCAGCGACAAACCGCAGGCCCGCATGACCCGCGAAGTGTGGTTCGAGCACACCACTGGCCCGCTGGTCATCAAGCCCATCCCCGACATTGACCGGCGCGTCGCCATCCAGCGCATGCACGACACGACGAACCTGTCAAAGTTCGCCTTTCAGATCTCGCCACCGCTACGGCCGGGGGAGTGGGCACGCGTCGGATACGTCTGCGAGGGCGGGAAGTTCGACCTGAACCACTACTGGCGCGAATCGATGCCCCGCTACTGCCGCCACTACGAGATCAACGTCCGCCAACACCACATCGACCTCGGCGGATGCACCGCCACCGAGGAACACCCAGACGGCTCGGAGAACTCCGCCACCGATAGCCTCATTTGGGACATCGAAGGCAAGGACGCCGTCATGTCCTTGACCCGTGACCACCTGCGCCCCAACCAGGCCGTGACGCTGCGCTGGGAGCCGATCCGTGAACCTGCGTGACGAGATCGAGGCGACGCTACGAGCCTGGCACGCCTACGAGACCGGCCGCGGATCGGTCGCCGTCATCGACTTCGACTGCGCCCCGACCACCACCGACACCGAACCGGCCGCCAACCGCCTAGCCGTCCACCGGCGCCTGACCGAGCTGCGCGCCCACGCCGACGAGGCCGGAGCCGACCGACTCACCACCCGCCTAGACGCTGACCTGGCCTACCTCGGCGCCCTCCTGGGCCAACACCCACCCCTGAACGACTACGTCCAGGCCACCCAGGGATGCCCCGCCGCCGGATGGCAGGACGGCTACATCACCCACCGAGGCGACCAGGCCCGCCAAGCACTCGCAGCCCTAGGCATCCAGTGGGGGCCCGACACCGTTCGCGATCTCAACGCCGTCGAAGGTCCCATCGAAACCGACGACGCCCCCGACGCGATCCGCCAGGCCGCCGCCGACTACGAGACCCCCGTACGCCAGGTCACCGGCAGCAGTGCCCCGTTCGAGTTGAACGTCGAGATGACCGAGGTAGACGCCTACTGGGCGTACTGGCTGGACGGGGCCGGCGACCGCATCAGACTGCGCCTCAACCTGCGCCGCGCGAGCTTTACCAAGGTGGCCGCCCGCCAGTTCGCCCTACACGAAGTCCTTGGCCACGGCCTACAGGGTGCGAGCTGGTCAGCCCGAGCCGCAGCCGAAGACGTCCCCTGGGTACGCCTGATGTCGGTACACGCCCCCCAACAAGTCCTGCTCGAAGGACTGGCCCAGGCGCTCCCTCTGTTCGTCGCACCCGATGACGAGCTACTGGTCACCCGCACCAGGTTCGACCACTACAACCAACTCGTCCGCGCCGAGCTGCACATAGCCCTCAACCAGGGCGCCAGCATCGCCGAACTGGCCGACCATGCCACCTTCCGCATGCCCTGGATCACCGAAGCAGCCATAGCCGACCTGCTCACCGACCGAGGAGCCAACCCCCAACTCCGCTCCTACCAATGGGCCTACCCCGCCGGACTCGACTGGTTCGCCAACCTCGCCCAGGCCGACCAGCCCACAAGGACGACCGTTCTACAGGCCGCCTACCGAGACCCACTCACCCCGAGTGATCTCACCGCACTCTGGCCCGAAGGCCCCATCGTCGGAGGCCAGGGCACCTAAAACCGCAGGTCAGCCGGGTCGGCAATCCGCTGGATGAGGACTTTCTCTACGTCTTCAAGGGCGCCGCTACGCGTCGCCGGCGGCCGCCCGCCCCGGCGCGCCGGGCGTGCGGCCTCTCCGGTCCGGTCCCGCCGCGCCGTTTCGGCCAACCGCCGACCTCACTCGATCACTGAAGCAGAGCCGCCGCAAGTGTCGGCGGCTCCTTCTATCCTTTCGGCAGACGACTGATGGAGCTGATCATGGAAAAGACGCGAGTCTGTTCAAAGTGCGGCCAGACGAAGACGCTTGATCGCTTCTATCTGCCGGAGCGCCGCGTCCGCAAGGACGGAACTCACTACGAGCGACCTCGCAAGGTCTGTCGAGACTGCGCCAACGCACGCCGCCGTCAACGTGCTCTGGACCCCGAGCGTCGCAAAGCGAACGCCTCCTACTACCACATCATGAAGGAGAAGGACCCGGAGAAATGGGAATACCTATGGGGCAAGACAGCTAGAATCCGCAAGTTCGGCCTTACGCCGAAAGAACTTGATGACCTTAAGAAAAAGGCCAATGGGCTATGTCAAATCTGCATGCGCGAAACCGAACTCGTCATGGACCATGATCACAAGACTGGCAGGTTGCGCGGGCTTATTTGTGGGCCATGCAATAGCGGATTGGGTCTTCTTGGCGATCAGATTTCGACGCTTTTCCGCGCGATCGGATACCTGCATGACTACGCCGGGCCGCCTGTACCGCCTAAGCAGCGGAGGAACCGAAGGAAACTACCTCCACTTACGGAACTTCGCCAAGCCTACGAGAGGCGGCGGAAGGCGGGCCATGAACGAGAGTAAAGACCACAATACTCGCGCACTACCGAACGGACAGCGTCCACAACCGACGAAAGGCGCAACATGACCACATCTGGCGGAGAAGCAGAGGAAAATCTCGTTCCCGAGGAATCATCCGAAGCAATTCTGGGTTCAGTGCGTTTTGACACGCTGAGTCCAACTGATTTCGAGGACTTTTGCTTTGACCTTCTCTCGGAGATCGGGTTCATAAACGTCGACTGGCGAAAGGGGACGCCGCTAAATGCCTCACCCTCCGATCGCGGTCGCGATATCGTCGCTCACCTGGAAAGACACGATGTGGATGGCTACAGGTACACGGAATCCTGGTTCGTAGATTGCAAGCACTATGAACGAGGAGTGCCGCCGGAAGCTCTGCAAGGTGCGATCACATGGGCGCAGGCGGAACGACCCTCAACAGTACTGTTTATTGCTTCTGGGTATATAACTAACGGCGCTAAAGATTGGATTGCGGACTATGAACGGACCCGGCCACCTTTTAGGATTCGCGTATGGGAGATGCCGCAACTTCGGCGCCTCCTTCTGAAGCACATGGACGTGGCATTCAACCACGATGTACACACGTCCACTCTGCAACGGGTGTCGGATATTCTCGCCGTCGAATCAGAATTGACCGATAAGCTTTGGTATGGACGCAAGCCTGTGCATGATTCCCCTGTCCCGGAAACGTGGGCGCCCGATATCGTCGCCGGCATGCGTAATGCACAAAAGCGAATGGAGGAACAGTATGGTCTTGATGAGCTTCTCTCGCACGTAGAAAGTGATTTCGCATGGGGCATGCTCTCAGGTAAAGTCTCGGCGATTCGATGGGTATTGGGAGAGGATTGGGACATGCTCGACAGCTAGAAAGATCCTTCGAGATCGATGCTCCGATGACTCATCCCTTTGGTTGGGCGTGGGTGAAGCGGGGGCCTCGCGGCCCCCAGCCCCCCGCGGGCCGGAGGGCACGCCCGCGCGAAGCTGTCTGTCACACCGTCTCGCCGTTCGCGCGGGCGCACCCTCCGGGACGAGCGTGCGTGCTAACGGCCGTGCTAACAACGGGGGCGGATGACCATGGACAGGTGTGGACGTCCGGGAGGTTGCGGCGCTGGTCAGGAGACCTGTGGGGACGTCCCTGGACGCCTCTGATCTTGCTTGTAAACAGAAGGTTAGGGGTTCAAGTCCCCTCGCCGGCTCCCAGCTCATAGGCCCCCTCCGCGTCCGGAGAGGGCCTCTTTGCTAACAGGTGCAGCAGCGAAGTACGGCTTCGCCGACGCCCCGTCGCTGTCGTCGCCGGCCTGCCGCAGGTGATTCCCGAGCCGCTTGAGCGCCGCTGTGGTCTGCTCGGTCGGAACCTCGGTGTAGATCTCCCATGGTCAGGTTGATCTTGCTGTGCCGGAGGATCTGCATCGCCACCCGAGGATGGACGTCCAGCGCGGACACGTTGCGCGGCTCGATCGGACGGCCCGTCCTGGTCGTGAAGGCCAGATCGCTTTCGTGCCAGTCCTCGCACCCGTCCCGCTCGACCTCCTGCTGCGTATCTCGGAGCCGGAGCGCGGCGGAAAATTTACGTCTCGGCGGGGGTGGTTACGGTTTGTGGGTTATCCAGAGCATTTCTGCTGGCCAGTGGTGTGCCCAGTCGGGCGGGTCGGTTTCGTTGTAGCCGTTGAGCGTTCCAGGGTCGGGCCGCGGCTCGATGAGGTCGTCGATGATGAGGCCCGCGCCGCGCAGGGTCTTGATCCAGTCGCCGTAGGTGAGTTGATAGCTGACCGCGCCGTGGTCCTCGGCGATGGTGTTCAGCCCGAAGTAGTCGTGGTGCAGCGTGTTGGTTACGCGGCGGGCGTCTTCGTCGTAACAGGCTTCGAACCATGGGCTGGTGGCGTTGAACACCAGGCGCCCGCCGCGGCGCAGGACGCGGGCGGCCTGCGGGACGGCCAGGTGCGGGGGTGCCCACCTGAGCCCGCCATGGTCGCAGAACACCAGGTCGAAGCTGCCGTCGGCGAACGGGAGCAGTTCGGCGGCGCCTTGCACCAGCGGGTAGCGGGCCGCTCCCATCGCGCGGGCTGCTGCGGCGAGTTGAGCTTCGGACAGGTCGAGCCCGACCACGGTGGCTCCCTCGGCGGCCAGTGCCCTGGACCACTGGCCGCCGCCGCAGCCGAGTTCGAGGACGCGCTTGCCCGTAACGTCGCCCAAGGCGTGCAGGTGCGCGTCGGGTATGGAGTACATGCCCCACAGCCGGGGCGTGGCGCCGATCTGCGGGTCGTGCTGGTGCTGGTAGGCGCGGCTGATCTGGTTCCAGAACCGCCGGTTGGCGGGGATGCTGTCCACACGCCGACTCCAGCACTGCCTGCCGGAGCGGTCAACACGATTAGGGCACGCCCCACCTGGGGGTTGGGTACGAGGTTGAGCGAGACCGAACCAGGGGGCTGCGCCGCTCCCCTGGAGCGCCGGGCAGGCCGGGGCACTCGTCCGCGCGAAACGGTCTGTCACGGGGTCGCGCGCCGTTCGCGCGAACGAGTACTAGGAAGCCGCCGCGCTCTGGCCAGGTTGCCGGCGGGTTGTACTCCGGGAACTCGGTTCGCCGATTCCGGAGACGCTTCCGAACTCGCAGGACCCGTAGGTGGTGATGAATTCGACTTAGCCGGTGGGAAGGGTTGCCCCGGGTCGGTAAAGACCCGCTGCCAACTGTTTGTACCACGTCTTGGCTGCGGCGGAGGTGGAACACGCTCCATTTTCCTGGTGAGGAAGGGCGTCGAAGTTATGGCGATGGCGCACCCTTGTGGAGTTCTGATCGCCGGTGCGTATCCTCCAGCATGCGACATCTGTTGACCAGGATTGGTTATTGCACCGTCAGCCCTCATGCGGTGTCATTGTGCTGAGACCGGCGATGCGTCATGCTGCTGCGATGACAGTTGCGATTACGGCGAAGGCAAGTGCGCACATGAGGGTGAGCATTGCGGCTGCAAGGCGGTAGGGGTGTTGTTCGGCCCAGGTGAGCAGGCCCGGGTATCTGTTTGTGAACTCCTTGGCGGTGATGGGGGTGTTCAGATGGGTGCAGGGGACGTCGAGGGTGGTTATCAGGCGGTTTATGTCCTCGGGGCCGTAAGTGGCGCTGGAGACTCTGAGCAGCAGGTCGCGTTGGGGGCCCAGGAAGAACAGGCTTTCACTGGATCCGCGGGGGGCGATGATCGTCGCGCGGATTATCTTCGTGACTTGGGAGCGGGGGCGGCGCTTTCGGGTGAACAAGCCTTGCGCGATGATTTCTTGTGGCGTCAGGGTGATGCGGGCGCGGAGGAGGGCGGCGATCGCAAGGATGATCAGTGCGGCGAACGGGGCGCCCACGATCGGGGCGAATATCGTGGGGGCGTTGCCGATGAGGATTGCGGTGACGATTCCGGCCGTTGCCGCCATGGTGGCGGCCAGAATGGCCAGTCCCGGTATGAGTGCCGGCCGCAGGACGGGTGGTGATGAATTCGACTTAGCCGGTGGGAAGGGTTGCCCCGGGTCGGTAAAGACCCGCTGCCAACTGTTTGTACCACGTCTTGGCTGCGGCGGAGGTGGAACAC
>NZ_SMLC01000112.1 GCF_004349245.1 Actinomadura sp. 6K520 | reverse complement strand
AGGGGGTCAGGAGGCGGTGTGGGCGGGGACGTTTCGCCGGGCGGTGCCTCCGACGCGCGGCAGGACGGGCTCCCCGACGCGCGCCGTCCGCGCCGGCTGCTGCGGGAATGCTCCGAAACGGTCCTTACAGGTCGCTAGTGTGTGTGATCGCTTATGTAGTGATCAGGAGGGGCGTCGGTGGCAGACCAGGCATTCCAGGTGGATCTGCGCGGGGTGGTGGATCTGCTGAGCCGCCACCTGTACGCGAGCCCGCGGGTGTATCTGCGGGAATTACTGCAGAACGCGGTGGACGCGATCACCGCGCGGGGCGAGGGCGGCCGGGTGGTCATCGAGACCGGCGACGGGGCGCTGCGGGTGCACGACGACGGTGTGGGACTCACCGAAGATGAGGTGCACACGCTGCTGGCGACGATCGGACGGTCCTCCAAGCGGGACGAACTCGGCTTCGCGCGCCACGACTTCCTCGGCCAGTTCGGCATCGGGCTGCTGTCGGCGTTCCTGGTCGCGGACGAGATCGAGGTGGTGACGCGGTCCGCGCGGGGTGGTGCGGCCGTCCGGTGGACGGGACGTGCCGAGGGCAGCTACCGCGTGGAGCCGGGGCGGCGGGACGAGCCGGGGACGACGGTCACGCTGCGGGCGCGGCCGGGCGCGGGCGAGCTGCTGAGCCCGGCGGCCGTGGCGGAGCTGGCGCGGACGTACGGGTCGCTGCTGCCGGTGGAGCTCACCGTCGACGGCGTGCCCGTCACCGGGGGCGGGCCGCCGTGGCTGGCGTCCCACCGTGATCCGGCGGCGCGGAAGCGCGCGCTGGAGAAGTACTGCGAGGAGCTGTACGGGTTCACGCCGTTCGACGTCGTCGACCTGGAGGTGCCGGAGGCCGGGCTGACGGGCGTCGCGTTCGTCCTGCCGCAGGCGGTGTCGCCGACCGCGCGTGCCGCGCACCGCGTCTACGTGAAGCGGATGCTGCTGGCCGAGGGCGTCGAGGGGCTGCTGCCCGAGTGGGCGTTCTTCGCGCGGTGCGTGGTCGACGCGGGGGAGCTGCGTCCCACCGCGAGCCGCGAGGCGCTCTACGAGGACGAACTGCTCGACACCACCCGGGAGGGACTCGGGGACGTCCTGCGGCAGTGGCTGGTGCGGCTGGCGGAGACGGACCCGGCGCGGCTGCGCGGGTTCCTGCGGCTGCACCAGCTCGGCGTGAAGGCGATGGCGCTGCACGACGACGACATGCTGCGCATCGTGGACCGGTGGCTGGAGTACGAGACGTCCGCCGGGCCGATGACGCTGGCGGAGTTCCGGCGGCGCCACCCGGACGGCCGGTTCACCGCGAGCGTGGACGAGTTCCGGCGGCTGTCGGCGGTCGCGGGGGCGCAGGGCGTCGGGCTCGTCAACGGCGGCTACGTCCACGACACGGAGATCATCGAGCGGCTGCCCGACCTCGACCCCGACATCCGCCTCGGCAGGCTGGACGCGGCGGAGCTGACCACCACGTTCGGCGTCCTCGACCCGGCGGCGGAGCTGTCGCTGCGGCCGTTCCTCGCGGCGGCGCAGCGGGCGGTGGACCGGCTCGGCTGCGAGGTCGTGGTCCGCGACTTCGATCCCGCGTCGCTGCCCGCCCTGTACCTGACCAGCCGCGACGCGCAGTTCCGCGAGGAGCTGGGCCGGGCGCGGGACGAGGCCGGCGAGCTGTGGGCCGACGTGCTCGGCGCCGTCAGCGCCACGTCCGGTGTCGAGCGCCCGCAGCTGGTGCTGAACCACCGCAACCCGCTGGCGCGGCGCGTCATGTCCCTGGGCGACGGCGGGCCGGTCGAGTCGGCGGTCCAGGCCCTGTACGGCCAGGCGCTGCTCCTCGGGCACCATCCGCTGCGGCCCGCCGACACGGCCGTGCTGAACCGTTCCTTCATCGGCCTGCTGGAGTGGGCCGTCCACGCCCCGGAGGCGCCCCGGTGACCGACGACGTCTACGCGCTGATGGCCCAGGCGCAGGAGCTGCCCTACGGGGAGGCCCGCACCGTCCTGGTGGAGGACGCGCTGCGCCGCGCCGAGGCGGCCGGTGACGGCGAGCTGGCGTTCCGGGTGCGGACCCGGCTGACCGACGCCTACCAGTACGGAGGCGAGCCCGCCAAGGCCCTCGCCACGTTCAGCCGCGCGCTCGCCGACCACGACCGCGACCCCGGCCGGTTCGACGAGACGCACCTGCTGCTGTGGCAGATGAAGGCGGTCGTGTCGTCCCTGACGCTGTTCCCCGAGGTTCCCCTCGCCCGCACCTACGCCCTGCTCGACGACATGGAGCGCCGCTACCTCGCGGGCGGCCACAGCCTCCAGGCCGTCTACCGGCGCCGCCACCTGGTGGCCCAGCACGTCGGCGACGACGCGGTCGACGACTGGTACCTGAAGTGGCGCGCCGCCCGGCGGGACGAGCTGTCGGACTGCGAGGGCTGCGACCCGACCGGCATGGTCCGCCATCTCGCCCGCGTCGGCCGGTACGAGGAGGCGTTCGAGATCGCGGCGCCCGTGCTCGACTCGGAGCTGACGTGCAACGAGCAGCCGCAGGCGGTGCTGACCGCGATGCTGCCGGTGTACCTGCGGACGGGCCGCACCGAGCAGGCCGCCGACGCGCACCGCCGCGCCTACCGGGTGCACCGGGGGCGGCTCGCCGACCTCGGCGACATCGCCGAGCACCTGGAGTTCTGTGCGGCCACCGGCAACGGGGCGCGCGGGCTGGAGATCGTCCAGCGGCACCTCGGGTGGCTCGACCGGGCGCCGAGCCCGCACGCGGAGATGGAGTTCGCCGCCGCGGCGGCGCTGCTGCTGGACCGGGTCGCGGCGGCCGGGCACGGCGCGGCCACGATCCGCCGGCCCGCCGCGGACGGCCGGCCCGCCGCCGACGTGCCGCTGCCGGAGCTGCGCGCCGAGCTGGCCGGCCGCGCGACGGCGCTGGCGGCCCGGTTCGACACCCGGAACGGGACGTCCCGCCAGGGCGACCGGGTGCGGGCCACGCTGGCGTCCGAGCCGATCGTGGACTTCCTGCCGCTGGCCGCCCACCACCGCCGTCCCGCGCCCGCCCCGGAACCGGAACCGGCGGAGCCGCCGCGGGAGGACGTCGCCTCCGTGGACGACCTCGACGAACTGCTGGACGTCGCCGACGAGCGCCGCACCCACCGGGACGTGGAGATCACGCTGGCCGCGTGGCGGCGGTTCGACGTCCTCGCGGGGACGACCGAGCCGACACCGCTGCAGCGGGCCCGCCGCCTGGACGGCCGGGGCGTCGAGTGCGCCCTGGACGGCGACGAGGAGGGCGCGGTCACCTGCTGGGAGGAGGCGTCGCGGCTGTTCGGCGAGCTGGGCGACGACACGCGCCGGCACCGCGCGCTCGGCCGGCTCGGCGCGCTGCGCGTGAAGCTCGGCGACCCGCGCGGCCTGGCGGAGATGACCGCCGCCGTCGACCACTTCGCGAGCCACCCGACCCGCGACGGCGACGCCACCGGCGCGCTGCTGCGGCTCGCCACCTCGCACGTGGAGCACGACCGTCCCGCCGAGGCGCTCGCCGCGCTCGACCGGGTCGACCCGCAGGACGCCCCCGACCGGGCGGGCGAGCTGTGGTTCCTGCGGGGGCAGTCGCTCCTGCTGGCCGGCCGGCCCGAGGACGCCGCCGCGGCGCTGCGCCGGTCGGCCGGGGCCGCCCGCGCGTCCGGCGGCGCGGCGGAGGCCGCCGCGCCGCTGCTGCTGCTCGCCCGCGTCCTCGCCCGGCGGGACGGCGGCCCCGACGAGGAGACGTTCGCCCTGCTCGACGAGGTGATCGCGGCGCAGCCCGCCGGGTCGCCGATGCGGGTGGCGGCGCACGGCGAGCGGGGGCTCGCGCTGCTGGCCGCCGACCGCCCGGCGGACGCCGCCGCGGACCTCGCCGAGGCCATCGCGGGCTGGACGGCCGAGGGACTGCACGAGCGGGCCGTCCACCTGCGCGTGGACCTCGCCGCCGCGTACCTGTCGACGGGCCGTTCCCTGGAGGCCGCCGAGGTCGCCGAGGAGGCGCTCCCCGCCCTCGCGGACCGCGTCCGCGCCGACCCGAGCGAGCGCGCCGCCACGCGGCGCTGCCGCCTGATCCTCGCGCACGCGCAGAAGGAGATGGGCGAGGAGGACGCGGCCGCGACGTTCGCGGCCCTCGCCGAGGACGCCGCCGGGGACGGCGACCACGGCGCGGTCGCGCACTTCCTCGACGAGGCCGGCGAGATCCTGACCGACCTCGACCGGGACGCCCAGGCCGCCGAGCGGTTCGCGGCGGCGGCCCAGGCGCACGAGAAGGCCGGCGACGCGTTCGGCGTCGTCCGCGCCCGCCGCCGTGCCGCGATGTGCCTGCTGTGGTGCGGGGAGGGCGACGACGCCGTCACCGTCATGGAGTCGGCCCGCGCGGCGCTGGCGGGCCTGCCGCCGGACGACGAACCCGCCCGCGTGTGGGAGACCGCGCTCGTCTCCTACGATCAGGCCCGCGTGCTGGCCCAGGTGGGGCGGCTGCCCGAGGCGGTGCCGTTCGCGTCCGCCGCCGTGGACGGCTTCACCGCCCTGGACGAGGCGGGCCCGGCCGAGGAGGCCATCCGGCTGCGCGACGACATCAGGTCCGCCCTGGAGGAGCGCTAGGCGGGTGTGACGCGGCGTGCGCCCCGGGACGGCACGGCCTCGATGAACTCCGGGGGCGTCCAGCCGCGCTCGGCGTAGGCGGCGGCGACGGCGTCCCGCACCCGTTCCGCGCGGTCGGCGGCCGTCAGGACGAGCACGGAGCCGCCGAAGCCGCCGCCGACCATCCGGCCGCCCCGCGCGCCCGCCCGCAGCGCCGCGTTGACCGCCGTGTCGGCCTCGGGCCAGGAGACCTCGAACTGGTCGCGCAGCGACAGGTGCGAGGCGTTCAGCATCGCGCCGAGCTCCGTGACGGCCCCGGCGCGCAGCAGCCCGACGGTGGCCTCGACGCGGTGGTTCTCGGTGACCACGTGCTGGACGCGGCGCCGCAGCACCGGGTCGCGGAGCGTCCCGAGGGCCCCGGCGAGGTCCGTGACGTCGCGCAGCGCGGCCACGCCGAGCAGCGCCGCGGCCTCCTCGCACTCGGCGCGCCGCCGCCCGTACTCGCCGCCCGCCAGGGCGTGCGCCGCCCGCGTGTCCACGACCAGCAGCGTCATGCCGGAGCCGGCGGGCGCGAACGGGACCTGCGCCGACAGGCCGCTGCGGCAGTCGAGCAGCAGCGCGTGCCCCGCCGTGCACAGCAGCGACGCCGCCTGGTCCATCAGCCCGCACGGCACGCCGACCTGCTCGTTCTCGGCGCGCTGCGCCAGCCGCGCCAGCGCGGGACGGTCGACCGCCACGCCGTGCAGGTCGCACAGCGCGAGCGCCGTCGCGCACTCCAGGGCGGCGGACGACGACAGCCCGGCCCCCTGCGGCAGGTCCGAGTCGATCAGCAGGGACGCGCCGCCCGTCCCGCGCTCCCGCAGCACCCGCGCCACCCCGACCGGATACGCGGCCCACGCCCGCTCGGCCGGCCACCCCTCGGACACGACCGGCCCGCCGTCCACGGGAGCGGTCACCGCGGTCGCGGCCTGCCGCGACCGCACCTCGATCACGCCGTCGCCGCGCGGCGCCGCCGCCACCGACACGCCGAGCCCCAGCGCGAACGGCAGCACGAAGCCGTCGTTGTAGTCGGTGTGCTCGCCGATCAGGTTGACCCGGCCGGGCGCGTGCCACACGCCCTCCGGTTCGCGCCCGAACACGCCGGTGAACGCCTCGGCGAGCGCGCGGGGACCGGTCATCGGGAGCGCAGGAACGTCCACGCGTCGTCGACCATGGCGCGCAGGTCGCGCTCGGGCTTCCAGCCCAGCTCCGCCTGGATCCTGTCGGACGAGGCGACCAGCACGGCCGGGTCGCCGGGGCGGCGCGGCGCCACCTCGACCGGGATGTCCCGCCCGGTGACGTCCCGGCACACCTCGACGACCTCGCGGACGGAGCTGCCGGTGCCGCTGCCCAGGTTGTAGACCGTGTGCCGGCCCGGCTCGCAGGCTTCCAGCGCCAGCAGGTGGGCGCGGCCGAGGTCGAGCACGTGGATGTAGTCGCGGACGCAGGTGCCGTCCGGGGTCGGGTAGTCCTCGCCGAACAGCCGCACGGACTCGCCGTCGCCCTGCGCGATCTTCAGCACGTTCGGGATCAGGTGGGTCTCCACGGCGTGCCGCTCGCCCAGCCGCCCGTAGGCGCCCGCGACGTTGAAGTACCGCAGCGAGACCCCGCCGATGCCGTGCAGCCGCGCGTACTCGGCCAGCGTCGTGTCGATGGCCAGCTTCGACGCGCCGTAGGGGTTGGTCGGGCGGGTCGGGTCGGTCTCCAGGATCGGCGTCGACTCCGGCTCCCCGTACGTCGCGGCCGTCGAGGAGAACACGATCCGCCGCACGCCGGCGACGCGCATCGCCTCCAGCAGCGCGAGCGACTCGCCGAGGTTCTTGTCCCAGTACAGGCCGGGCTTCTCGACCGACTCGCCCACGAGGGACTTGGCGGCGAAGTGCAGCACGGCGTCGAACCCGGCGCCGCCGAGCACGTCCGCGGCCGTGTCCCGCATCGTGCCGCGCACGAGCCGGGCGCCCTCCGGCACGGCGTCTTCATGCCCGGTGGACAGGTCGTCCAGGACGACGACCTCGTGCCCCGCCTCCACGAGCAGAGCGGAGACAACGCTGCCGACGTAACCGGCGCCTCCGGTGACGAGAAGCTTCACGAACGGACCTCCACGACGACAGTTCGGATACGGCGGGGCCCGCCCAGGCTATCCGGAACGCCGGACGGGGAAGGCATAACGCATGGACCGGACGCCGCCGCGGCCGCCCCGCAGGGTCGCGCGCCCCCTGGTGTGGTTGCTGTCCAACTCGGCCGACCTCGTCGTCCGGCTGTCCGGCGGCGACCCCGCCGTGCTGCGGGAGGAGATCACCGCCGAGCGGATGCGGGCGCTCATCGCCGAGAACACCCAGCTCACCGCGGACGAGCGGGCGCTCATCGGGGAGGTCTTCGCCGCGGGGGAGCGGCCGCTGCGGGAGGTCCTCGTGCCGCGGACCGAGGTGGAGTTCCTCGACGCGGCGCTCCCGCTGCCCGCCGCCGCGCGCATCGCCGCCCGCAGCCCGCACTCCCGGTTCCCCGTCTGCCGCCGCTCGCACGACGAGGTGATCGGCTTCGTGCACATCCGCGACCTGCTCGTCCCCGACCTGCCGGGCGCCCCGGACGGCGCGGGCCCGCCCGCGCGGGACGTGCCGGTGGGGGAGCTGGTGCGGCCGGTGAAGTTCCTGCCGTCCACCAAGCGGGTGCTGCCCGTCCTGTCGGAGATGCGCCGTGAGGGCTGCCACCTGGCGATCGTCATGGACGAGTACGGCGGCGTCGCCGGGATCGTCACGCTGGAGGACCTCGTGGAGGAGCTCATCGGCGACATCCGCGACGAATATGATGTGCAGGACGCGCAGGCACGGCGCCTGCACGGCGGCGTGGTCGAGGTCGACGGCCTGCTCAACCTGGACGACTTCGCCGCCGAGACCGGCATCCGGCTCCCCGCCGGCCCCTACGAGACGGTCGCCGGGCACATCATGGCGGCGCTGCGCCGCGTGCCCGCCGAGGGCGACACCGTGGAGGCCGGGGGCCGCCGTCTCGCGGTGGCCCGGATGGACGGGCGGCGGGTGGCGCGCGTGCGCGTCATGCCGCGGGTGACGCCGCAGGCCGCCACGGCGCCGCCCGGCACCCCGCCCGCGACCCCGCGGGCGGTCGTCGGCGACGCCGCCACCGGCTCCCCGGCGGGCCGGGCCACCGGTCCCGCCCCGAGCCGGGCCACCGGCGGCGGCGCCTCCGGAGCCACCTGAGAGAATCGGTCCGTGCACATGCCCGAAGCGTCCAGCACCCCAGCCTCCGCCGATGCCGCCGCGGGGACCGTCCCCCGCGTGCTGTCCGGCATCCAGCCCACCGCCGACTCGTTCCACCTCGGCAACTACCTGGGCGCGCTGCGGCAGTGGGTCTCGATGCAGGACACGCACGACGCCTACTACTGCGTGGTCGACCTGCACGCGATCACTGTCGAGCACGACCCGGCGACGCTGCGCCGCCGCACGAAGGTCGCCGTCGCGCAGCTCCTCGCGATGGGCCTCGACCCCGACCGCGCCACCCTGTTCGTGCAGAGCGCCGTTCCCGAGCACGCCGAGCTGGCGTGGGTGCTGAGCTGCCTCACCGGGTTCGGCGAGGCCGGGCGGATGACCCAGTTCAAGGAC
Source organism: Actinomadura sp. 6K520 (assembly GCF_004349245.1). Lineage (GTDB taxonomy): Bacteria > Actinomycetota > Actinomycetes > Streptosporangiales > Streptosporangiaceae > Spirillospora. The sequence continues at coordinate 16,811 of NZ_SMLC01000112.1, read as the reverse complement.
AAGTCGTCCAAGCAGGGGGCGGGCGGGACGACCGTCGGCCTGTTCACCTACCCGATCCTGCAGGCCGCCGACATCCTGCTGTACACGCCGGAACCCGGTGACGGCGCGCGGGCCGTTCCGGGGGGTGTGGGGGGTCGTCCCTCCACAGGGGGACCGGCGCTGCGCGTTCCCGTGGGCGAGGACCAGCGGCAGCACCTGGAGCTGACCCGCACGCTGGCGCAGCGGTTCAACCACCGGTTCGGGGAGACGTTCGTCCCGCCGGAGGCGCACATCCCGCCGGGCGCCGCGAAGATCACCGACCTGCAGGAGCCGGACGCGAAGATGAGCAAGTCCGCCTCCTCGCCCCAGGGGATCATCGACGTGCTGGAGGAGCCCGGCCCGATGCGCAAGAAGATCATGCGCGCGGTCACCGACACGGGCTCCGAGGTCGTCTACGACGAGGAGAAGAAGGCCGGCGTCACCAACCTGCTGCGGATCTACTCCGCGCTGGACGGCACCTCCATCCCCGACCTGGAACGCCGGTACGAGGGCTCCGGCTACGGGCAGTTCAAGAAGGACCTCGCGCAGATCGTCCTCGACACGTTCACGCCGATCAGGGAGCGCACCCTCAAGCTGCTGGACGACGAGGCCCGGCTCGACCGGGTGCTCGCCCACGGCGCGGGACGCGCGTCCAAGGTCGCCGCGCGGACGATGGACGTCGTGCGCGACCGGGTGGGATTCGTGGGACGTGGTAGCTGACCGGGGGGCACACGACGACGCCGCGGAGGGCCCGGGGGAAGGGCCCGCCGCGAGCGGCGCCGCCCGCGGGTCCGGGGTCCGCGCGATCGGCGTCGCGATCCCGATCCCCGATCCGCACGGCGCGCTCCTGCAGGCCAAGCGCGCCTCCTTCGGTGACCCCCTCGCGACCGCGATCCCCACGCACATCACGCTGCTGCCGCCGACCGAGGTGCCCGAACACGAGTTCGGCGCGGTGACGGACCACCTGCGGGAGATCGCCCGAACCGAGCGGCCGTTCCACATCAGGTTGCGCGGCAGCGGAACGTTCCGGCCGGTTTCTCCGGTCGTTTTCGTGGCGCTGGCCGAAGGAATCCGCGGCTGCGAGCAGCTCCAGGCGAGGGTTCTGTCGGGTCCGCTGGCCCGGCCGCTGCCGTTCCCGTACCACCCGCACGTCACCATCGCCCACCACCTGCCCGAAGAGGTCATGGACCGGGCGTTCAAGGAACTCGCCGGCTACAGCGCCGACTTCCACGTGTGGGGGTTCTCCCTGTACGAGCACGGCCTGGACGGGGTCTGGCGCCCCCAGGACGACTTCGTCTTCGGCGAGGGCGGGCAACGCCGCGTTTAACGATTGATTACCGTCCGCCGCATCGCGGGGCACCGGACGGGTAGGTTGCGGGCATGCGTCAGGCGATCGAGGGGATCCAGCGGCGGACCGAGTCCCTTTTCGCCGGCGCGAAGGGCCGGCTGGGCGACGCCCGTGCGCGCTGGCAATGGTTCGACCACCACGTCCGGGCGTTCGAGCGCTACCAGGAGCGGCGCGGCGACCGGCTCGCCGCGGCCCTCACCTGCTACGCCTTCCTGTCGTTCTTCCCGCTGCTGGCGCTGGCGTACTCGCTGCTCGGCTACCTCGTCGGGGTCAGCGCGCAGGCGCGCGGCTACTTCGTGCGGGCCGTCAACTCGCTGCTGCCCGGCCTGGCCGGTGACCTGCGGGTCGAGGAGATCGCCCAGTCCAAGACGGCGGTCGGGATCATCGGCCTGGCCGCGCTGCTGATCACCGGGCAGAACTGGGTGCATGTGCTGCGCGAGTCGCTCCGCGACATCTGGGGCAACGAGCCCACCGGCGGCGGCAACTTCTTCGTGAAGCGGCTGTGGGACGTGGGCGTCCTGGCGTTCCTCGGCGCGACCCTGATCTGCGGCATCGCGGTCTCGACGGTCACGACGTCCGGGGCCGGCACCGTCCTCGGCTGGGTCGGCCTGCAGGACGTGCCCGGCGCGGGCACCGGGCTGCGCCTGCTGTCCATCGCCTGCGCGATCGCGTTCAACACCGTGATCTTCCTGGCGCTGTTCACCCGCCTGTCGGGCACCCGGGCGCCCTGGCGGCGGATCATCCGGGGCGCGCTGTTCGGCGCCGCCGGGTTCGAGGTGCTCAAGCAGATAGCGGCGCTGCTGGTGGCGCGGGTGACGGAGAACCCGGTCTACGGCGCCTTCGCCGTCCTGGTCGGGCTGATGGTGTGGATCAACATCGCGGCCCGGTTCACGCTGTTCGTCGCCGCGTGGACGGCGACCCGCCGCGTCGTGCTCACCGCCGACGCCGCCGACCCGGAGAACATCGCGGACGCCGCGACCATCGCCGCCCTCACCGGGGACGAGGCGGAGGATGAGCCGAAGGACGAGCCGGCCCCGGAGGCCGCGGACGAGGAGGAGAAGGATCAGGACCAGAAGGCGTCGTCGGCGTACTGATCCTCGGTGAGGGTGCGGATCTCGGTGATCCTGCCGTCCCGGACCCGTCCCGGGCGCTCGGCGCCAGCGCCGCCGGCGGCGGCTGAGGCAACCTTTACCGGCCGCCGCCGCGGAGCGACCGGTCGAACCGGCGGCGCCGCCGCAGGACCGCGTACAGCACCGCGACCGCCAGCAGGGCGCCCGCGGCGCCGCCGCCGACGAGCAGCCACATCCGCGACGTGTCGTCGGACGCGAGCGGTGCGTCCGGCAGCACGCCGCCGGAGCCCGCGTCCCTCTTGGGCTGGGCCGTGTCGCCGGGGGAGACGAGCACGCCCACCGGCTCGACCTTGCCGTGCGCGGTGAAGCCCCAGTCCAGCAGCTTGGCCGCGTACTGGGACGGCGGCCGGTCGGCCTTCATCAGCGAGACGACGATCGTGCGCCCGCCGCGCCGCGCCTCGGCGACGAAGGTCTGCTGCGCGGCGATCGTGTAGCCGTTCTTGCCGCCGAGCATCCCCCGGTACTCCTCGCGCTCGCCCGGCAGCATGCGGTTGTGCGTGTGGATCGGGTAGCCGCCGACCTTCACCCCGCGCTTGCGCTGCTTCTTGGTCGGCGGCGCGGGGAACTTGTGGTCGATCGCCTGAACGTAGGTGCGGAAGTCGGGGTTCTTCATGCCCTCGCGCAGGATGAGCGCCAGGTCGTACGCCGACGTGTGCTGGGTGCGGACGCTCAGCCCGAGGTCGCGGTCCAGCCCGTTCACCGAGCCGGCCCGCGTGTCCCGCGCGTTGATCCGCCTGGCCTCGGCGTTCATGTCGGCGAGGGTCTTCTCCAGGCCGCCGTTCGCCTCGGCGAGCGCCACCGCCGCGTCGTTGGCCGACATCATGAGCAGCGCGTGGAACAGGTCCGACACCTTGTAGCTCATCTTGGGCGTCAGCCCGACCTTGGTGCCCTCGACGTCGCACGCCCGCTGCGACGGCCGCACGAGGTGGTTCGCGTCCAGCTTGGGGACCAGGGCCAGCGCGGTCAGCGTCTTGATCGTGCTCGCGGGCAGGTGCCGCCCGTGCGGGTCCTTGGCGGCCAGGACGTCCCCGGTGTCGGCGTCCGCGATCAGGTACGAGGCCGCCTTGACCTTCGGCAGCCCGGGGACGCCGGCGGCCCGGTTCACGACGAGTCCCCGGCCGGCGAGCTGCGGGCCGCCCACGGTCCCGGTGCCGGGGGCGCTCGACGGAGCTGCGGGCGGGGCCGTGCGGGGCGCGGTGCGCGGCTCGGCCACCGCGGGGGCCGCGACGAGGACGGGCGCCGCGGCGAGCGCTGCCGCGGCCAGGGGCGCTGTGAACACCGTCAAGGCGCGGCGGGCACCGGGCCGCCCTGGTCGCTCTGCTCGCAAGCTTCCGACGCTCCTCGTTTCCGCGAGAGCACGTTCGCTCCCGGCGCGCATGCGCTCGACGCCCATGACACCCCCGAAGACTAGGCGACCTATCCGGCGAAGGGGTACCCGGCGGCGAAGACGGCAAGCTCGTGATGGAAGCTACAGAAGGTACAGAAGTGGCCAAGCTGTAACATAAGGGACGTCCGCTACCGGTCACAGTCCGTCATCGGCGGTATTTTGGGACGGGCTAACTAGTTCGATCGGGTGGTGTCGCAGCGAAGATCGATGACCGAAAGGTATGGCCCGGCCGTGCTAACTGACCGTCCGCATGAGTCAATTGATCCGCAAAGGGCATGGAGACCCGGCGGGGTCACGGGCGCGGGCGCCATCATGGAGCGAACACGTGACCTGGACCGGCGTTTGTCCAGGCTTAGGGACCCGCTGGCTGAATTGCGCCACGTGCCACGCAACGACCTGCAAGGATTGTGGACGGAGGTTGGCCGTGGCCATTGACTTCAACGCATCGAAGGGGACCACGCTCGGGATCGAGTGGGAGATCCAGCTCGTCGACGCGGAGACCAGGCACCTGCGGCAGGACGCACGCGAGGTGCTCGCCGCGCTGCCCTCCCTCAGTGAGAACGGTGACAACCCCCGTGTCCGGCACGAGCTGATGGAGTCCACGGTCGAGGTGGTGACCGGCATCTGCGACACCGTCGGCGAGGCCAAGGCCGACCTCGCGGGGACCCTCGCCGCCCTCCGGGCCGCCGCCGCCCAACGCGACATCGCGCTCGCGTGCACGGGCACCCACCCGATCAGCGACTGGCGGGACGCGGTGATGGCGCCCATGCGGCGCTACGCCGAGCTGATCGAGGAGATGCAGTGGCTGGCCCGGCGCATCCAGACGTTCGGCGTTCACGTGCACGTCGGCGTCTCCGACGGCGCCAAGGCGATCCCGATCGTCAACGCGCTCTCGTCCTACCTTCCGCACTTCCTCGCGCTCACCGCGTCCAGTCCGTTCTGGAGCGGCAGCGATACCGGCCTCGCGTCCTCCAGGGCGATCGTCTTCGGCCAGCTGCCCACGGCCGGACCTCCCCACCTGTTGGACGACTGGGAGGCGTTCGAGGATTACATGGACACGCTCCTGCGTTCGCAAACGATACGGAGCATCAAGGAAGTCTGGTGGGACATCCGCCCGCATCCCGACTTCGGCACCGTCGAGATCCGGATGTTCGACGGCATCCCCACCATGCGGGAGGTCGGCATGGCGGCGGCGCTGTGCCAGAGCCTGGTGACGCTGTTCGAGCAGCAGATCGACCGCGGCTACACGCTGCCGCGGCCGGCGGCCTGGGTGGTGCGCGACAACAAGTGGCGCGCGACCAGGTACGGGCTCGACGCGATCGTCATCACCGACGACACCGGGAACACCGCGCCGCTCCGCGACGACCTGTACGAACTGATCAGGGAGCTGGAGCCGGTGGCCGACCGGCTCGGGTGCGCCGAGGAACTGAAGGTCGCCGGCGAGGTCCTCGAACACGGTGCCCCGTACGAGCGCCAGCGCGCGATCAGCGCCGAGGGCGGGACGCTGGAGAACATCGTCGACGCGGCGATCACCGAGCTGGCGGAGGACAGGTTCGTCACACTGGGGGAGGTCGCATATGCCGGAACCTGAGCAACCGGCCGTTCCGGGGAAGCCGCCCGGCGCCGCGGGTCCCGGACGCGACGTCCCCGAAGGCGGCACCCCCGGACACGGCCGGGCCGGCCCTTCCGGAGCGGGCCGCGAACGCCGGGACGGCCCCGGGGAACAGGCGAACACGACCATGGACGAGAACACAGGGCGGAGACCCTTCGGCTCCGCCGTCGCGCAGGGGGCGCAGATGACCCACCCGGGACCCGGGGTGATGCCCGGCCTTGAAACACCCGCCGCCCCGGGGCCCGCGGGCCCCGCGGGCCGGGACGAACGCCGCGGCGCCGGTGCGCCCCCGCCGTCCAGGATCGTTCCGGCGCGCGAGAACACGCCGGTCACCGACGACCTGGCGGCCGGCGAGGATGCGCCGGCCGGGCCGGAAGGGCCCGTCACCGGCGAGATCGTGCCGGGCGCCCCGGCCGCCGGCGCCGCCTCCGCCGGTTCCGACGTGCTCGGCGGGGCCGTGCTGAAGCCGCAGCTCGACGAGTTCCTGACCGGGCACGAGGACGAGCTGATCGCGTTCCGCCGCGACCTGCACCGGCACCCGGAGCTGGGCTACGCCGAGCACCGCACCACCAAGAAGATCGCCGAGCGGCTCCGCGCGGCGGGCCTGGAGCCGGTGATCCTGCCGCGCGGCACCGGCCTGTTCTGCGACATCGGGCCGGCAGACGGCACCACGGTCGCGCTGCGGGCCGACATCGACGCGCTCCCCCTGGAGGACGAGAAGGAGCACGTCCCCTACCGGTCGACCGTCCCCGGCGTCGCGCACGCGTGCGGCCACGACGTCCACACCGCGATGGTCCTGGGCGCGGGCCTGTTCCTCGCGCAGCAGGCGAAGGCGGGGCTGCTGCCCGGCCGGGTGCGGCTGTTGTTCCAGCCCGCCGAGGAGACCCCGGGCGGGGCCCTGGACGTGATGGCCGCCGGCGGCATCGCCGGCGTCGACCGCGTGTTCGCCCTGCACTGCGACCCGCGCATCGAGGTCGGCGAGCTCGGGCTGCGCACCGGCCCGATCACCGCGGCCTGCGACAAGGTGTACGTGAAGGTCACCGGGCCGGGCGGGCACACCGCCCGGCCGCATCTGACCGCCGACCTGGTGTACGCGCTCGCCAAGATCGTCACCGAGCTGCCGTCGGCGCTGTCGCGGCGCGTCGACCCGCGTTCCAGCCTGTCGCTGGTGTGGGGACGGGTCTCGGCCGGCTCGGTCGCCAACGCCATCCCCGACGACGGGATCGCCGAGGGCACCGTCCGCTGCCTGGACGACGAGGCGTGGCACCGGGCCCCGGAGATGATGAAGGCGCTGCTGCAGTCGGTCGCCGCCGCCTACGACGTGGAGGCGTCCCTGGAGTACGTCCGGGGCGTCCCGCCGACCGTGAACGAGGCGGCCAGCGTGCAGATGTTCCGTGACGCCGCCGCGCAGGTCATCGACGAGGAGGGCGTGGTCCCCACCCCGCAGAGCCTCGGCGGCGAGGACTTCGGCTGGTACCTGGAGTCGATCCCCGGCGCGCTGGCGCGGCTCGGCGTCCGCACCCCCGGGTCGCCCGGCGAGTACGACCTGCACCGCGGCGACTTCGACGTCGACGAGCGGTGCGTCGCGGTCGGCGTGCGGGTGCTCAGCGCGACGGCGCTGACCGCGCTGTGGGAGGGCGGCCGCCCCGGCGACCCCGAGGCGATCGAGGGCGCCGCGCTGGCCTGACCCGCTCCCTTTGCTCCCCCCGCCTCCCGCCGATCCCCGCGTTGCCCAACGGTCCCGGGTGTCTCACCGGGTGTCCGGTTTCCGTGCTGACCAGCGTCGCTGACCTGTGGCGATATGCGTACGCATTGGTAACGGACCGATTGCGAATCGGTGCAAGCGTGAAGTTTGCCCACTTTCGCGAGGTAGCGTCCGATCGATTTCGGTGGCCGGCACGGCCCCGGACCGTGGGTGGGGAACGGAAGGAGCGCAACCTTGCGCCGTGGACTGAAAATGACGCTCGTCACCGTGACGGGTGCGGCGCTCACGCTCGCCGCTTCCGCGTGCGGTGGCCAGGAGGCGGACACCGGCGGTGGCGACAAGGACACCATGAAGGTCGGGCTCGCGTTCGACATCGGCGGCCGCGGTGACCAGTCGTTCAACGACTCGGCCGCCGCCGGGCTCGACCGGGCCAAGAAGGAGCTGGGCGTTGAGACCGAGGAGATCTCGGCCAAGCCCGACGAGTCCGACGCCGACAAGGAGTCGCGCCTGCGGCTGATGGCGAACCAGGGCCACAACCCGATCATCGGGGTCGGCTTCGCCTACACCGCGGCCGTCAACAAGGTCGCCAAGGACTTCCCGGACACGAAGTTCCTGGTCATCGACGCCGACGGCTGCAAGGTCGAGGGCCCGAACGTCGCCGCGGCCTGCTTCGCCGAGGCGGAGGGCTCCTACCTGGTCGGCGCCGCCGCCGCGCTGAAGTCGGAGAGCGGCAAGATCGGCTTCATCGGCGGCGTGAACGTGCCGCTGATCCAGCGGTTCCAGGCCGGGTACGAGGCGGGCGCGAAGAAGGTCAAGCCGGACATCGAGATCCTCCCGGCGAAGTACCTGACGCAGCCGCCGAACTTCAACGGCTTCCAGGACACCAGCCTGGGCAACGAGGCCGCCAAGGGCCAGCTCGACCAGGGCGCGGACGTCATCTACCACGCCGCGGGCGCGGCCGGCATCGGCGTCATCAAGACCGTCGGCGCCGCGAAGAAGTGGGTCATCGGGGTCGACTCCGACCAGTACAACCAGCCCGCCGTGGCCGGCGTGAAGGAGCAGATCCTCACGTCCATGGTGAAGAACGTGGACGTGGCGGTCTTCGACTTCGTGCAGAGCGTCAACACCGACAAGTTCGAGGCCGGCTCGAAGACGTACGACCTGGAGAGCAACGGCATCAGCTACGCCACCTCCGGGGGCCATGTCGACGACATCAAGCCCAAGCTGGAGGAGCTGAGGGCTCAGATCATCTCGGGCGAGATCAAGGTTCCCGAGAAGCCTTGACGCCGGAGCCGGGGACGCCACCACGGTGCCGTGACGCCGTTTCGGTCCTGCCGTAACCGCGCACCGGACGTCGCCTCAGCGGTGACGTCCGGTGCGCGCGGCACGACCGCGTCCCACCGGGCCGTGCGGCGGATCCGGGCTTTCAGGAATTCGTTCAAGCACGCGGCACCGCCGGAGGCGCGCCGCTTTCCGTGGCGTCCCGGCGGCGCGTTCGCAGGGCGGGACGCCGGCCGATCAGAGGGAGGGGTCCCGTGCCCGACCAGGTGCCGGCCGTACGGCTGACATCGATCACCAAGCGGTTCCCCGGGGTGGTGGCCAACCGGGACGTCAACCTCACCATCGAGCGCGGCGAGGTCCATGCGCTCTGCGGTGAGAACGGTGCCGGCAAGTCCACGCTGATGAAGATCCTCTACGGGATGCAGCGGCCGGACGAGGGGACCATCGAGGTCGAGGGGGAGCAGGTCTCCTTCCGTACCCCGGCCGACGCGATCGGCCGCGGCATCGGCATGGTCCACCAGCACTTCAAGCTGGCCGACAACCTGACCGTGCTGGAGAACGTCATCCTCGGCGCCGAACCCCGCGCCAAGGGGTGGCGCAAGGGCCGCATCGACTTCGCCGCCGCCCGCGCCAAGATCACCGAGATGTCGCGGGCGTACGGGCTGCGCGTCGATCCCGACGTGCGGGTCGAGAAGCTCGGCGTCGGCGAGCGGCAGCGCGTGGAGATCCTCAAGGTGCTCTACCGGGGCGCCCGCGTGCTGATCCTGGACGAGCCGACGGCGGTGCTCGTCCCGCAGGAGGTCGACGAGCTGTTCGGCAACCTGCGGGAGCTGCGCGCCGAGGGCCTGACCGTCCTGTTCATCTCGCACAAGCTGGACGAGGTGCTGGCCGTCGCCGACACGATCTCGGTGATCCGGCGCGGCACCACGGTCGCGACCAGGCTCGACCCGGCGGAGGTCACCTCCCGGCGGCTCGCCGAGCTGATGGTCGGGTCGGAGCTGCCGACCCCGGAGCTGCGCGAGTCCACCGTCACCGAGGACGTCCAGCTGGAGGTCGGCGGGCTGACGGTGCTGACCCCCGAGGGCCGTCCCGTGGTGGACGACGTGGGCCTGCGCATCCGCCGCGGCGAGATCGTCGGGCTGGCGGGCGTCGAGGGCAACGGGCAGACCGAGCTCATCGAGGCGATCATGGGGATTCGGCCCGCGGACGCCGGTTCCATCGAGTTCGGCGGCGCGGACATCACCCACTGGAGCACCCGGCGCCGCCGCGAGGCCGGGATCTCCTACATCCCCGAGGACCGGCACCGGCACGGGCTCGTCCTGGAGGGGACGCTCTGGGAGAACCGCATGCTGGGCCACCAGACCCAGCGGCCCAACGTCCGCGGCCCCTGGATCGACCGGCGCGGCGCCCGCCGCGACACCACCCGGATCGTCCGCGAGTACGACGTGCGGACCCCGGGGATCGAGGTGCCCGCCGCCGCGCTGTCGGGCGGCAACCAGCAGAAGCTCATCGTCGGCCGGGAGATGTCCGGCGAGCCGAGCCTGCTGATCGCCGCGCACCCCACCCGCGGCATCGACGTCGGCGCCCAGGCCGCCATCTGGGAGTACCTGCGGCAGGCCCGCGCGAACGGGCTGGCCGTGCTGCTGATCAGCGCAGACCTTGAGGAACTCATCGGTATGTCCGACACCCTGCACGTGATCCTGCGGGGCCGGCTGGTCGCGGAGGTCGATCCGCGGACCGTCACCCCCGAGGAGCTCGGCTCCGCGATGACCGGCGCCGGAGCCGGAGCATGAGCGGCCCGAACGACGGCGCCCCCAAGGACGGCGGCCCGAACGAGGGCGAGCCGAAGGACGGCGAGCCGCAGGACCCGGCGGGCCCGCGGGACCCGGACGGACCGCGGGCCGCCGCCGACGGCGCCGGGCGGGAGCCGGCGAAGACCGCCGCCCCGGAACCGGAGATCGTCCCGGCGTGGAAGGCGATCCTGCGGGGGCTCGGCCCGACCGGGCTGGCGCTGAAGATCGGGGCGCCGCTGCTCGCGCTGGCGATCTCGCTCGTCATCACGATGATCCTGCTGCGCAGCACCGGCGCCGACCCGTTCAGCTCGATCCAGGCGATGGTCGACTACGGCACCACCGAGAACTCGATCGTCGACATCGTCAACCGCGCCACCCGCTACTACCTGTCCGCGGTGGCGGTGGCGATCGGGTTCCGGATGGCGCTGCTGAACATCGGCGTGGACGGCCAGTACCGGCTCGCCGCGTTCATGGCCGCCGTGGTCGGCGGGGCGGTGACGCTGCCCGCGCCCTTCGGCCAGATGCTGGTGATCGTCGCGGCGATGGCGGTCGGCGGGCTGTGGGCCGCGATCGCCGGGGTGCTGAAGGTGACCCGCGGGGTCAGCGAGGTGCTGTCCACGATCATGCTGAACGCGATCGCGACCGGGCTGATCGCCTACCTGCTCAACGACCAGCGGCTCGCCGAGGTCCGGCCGGGCAGCAACAACGTCGCGACCCCCGAGATCCCGGAGGACGGGCGGGTCGGGCCGCTCAACGGCATGCTGTCCGCGATCGGGATCGACCTGCCCGGCCAGGTGTACGGGCTGCTGCCCCTCGCGGTCGTCGTCGGCATCGTGTTCTGGGTCGTGATCAACCGCACCAGGTTCGGGTTCGACCTGCGGATCTCGGGGCTGTCCCCGTCGGCGGCGCAGGCCAGCGGGGTCAGCGCCCGCCGCATGATCGTCTACACGATGGTCGCGTCCGGCGTGGTGGCCGGGCTGATCGGGATGCCGGAGCTGCTCGGCGCGTCGCACGAGTACTCGCTGAACTTCCCGGCCGGGCTCGGCTTCACCGGCATCACGATCGCGCTGCTCGGCCGCAACCACCCGGTGGGCATCGCGCTCGCCGCGCTGCTGTTCGCGTTCCTCGACCAGACCTCCGATGTCCTCCAGTCGGTCGACGTGCCGAAGGAGATCGTCGGGGTCATGCAGGGCGTGGTCGTGCTGACCGTCGTCATCGTGTACGAGCTCGTCCGCCGCTGGGAGATCAGTTTGCAGCAGCGCGCCGTCGCCACCGAACTGGCCACCGGCCGCGACCTGGCCCGAGAGTCCAGCGAGTCCACGGGGAGCCGCTCATGAGCGTCGCGACCGAGCCGGCGGCCGTGCAGAAGCCCGCGAACGGCGGGCGCCGGCTGCGCTGGCCGCACTACATGCTGATCGCGTCCGGGCTGCTGGTGCTGCTGTCGCTGGTCCGCGTCATCGACGACGCGGAACCGGTGACGTCCAGCGGGACGGTCAGCGCCGCGCTGCGCCTCGCCGTGCCGATCTTCCTGGCCGGTCTCGGCGGGCTCTGGTCGGAGCGGTCCGGCGTGATCAACATCGGTCTTGAGGGCATGATGATCCTCGGGACCTGGACGGGCGCCTGGGCCGGCTACCAGTGGGGTCCGTGGATCGGCGTGGCGGTCGGCATCCTCGGCGGCGCCCTCGGCGGGCTGCTGCACGCCATCGCGACCGTGTCGTTCGGCGTCGACCACATCGTGTCCGGTGTCGCGATCAACATCCTGGGTCTCGGGCTCACCCAGTTCCTCGCCGGGCTGCTCTTCGACACCGGTGAGGCGAAGGCGCTGGGCGGCGGGCCCCGGCAGTCCCCGCCGGTCGATCCGATCATGACGTTGACGATGCCGGTGCTGTCCGGCGGGAAGATCGGCGGCTGGCAGAGTCCCGACTGGCTGGGGTCGCTGGAGCAGCGGCACTGGTTCGTGCTCTCCGACTTCGCGGGCATCCTGCGCGGGCTGACCAGCGGTGTTTCGCTGCTGACCCTCGTCGCGCTGGCGCTGGTGCCGCTCACGTTCCTGGTCCTGTGGCGGACGCCGTTCGGGCTGCGGATCCGCTCCTGCGGCGAGGACCCGTACGCCGCCGAGTCGCTCGGCGTGAAGGTGTACCGGATGAAGTACGCCGCCGTCACGATCTCCGGCGCGTTCTCCGGGCTCGCGGGCGCGTTCCTCGTCACCGTCGCCGCCCCCCTCTACCAGGACGGCCAGACCAACGGCCGCGGCTTCATCGGCCTCGCCGCCATGATCTTCGGCAACTGGCGGCCCGGCGGGCTCGCCGCGGGGTCGCTGCTGTTCGGCTACACCGACGCGATGAACGTGCGCGGCGGCGGGCAGGCCGTCCACGCGCTGCTGCTGTTCGTCGCGATCCTGCTGATCGGCGTCGCGATCTGGCAGGCGGTGCGGGCGGGGCGGCTGCGTCCGCAGATCGTCACCGAGGCCGGGCGCCGCGAGGTCCGCAACGCCTACATCGGCAGCGTCCTGTCGCTGGTGGCGGCGGTCGCCCTGCTGGCCTGGTTCCTGCTGAGCGAGGCCGTGCCCGGCGAGCTGGTCTCGTTCACGCCGCACCTGACGACCCTGCTGGTCCTGGCCCTCGCCAGCCAGCGGCTCCGCATGCCGGCCGCCAACGGCCTCCGGTACAGGCGGGGTGAGGCACGATAACCCCTATGGAGATCGATTGGCCCGCCCTGCGCGACGCCGCGCGGGAGGCGATGACGCGTGCGTACTGCCCGTACTCGGGGTTCCCGGTCGGTGCCGCGGCCCTGGTGGACGACGGCCGCGTCATCACCGGATGCAACGTCGAGAACGCCTCGTACGGGGTGGGGCTCTGCGCCGAGTGCGCCGTCGTGTCGGCGCTGCACGGGCCGGGCAAGTCGGAACGCCCCCGGCTGGTCGCCCTCGCGGTCGTCGACCGGCACGGGGACCCGCTGATGCCGTGCGGGCGCTGCCGCCAGCTCCTCTGGGAGCACGGCGGCGCCCCGATGCTGCTGGAGACGCCCCGCGGCATCCTGCCCATGTCGGACGTCCTGCCGGACGCCTTCGGACCCGACGACCTGATCGAGAGAGCCTAGATGGACGCCATCGACGTCATCCGCGCCAAGCGGGACGGCGGGACCCTGACCCCCGAGCAGATCGACTGGGCGGTGGACGCCTACACCCGCGGCGCGATCGCCGACGAGCAGATGGCCGCGCTGGCCATGGCGATCCTGCTGAACGGCATGACCCGTCCCGAGGTGGCCCGCTGGACCGAGGCGATGATCCGGTCCGGGGAGCGGATGGACTGGTCCTCCCTCGACCGCCCGACCACCGACAAGCACTCCACCGGCGGCGTCGGCGACAAGATCACCCTGCCGCTGGCCCCGCTGGTCGCGGCGTGCGGCGCGGCCGTCCCGCAGCTCTCGGGCCGCGGCCTCGGCCACACCGGCGGCACGCTCGACAAGCTGGAGTCGATCCCCGGCTGGCGGGCGTCCCTGTCGAACGCGGAGATGCTGGACGTGCTGCGCGCCGCCGGGGCGGTGATCTGCGCGGCGGGCAGCGGCCTCGCCCCCGCGGACCGCAAGCTCTACGCCCTCCGCGACGTGACGGGCACGGTCGAGTCGATCCCGCTGATCGCGTCCTCGATCATGTCGAAGAAGATCGCCGAGGGGACGGGCGCGCTCGTCCTGGACGTCAAGGTCGGCTCGGGCGCCTTCATGAAGACGGTGGAGAACGCCCGCGAACTGGCCGAGACGATGGTCGCGATCGGCAAGGACCACGGCCTGCGCACCGTCGCGCTGCTCACCGCCATGGACCGTCCGCTGGGCAACGCGGTCGGCAACGCCGTCGAGGTGGCCGAGTCGGTCGAGGTGCTGGCGGGCGGCGGCCCGTCCGACGTGGTCGAGCTGACGCTGACCCTGGCCCGCGAGATGCTCGCCGCCGCGGGCCTGTCGAAGGACCCGGCCGACGCCCTGAAGGACGGCTCCGCCATGGACGTCTGGCGCCGCATGATCACCGCCCAGGGCGGCGACCCCGACGCGCCGCTCCCGACCGCCCGCGAGACCCACACGGTCACGGCCCCGTCCTCCGGCGTCCTGACCCGCCTGGACGCCTACGGAGTGGGCGTCGCCGCGTGGCGCCTGGGCGCGGGCCGCGCCCGCAAGGAGGACCCGGTGTCGGCCGCCGCAGGCATCACCTGCCACGCCAAGCCGGGCGACACGGTCAAGGAAGGCCAGCCGCTGCTGACCCTCCACACCGACGACGAGACCCGCCTCCCCCGAGCCCTGGAGTCCCTGGACGGCGCCTACGAGATCGGCGGCACCCCGTCCCTCCACCCCCTGCTGATCGACCGCATCTCCTGATCCCCCGTCGTTCCGACCGGTGGCGCTCCTACCCTTTGACCGGCATTTCCACGCCGTCGCCGACGGAGATCCCTCTTGCCGAAGAGTGTGGAACAAGGGGGGCTTCTGCAGGCGCCGACGGCATTGACCGGCGAACGGGGGTGGTGTTCGACTGGAACCAAGCCATCCGGACAGGGGCGATGAAGATGGCTTTGGGGGATCAACTGGGTCATGACACCGGGCAGGTCACGGGGACGCGCGTGCTGCCGCCAACCGAGCAGGGGGAAGCGCGCGTCGAGGTCTCTTTCGAGTCCCGCGGCCGGCTTCTCGACGAAGAGGTCGTGGACATGGGGACGTATGTGTCGGTCCTCGGCTCCGACGGCGTCCTGCGCGGGGAAGGCCAGGGCTGCACGATGTCCGGCGACGGCGAGACCGTCGTCTGGACGGGCACGGGAGTCGGAAGGCTCCTGAACGACGGCGCGACCTCGTTCCGCGGTGCGATCTTCTACCGAGGCGCCTCCGCCACGTTCGCGCGCCTGAACAAGATCGCCGCCGTCTTCGAATACGACGCGGACGCCAGCGGCAAGACCGAGACCAAGGTCTACGAATGGAAGTAACCGCCCCGCCAAACAACGGCTGAGAGCAGCGGCCCCCGCGCTCGGGTGTCACAATGTGCACTCATGCCACTACGCACACGAGGACGGGGCATGGAGTCGTATCCGATCAAGGAGGCCCGCAAGCGCCTCGGTGACGTGTATGCCGCAGTGGTCCACGGCGGGGCACATTGCCGCGTCATCGAGAAGGGCCGGGACCCCGTGATGATGAGCACTGCGCAGGAACGGCAGGGGCTCCAGCAGATGCGCCGGGAGCGTTCGGCAAGGCTCGCCGACCAGGAGGCGGACCGCATCAAGCCGTATCTGGACGTCGGCCGAACCCCGCCCGGCTACGAGCTCTACACCCGCGAACGGGTCGCATCAGGGGACTGGCTCGCCTGATCACGTGGTCGTCGCCCTCTCCGGCTCCAGAACACGGGTGATCGCGCCCCCTGCCGAACCGCGATCCAGCTGGTGACCATGTCGCTGACGAGCGACCCGACTCCTCCCGATGCCGAGCCGCTCGGCATCGAGGACCTGGAACACGCGCAGGACGCCCGCGCAGCGGCGGCCAGCACCCCAGCCTGCGGCTAGCGGCTACGCCATGGTCCGCATCGAGTGAAGAGGTCGCGGAAGGGGGAGGGTCTCAGGAAAGGGGCAGGGAGCTGAGGCGGCGCGTGAGCCTCGGTACCCACGGCTGCGACGACCTCGTGAGGTTTTTCTGAAACTGGGAAACCAAATCAAGGAAAACTATCGGTATGAAAACTTGAGAAACTGGCCACAGTAGGCTTCCGGGTATCGGAAAGATTATCGATACCGACATGGAAAGTTGAGAGCTAGATTCCGGCTGAAATTAGGAAACCACGTTGGACGATGGTGAACAAAGTTGAACTCGGGTGTGCCTGGAAGTTTGATAGAATGAAACAAGCTCGGCGGGGGTGCCACCCCGCCGAGCTTGGGAGAACTGGTTTCTAGACTGGTTGTTGCCACCGTGGGGCGCTAGCCTCGGCTAGCGCCCCATGGCCGTCCAGTACTCCATAGCCTGCAATAACAGGCTGAGGCACGCGATGAGGAACCCCAGGCTCGGCCAGGGGTCCTCCTTGAACGGCTCGCTCATTGTTGCGATCACCTCCTCCCTTCGGTAAGGCCCGATCTATGGCGGGCGAGTCGATTTAGAGTGTAGCGGACCGGAAGGACCCGATTCGAACGTCCGCGATAGGGTGGACTCTGTGCGTTGCCATTCTTTCCCCGATTTCCTGGGAAGAGTGAAGCGGCAGCACCCCGCAGTTCCCTGCAAAGTTGGGGAACGGCGGTCCCTGGATCGGAGCCATCGTGTGCTCAAGGTCACGCTCGGGCTTCGGGTGTCGACGTCGTGGCCATGCTCAACGGAGCCGGGAGATCTCGGTGAGCATCGCGATGATGCGCCGCCGCGCCGAACCCCGTCCGGCTACGAGGTCTACACCCGCGAACGGGCCGGCTCGGGGGAATGGCATGTCTGATCACGGCGTCGTCGCCCGGAGATGACGTGACCCCCTACCGGCGGCGCTGACCGTCGTATCGGGTTCCTTCTGGCGGGGGACCGGGGCGGCCCGTTTGGGGG
>NZ_SMLC01000111.1 GCF_004349245.1 Actinomadura sp. 6K520 | reverse complement strand
CCCCAAGAGCGCCCCCGGCCATCGGCGGCGCACCGCCTGGCGGCAACCGAATTCCCCCAGCAGCGGCCCAGCCCGGACCCAAACGACGGCCGGCCATCGAACAGGCCCGCGCCGGACGCACAGCGACAACCGCGCAAGCACCGCCCCTGACGCACCACACCCGCCGCACCCAGCCGACCAGATGGAGGTTGCATGGCCGAAGCCGGCGCCGAAGAGTTCGCCCAGTTCGGAGCCGCAGCCCTGGACGCCTTCCAAGCGCTCTTCGAGGAAACCGAACACCTCGACCACCGCGGCAACGACGACCACGCCCGCGAACTCCTCGGCGATCTACTGATCGACCTCATGCACTACGCCCAACACCGCGGCCTGGAATTCAACGACATCCTCGCCCAAGCCCACGGCCACCACCTCAGCGAAAGCAACAGCCCCGACGTCTACGCCATCGGCTCCACCGTCCAACTCGACGGCCCCACCGCAGACGAAGCGATCCTCCTAGGCCACCCAACCCGAGGCACCATCACCGGCCTCCTCGTCCCCAACCACGGACCCACCGAGTACTACATCCACTTCCTCGGCCAAACCCACAACCAGAAGGTCATCGCAGCCGACCTGAAACCAGCCCCGCCCTTCCCCGCCACCACCACAACTCAAGGCCTCATCAACGACCCACTACACGCCGAGGAACTCCTCATCCAAACCATGACGCGGATCGGCCAAGCCGACATCCACGGCCTCCGACCACACCAAGACGACCTCAACAATCAGAGAGCCCTGCTCGACGCCCTCGTGGCCTGGAACGACATGGAAAAGCACAACGTCCGACCTCCTCCTCGCCAAAGTCGCACCCCACCTATCAACGGACACGCAACACCCACCGGCCCCGGCCAAGCCCCTCAACCCCGCGCAGCTCGCCGCGCAAGCCTTCCCCACACCGCTCGCCGAAGGACTTCCCGCTCAGCTCCCGGCCCCACAGAACACATCGACGCAACGCCCCGCCGACGCAGCAACCCGGCGTCCCAGCCGCGGCCGATGACAGCCCAGCTCACAGCCCACGTCCTCGACCACCGGTCCAGGCCGGACACCGAGACCCGGAGGTTCCGCTGAAACACCTCTTCAACTACGCCACCCGGCAGATCAAGTCCGCCGACTCACTCCCCGCGCTCCTCGCAGCCGCCTTCATGGGACTGGAACTGATCGGCGACGCCACCACCGTCCTAGCCCAGACCGCACCCGAAGACGCCTACCAAACCGCGCTCACCGAAGCCACCGACGCCTGGTGGGCACTCACCGAAGCACCCACCCTCGCCTGGCCCCAAGCCTCCATGCCCGACACCGAGACCGAAGAACTCGCCACCGCCATCGCCGCCCTCGTGCTGGAGGTCACCGAAGCCATCCTCAACGTCGCCTCCAAAACGACCGACCCCGCCGACCGAGTGGCCTGCCTCAAAGCCGTCCACCACGCCGGCCACGTCCACGCCGCACTGAGGTAAGCGGCCCATGAAACACGCCGCCACCAGGCAAGTCACCCGCGCCGCTCACGCCCTAAGGGCGTACGAACAGGTCGCCTTCTCCGGAGAACCCTCACTGCTGCAACACGACAGGATCCACACCGAAGCGCTCCTAGCGGCCCTGATCTGCGACCTGGAGCACTACGCCAACCATCACGGCATCGCCTTCTCCAACGCCGTCAGCGCCGGCCGCGCAATCCACGCCGAAGAGAACGCCGACCAGCCCACCTACACACTCGGCGACCAGGTACGACTCACCCGGCAATCCGGCCGCTGCGGCACCATCATCGACTGGAAGAACCTCGCCCCAGACGACCAGACACACTTCCTCATCGACGTGCCAGGGGTCCCGTTCGTCTACGCCGAAGCGGCCACGCACCTCGCACCAGCGCCACCGTTCCCGCCCACAGCCACCAACCTGGGCACAGTCACCCACGCCAACCAGGCCGCCCAGACCTACACCAGCATCGCGGCCCGGCTCCCATCCACAGCCGAACCAACCCGCCGTGCCCTACAACACGACGCCCATAAGCTCCTCGACGCCCTGAGCTCGTGGAGCGGCATCACCATCACCCAGCTCCGCGACGGACTCGCCCCTCCGCCCCAGCGGAAATCGACAACGCAAACCTGACTCCACGCCCAGGTCTCAACACCTGCAACCCGACGAAACGAGCACTTACATGCCCGGCCACCCCGCACGCCATCGTCCCCACGCCCGTATCCGCCCCAGCCCGACCAGCAGGCCGAACACCGCCCCACCACCCAAACCGGAGGACAGCCCGATGACCCACGAACGCGAACACCAAGACGTCCGGCACGGCTGGTTCACCGAGATCCTCGGCAGCGCTCTCAACGACCTGGCCCACGCCGAACGCGTCATCACCGCCTACGCCGCCCAAGAACCGGACGGATTCATCGCCTGGGGCATGGCCGAAGGTGAAGCCGTCCAAGCACACCAAGCACTACGTCAGGCGCCGTCCCTCCACACCGCCACCCCGACCGACTACACCACCGTCAACGCCACCGCCGACGCCCTCTACGAACTCGCCAGGAAGATCTCCCAGAGCCTGGTCCGGGCCGCCGAACTGGCCAGCGATCCCGACGACAAGATGGCCTGCCTCCAGGCCGCCCTGCACGCCGGCCGGCTCCAAGAAACCCTGCGGTAGCCGCCATGGCCACCTTCGGGGAGATGACCGCACTGGCCACCGACCACCTCACCGACCTGCAACACCAACTGCACACCAAACGCCTCGCCCGCGACCTCGCCCGGCGCGCGGTCCAGCCCGAACTCGCCCGCCTCACCCACGTCCTGGCCCGCTACCACGACCAGATCGCCAACGGCTTCGGCGACCCGCACCCACACACCACCGGCCTGAGGGACGCCGCTCAGCGCGCCAGCACGCTCATCAATCAAGCCGAACGAATCCTCGGCCCACCAGCAGACACCGAAACACCGCGGTCGGCCCTTGCCCAGAAACTCCGCGCCACCTCCATCGCCCTGGGCTGCGGCCTCGACCTGCTCTCCACTCATTTCCCGGTCAACAGCGACAACGACAAGCCGACAGCAACCGGTGCCATCATCACCGCCCCCGATACAGCCCGCTCGCTGCTCCACCAACTCAGCACCCACACCGCCACCGTCGCTCACCTCATCCAACGCACACCATCACCCGCGAACGACGCCAGCGGCCTCCTCCTGCGCGCCGCAGTTCTGTCACGCATACACAGCGAAACCGAACCCCGACGCACCATCATCGCCGTCCCCTTCCACGGCATCCCACAACGCCGCCCACCAGAAGCTGGCGAAGACCTCACGCAAACCATCGCCGGGATCAGCGCCAGCATCCGACGCCTGAGCAACCCCCAGACCACCACTTCGGTCACCACATGGCGCTACCTCGCCAGAGCCGCCACCATCGTCTGCGACCTCAACCTCAAAACCATCCAGCAACTCATCTACCGCATGAAGGAACTAGACGAACCCGACCACCGATCAGCCCTCCAAACAGCAGCCACAGCAACAAAACAAACCGGCAAGAAATGGAGAGACATCGTCCGACGCTGGGACGAGCAAACAAACCACCACGGCCACCCCGCCAACGGCCCAGCAACCGACGCGAGCGACCTCATCCTCCGACTAGGCCGCCTAATCCACGCAGACCCGGCCTGGACACCAAGCCCCCGCGCCTCCTACCGAATGAAGCCACCCGACGAACTAGCCCCCGACCTCACCCAAGCAGCCCGCATCGCAACTATCACCCTGAAAGCCATCGACGCCTACAACACACTCGCAGCCAACCACCGCGCAGCAATAAACGACGCAGCAGTACTGGGCATCCTCCACAAACAGCGTGAGCATCCAACCCACCTGCCGCGCATCCCAGCGTCAGCACGGCAACTATCCAAGGCCTACGAAGCCGCAGAGGCAAAGGGCTACGAGGCGATGACTTCGCTCGGCCAAGCAATCCAGGCCATGGGTCCACACCCACGATATGCCGAAGAAGTGCACCTAATCATCCGACAAGCGACAACGGCCCACAACGAACAAGCTCAGACCCGCCTAGTCGCAGCAGATTTCCCAACCTCCATCGCAGATTGCCTGGAAGCTCCCCAAGCCACATACCAGCACGGCCGGCATCACGAACGAACTCACCCACCCCGCCGAGATCTACCGCACTGACACGTATGCATCATCCCTGCTGCACTTCCCGACCACCCTGACCCCCATACAGCAAAACACACCAGCCTGACCGCAAACCGGACGCTGCTCTGCGCTCCATCGCACCTCCACAACTACAGAAGGCTCATCCCGGACGTTGGTGTCTATCCCTTGATCGCTTGCAGTGTGTAGCTGGCGGCCAGCCGTTCAGGGTGGCGGGTCAGACGCCATTCGCCGGTCTCGTCCATGGTCATGTGTCCGGGCAGGGCCTGCCAGGGGACGCTGTCGTGCTCGGTCAGGCCGGTCAGCCGCATTCCGGCCGCGAGCAGCGCGGTGACGGTCTCGCCGAGCCCATGGTTCCATTCGTGGGTGAGCGCGTGGGTGAACCTGGCCTCGGTCTGCACGTAGGTCCCAGGCTCGTCGGATATCACCGGCTCGGCGGTTTCGAAGTAGGGGTAACGCAGGCTAGGCGGGCTGGCGGTCTCGTCCAGTGCGAACAGCATGGGGTGGCCCTCGCGGATGAACAGGCGGCCGCCCGGTCGCAGCAGGTCGGCGACGACGCGGGCCCATCGCGCCACGTCCGGCAGCCAGATCAGGGCGCCGATCCCGGTGTAGACCAGATCGAAGCCCTCGCGGCCGAAGACCTCGACGGCGTCATAGAGCTCTGCGTGGCGGAAGTCGATGGTGCTGCCCGTGCCGGTGGCCAGTCGCCGCGCCTGGTCCAGCGCGGCCGCGGAGAAGTCCAGGCCGCTCATCGTGGCGCCCAGGCGCGCCAGGGACACGGTGTCGGTGCCGATGTGGCATTGCAGGTGCACGGCACGCAGCCCGGTCAGATCCCCAAGACGGGGGCGGTCGAACCGGACGACGCCACTGAGGTACCCGGGGTCGTTGATGAACCGATCGAATCCGTAGTCGGGGGAATCGGCATGCGCCGAGGCCCGTTCGTCCCAGTTGGCCCTGTTAATCGCCACATAGTCGTCCACACCGGCACTGTGGCAGCGCGCCACGCCCTCACCAAACGAATATTCGCGCCCCCCACAGCCGGCACCGGAGCACCGGTGCGGCAGCACCTCGTTGCCGGCCGTATCGCGGGCACCCTTCTCAGATCCGAGTACACGCCCCGCGGCATGAGAGCGCATGACGGACACAGGCCGACCAGTCACCGTGCCGACCCGACCTGACGAAGGTGTATAGCTTCTTCGCTCGGTACCGGATGGGGGAGATCGGATACGGTGCCGGTGCCGCCACGTCCAACATGGCATCCTCCACCCGCGACGGGTCAGACGGATGTGGCCTCGGAGGTATGTCACTGTCCGCACTGAATGTCTAGAGTTCGATATATGGCGGATGGTCCTCGGATGACCCTGCAGACAATGCTCGTGTTGGACGCGATGCTGTCCGATCCGGCCAAGCGGCGTTTCGGGCTTGAGCTGTGCGCGGAGACCGGCCAGCCCAGCGGCACCATCTATCCGATTCTGGCCCGCCTGGAGCGCTTCGGCTGGATCGAAGGCCGCAAGGAATCTCCGGCCGAGCACCTGGCCGGGGGGCGGCGCGCCCGCTACTACTACACGCTCACTGACGAGGGGGCGGCGCGGGCTCGCACTGCACTCGAGCGGGCCCGGCGATCGCGCGGACCGGCCGTCAACCTCCGGACGGCGACCTCATGACCGCCGCCCTGGAGTCACTGCTGGCACGGTTGCCCGCCGATCTGCCGGTCACCGAACGTGACAGGGTTCGGCGCGCGTACGATTTCGCCGCACGCCGCCATGCAGGCCAGTGCCGCAAGAGCGGCGATCCCTACATCACCCATCCGGTTGCCGTCGCGCAGATCGCTGCCTGCTCGGGATTGGACGACGTGGTCGTCTGCGCCGCGCTGTTACACGACGTCATCGAGGACACTGGATGCCATGCCGTCCGGCTCCGCGAGCAATTCGGCGACGAGATTGCCACCATGGTCGAAAGCATGATCGAGCTGGATCGGGACGAGGCGGCCATCGCCGCCGCCGCCGACCGCGTGCTCACGCTGAAAGTGCTGGACAGGCTGCACAACATGCGTACCCTGCGCTACCTCGACGAGGACAAGCAGCGGCTCAAGTCCCGGCACACCCTGGAGTCGATGGTGCCGCTCGCCCGGCGGCTCGGCCTGCGCGATGTCTCCGAAGAACTCGCCTCGATCGCCCTCGACCGTTTGGCCTCTCTGCCCGAGGACGCCCCCGCCGGTCACCGCGCGCTCGCTCTCGGCGCGCTCTTGCTCCCGCCCGCGGCCAGGGCCCGTTATCTGGACGAATGGCTTGGCGAGATCGGTGCCCTGCCGAGCCGTCGCGCCCGGGCCCACTTCACGCTGCGGCTCATCCTGGGCATGCCGGCACTTTCCCTGACACTGCGCCGCCCCGCGCACGAGACGCTCACTCACCGGCTTCTGGTCGCCCTCCGCTGGATCCTGCGAACCGACCTGCGCACGTGGACGCCGCTGGTGCTCCTGGTCGGCTGGGTGGTCGTGGAGACATCCCGGACGAGCCTCGTCGACGCCACAGTCACCCTGATCACCGTGCCGCCCGTCCTCCATGCCGGCGTCACCCGCCTGCGGACGAAACTCGGCATCGACGATTCAGACCAGACGTCCTCCTAGCAGGCTCAATCCACCGGCATCACCGCTCTGTTCGCGGCATGAGCGGATGTCTACGCCGAGGATGAGATCCTTGTAGCGCAGGTGTCGAAAACCTGGTCGTGTTCACCGACCAGCCTTGCGCCTGTTAGTGTCTTGACCTGCTGTTTCGCGTCGCATACATGTTCGTGACGTTAGGTTAGGTGGCAACCGCCGGCCCGGAGCCGATGACTTTCGTAGCGTTAGGGCCTATGCCAGGGTTCCTGTGCTAGGAACCAGGCAGGTGGGTTCGGCATGGTTGGTCTCCGGCATCGAGAGCTCCTGGGGCATGGATATCCCTGAGGACGGGAGCGTCGGGGGCCTGCGCATTGCGCGGTCAGGTGTGGGTGCGTGCGAGTTCCCTGAGCGCGTTGCGGCCGCGATCGATGAGCACCTGATCGTTGTTGGCCAGTCCTGCGGCCAGGTAGGAGGCGGCTAGTCGGGTCGTCAGCAGGAGCAGGGCTTGGTGCTCTTTGGTGGTCAGTTCGCGTCCGTATCCGGTGAAGAAGGATTTCCTCAAGTCGGAGCGCGTCGGCCACACCGCTCCGGACAGCCAGATCATGTCCTGGACTGCCAGGGCGTGGCCGGCCATCTCGAAGTCGATCAGCCCGAGGGTCTGCGTCTTGGCGTTCCACACCCAGTTTCGCGGGGAGAAGTCGCCGTGCAGGTAGACCAGCGGAAGATCCGCAGTCAGCGCGGGGAGGTCCCGGGCCACTTCGCTCACCAAGGCCCGTTCTGCACCGGTCAGATGGCGGTTGAGGTTGTCGAGGCAGGCGGAGGCTTCGGATGCCTGGTTGTCCATGGAGGCCATGACGCCTTTTCGTGCCTGTGGCGATACGGGTTCGGCGTGATCGTGCCAGCGGCGCAGGAGCCGTCCGGCGAGCTCGTGCACTTGGGCCTCCACCGTCGCGGTGAGCGGCAGTTCCCGGACGACCTTCCCGTCCAGCGCCGTCACCAGGATGGCCTGCAGGGCAGGATCGGCGGCGATCAGACGCGGGGCTTCCTCCCGGCTGAGAGCGGCAGCAGCATGGCGGTAGGCGTCCGTCTCGCGTTTATGGCTTTCCGGAGATGGGCTGATCTTGACGTACACCGCGGTGGTACCGGCCTCCAAGCGCCAGACTCTCGACTCGATGCGCTGCGGCCAGGACGCATCGATGGCGCAACCGACGCCGGGCAGGTGGTCGGCCAGCCATCGGCGCAGGTCAGCAGGCAAGGATGCGGCGTCGAGCCTCATGATGCTTTTCCGATATCACGATGGGCGAAGAAAGGCAGCGAGCGTCTCCGCGTTGCTTGGGGCGGCGTGCATGACCGGTGCTCATCGGCGCTTGAGAAGGAGAAGTTTGGTCGTCACAGCATGTTGGCATACGAGTTCCGCAGTGTGATCCAGCTATTTCGTCGGTGAGTTCCACCGGGTGGAAGTGTCGCCGTTCCGCAGTGAAGCGATGCGATGGGCGACTTCGTGGCGGGTCCGGTGGTCGGTGGGGGCTTTGCGAATGTAGGGGCTCAGGCCGGTGATCTCACGGGTCTGGATGAGGGTCTCGGCGCCTGGCCAGTCGCGGACGTCCCAGCCGTAGGTGACGGTGAACCGGCGCAGGTCGTGCTCAGTGTGGCGGTTGAAGCGGCGGGCCATGTAGTACGCCTGGACTAGATCCCATTCTCTGGGGCCGAGGGCTACGTGGTCCCAGTCTCCGAGGACGGTCTTGCCTGTGGTCAGGCGGATGATGTTGTTGGTGTGGGCGTCGCCGTGGATCAGCCCGGTCGGGAGCGCTGGGGTGAATTCTGTCCAGCGGTGCCGCAATTGCTCGATCCGGTCACGTAGCCAGGCGCGGTCTTCGCCGGTCATGCCGTCCGGGTGCTGCTTGACGGCGGCCGCCACGCTCTCGAACGGGTCGGTGAGGTGCTGCAAGGGGATTGGTGGGCTGGGCTGGCGGTGTAGTTCGCGGAGTAGTCGGCCGAGTTCGGCCCCGTTTCCGGGTGGCTCCTCGTCCACGTCTAGGAGTCGCCAGATTGAGACAACTCGTCCGAAGACAGAGAACGGATCTACGTCGGCAGGCTCCACGCAGGGGTAGCCGCGCGAGGCAAGCCAGCGTGTGACGGCTACGGAGGAGGTGATCGCGTCGAGCGCACCGGGGTTGCCGGCGATGCGCACCAGCAGCCGTGCGGTGGGGAGTGCGATCGCGCTGTTGCTGTGTTGATGCACCAGTCGAGCGTCGTTGACGGGAACCTGGCAGCGGGCGGCTACTTCGGCCAGAGCGGCCTGGTCTTCAGGCGACATGCCGGGCATGAAGTAGCGATCCCTCCTGTTCAGAGGCCACAACCTTGTAGGACTGGCTCTGCTGCCTCCCGCAGCTCGGTGACGGCCGGGGTGTCCTCATACGGGGTGAGCACGTCGAGGACCTCTCCGATCCGGATGCACACTCGTCGCGACGAGACCTTGGGGGCGAGGTCGACGAGCTGGTGGCCCGCAGCGCACGCGGCCTCGACTTCCAGAGCCTGGGCGTGTCCAATGGCAAGGACGCCGAGCGTGAACGCGCGTGGCCGGGCAGCGGTGCGTACCGTAAGGCACTCTTCGGCGGCTTGGACGGCCTGACGTCCCATACCGAGGTTGACATAGCAGCGCGCCTCCTCGTGGCGCAGATGTCCGTACCCGTAGGCGTCCATCCAATCCGGCTCCTCGGCGCTGCCGGATCTCTCGTAGGCGGCCCAGATGGTGCCGAGGACGCGCTGAGTTCGGGCCCGGTCGCCGGTCAGCGACCAGGCCAGCGCGTGCTTGGTGGTCAGGAACGCGCGACCGAGAGGCGGGGCTGAACGTGCGACACCTGCCGCACCTTCGGTGTAAGCCAGTGCCTGCTGGATAAAGGTCGCGCGCCGGTTGGGGCGGGCGGTGAGCGCTGCCTGGTGCATCTCGTGCTCGCCCCGGCGAGACAGCACCCAGGCGGTCAGCGTCGTATCAGCGCTCTCTGCTGCCATGCTCGATGCCCTGCCGAGCAGGCTCATGGCTCGGTCCAACTGGTCGGCGTCCAGGTGCATCGCGGACACCCGCAGCGTGAACTCCGTAGCCAGACCGAACAAGCGTCGTTTCAAGGCATCGGGAGCCTGTCCACGCAGCATCGGTTCGACCACGTCGGTCAAGTAGTCATTGGCTTGCCGGCGGATGCGGTGTCCGCCGAACCGCCGGTCCGCGGCCATGAGGGCGGTCAGCATCATGCGGATCGCCTCGACGTCTCCCTCGGTCGGTCCTGGGCTGGGAGGGAGTTGCGGGCCGTCTCCGAACAGTTCTTCTTGGCTCATGCTCAACGCCTGTGCATAGAGGATCCGGTAACGCTCGGTGATCCGTCGAACCTGACCATCTTCCCACCGCTCGACATATCGGATGATGCTGCGTTCGGTGGGCATTTTGTGTGGATATTCGGAGGCTTCCCGCAATTCGTGGGCCATTCGTGGGATATCCCAGCCGCGGGCCCGACGCTCGCGGCGCAGGCGCGCACGAATCTCAGGGGTCGTCTCATAAGCCACGAGCGTGCACCTCGCTGCTGACGGATCAAGGCGCGACATCAGAGATGTCGGAAGTTGTCGACCATTGTCGGCTAGAGGCTCTGGGCGCGAAAGCGATCTGCTGGAAGTAGCCGATTTACCACCACCGAGCGAGGTATCGATGTCTGCCGAGCAACGTGTCCACCCGGTCCTGCTTCCCCTACCAGGGCAGCCGGACCGCGGAAGAGTGCGGCGTCGCGGTGGCTACCAGCTTCGGTGCGGCAGCAGGGGCGCGTGTCCCCCGGCCCGCTCCAGCTGCCGTTTCCCGGCCCCAGGAGGACGGCTCTGGGGCGGGCTGCACGGACCAGAAGCACTCCATGGGTGGTCGTTCCTGGTCCGTGCGGCCCCATGGGAGCCGTCTGCCTGGGCCTGCCTGCGGGAGCCGGGGTGTCTCACCGGCCTGGCACCACTGCGTGGCTGCTTGGCCACAGCCCTTGCCACGGTGATATCGGCCAGGCCGGCGACGTGGGCGTCCGCTTCGCCTTTGTGCTCGTTACAGCACGCCTGCAGGGCACGCTGCTTCCCCCTTCCTTCTCCCGTTTCTTCCTGTTCAGAGGTTCCGTCATGGCTTCTGCCGATACGTCATCCCCCGCGGACGTCAAAGCCGCGTTGCAGCGCGACTTTCCTGGGTGGAGGTTCCTGCGCTCGGATCGGGGGCGCTGGTGGGCGCTGTGCGGACCGCTACCGCCGGAACGCATCAACGAGGTGGACACGGTGGTGGCCGACACCGAGGAACAGCTTCGCGTGGAACTCGCCGAGCTCACCGGCACGGTGACCCCATGAATGCCGTTACAGGCCCGTCGTTCGATAAGCCGAGCACTGCCCGGATGTACAACTACTACCTCGGTGGCAAGTCGTGCTTCGAGGTCGATCGCGTCGCCGCCGAAGGTGTGCTCCAGTCCGCCCGCGACACCATGGACATCGCGCGAGAGAGCTTCCTGTTCGCCGGACGAGCGGCCGCCTGGGCGGCCAAGACCCACGGCATCGGGCAGATGCTCGACAGCAACGTCGGCATCGTCGGGGTCCGCACCGAGGTCAGGAGTGCGGCATGACCGAGGGCGGCGCCAACTCCAGCTGGAGCCCGTATCTCCCGACCGCCCCGGAGTTCAACTGGGCGGCGGCCACACGTGACCTCGGCGACATCGGTACCGCGATGCCGTCCATGCCGCGCCTGTGGAACTTCTGGGCCGGCGGCAAGGACAACTTCCTCGCCGACCAATCCTTCGGCGAACACGTCGAGGCCATCTACCCGCGGATCGTGGATATGGCGTACTCCCGGCTGAGGTTCCGCGCCCGCGTGGTGCGGACCTTGATCGGCGAGCACGGGATCGGCCAACTCCTGGTCGTCGGTACCGATCTGCCGCTGCGCGACGAGGTCCACGACGTGGCGCAGCAGGTCGATCCGACGGTTCGCGTGGTGTACGCCGACTCCGACGCTTTAGTCATGTCGCACGCGCGTGCACGGCTGAACTCCGCCTGGTGGGACGGGTCCAAGCACGTCGAGGCAGGGCTTGAGGATCCCGACGCGCTGATGGAGGGCGTGGCGCAGACGTTGGATCTGGCCGAGCCGGTCGGGGTGTTGCTGGTCAACAGCCTGGATGGTCTCGACGACGCAGCAGCAGCGCGTGGTCTGGATGTCCTGCGCGCGGCGCTGCCGAGGGGGAGTTGCATTGCGATCTGCCATCTGACGGGGGCGACCGCACGTGGGCTGGCCGCCCTGGGCGCGGCACGGGGCCTTCGGATATCCGGCTCACCGCACGCCCGCGTCCCGGCCGATGTGCGGGCCTGGTTCGCGGCGTTGGACCTGATCGAACCCGGTGTGGTTTCGGTTCCGCGTTGGCGGCCGGAGGCATCGCCCTGGCCCATGTCGGGGCCGGTCGATCTGTGGTGCGGCGTCGGCAGCGTCCCGGGAGCGCGGCCAAGGCGGGTGACGCGGTGACTGCGTCGAACTCGACTCCAGGTTCGTCCGCGCCGGCACACGCCTCGCCCCCGGATCCGGGCCGGTGGCTGTGGCTGCTCGGGCTGGTCCTGCCCGCCTGCATGGTGGTGTACGTCGTGGTGGTGTACGCCCTCAACGGCAGTGCGGGCGGAAAGGGCCTCGCGCTGACCTTCGTGGCCGTGGGGCTGGCCGGGGCGGCAATGCTGGTGATGGTGGCTCTGGAACGCCAGCACGAGGCGGCCATGCGAGTCCAACGCGGCCAGGGCAGCGAGGTGGCGTGGCTGCGGCGTCAGGCCGTCGATTCCGCGAAGGCGCTGCAGCAGATGACCTCCCGCCAGCAGCACGCCGATAACGAGATCGCGTGGCTACGCGGCCATGTGGCGGGTTCATCGGTGGCTACTCAGCCGAGAATCGGTGAATCGGCTGACCATCTCGACCGGGCCGAAACACGACTGAACTCAATCACCAGACAGTTGGAGCAACTGCTGGCGGGCATGGTGACCGCCGACGCTCAGGGCACCTCAGCCGTTGAGCTGGGGCACGGTGAGGAGCCCGACCGGGAAGTGCTGGTCTACGTCGGGCATCGTGTGCACTCATTGGTGAGCCGGATGCTGGAATGCCTCAAGGCCACCGAGCGGGAGCAGGAAGACCCTGATCTTCTTGATGATCTGTACCGGATCGAGCACCTGGCCACCCAGCTGCGTCGCGCGGCAGAGAAGCTGGCCGTGCTCGGTGGTCACACCGCACGCCGGGCCAAGTCTCCGATGCCGATCTCCACGGTGCTGCGCCAGGCGATGGCCGAGGTCGAGGACTTCACTCGGGTTCGCCTGACGCTCCCTGACGACGAAGTGGAGATTCCGGGGTACGCGGGCCCGGACGTCATCCATGTCCTTGCGGAGTTGGTCGAGAACGCGACCAAGTTCTCCGATCCGAAGACGATGGTGCAGCTTTCCACGGCACGGACACCCACCGGACTGAGCATCGAGGTCTGCGACCAGGGTTTGCCGCTGACGCCGGAGAAGCTGGCGGACCTGCGGCGGATACTGGACGTCCCGCACCAGGTCAGCCCGCGGGAGCAGGTCAGGCAAGGGCAGATCGGGCTGCTGGTCGCCGCCCGGTTGGCCGCTCGGCACGGCCTCCGGATCGAGTTGCACTCGGACGCTTCCGGAACACGGGCCCTGGTCGCCCTGCCGCGCAGTCTGCTGGCGGCCTCGGTCCCGACGGCTCGAACGGCGGAAGCGCCGTTGGAGCCGCACCGTCCCGAGCTGCCGCGGCGCCACCGCGTCGCCGCTGAGCCCGCATCCCCTGTGGCTGCCCGGCCATCTCCTCCAGCGATCGGCGACAAGCCGGCTCTCCCTCGGCGTAGCCACGCCCCACCTGCAGCACAGCCCCCGGCGTACCAGTCGGCGGGTCCGGTATCGGGTCCAGGCCGACCGCCGACGCCGGGACTGATGGGAGCTTTCACCGCCGGTGTCCGGGACGGGAAGGGCGACCGACAGCCGACCGTCCCGCACACCAACGAGCCGGAGAGCGGCTGACCCCCACCAGCCTCAGATCCCGGCCTTCTCGAACGTACGGAGAGACATACATGACCATGCACAAGCCCCCGGCTCCGGCCACCTCGGTCCGGGTCGACGACGGGTTGAGCTGGCTATTGACGAAGTTCGTCGAGCGCGTGACCGGAGTCAGCGGCGCTCTCTTGGTCTCGCGGGACGGCCTGAAGATGGCGGTCTCAGGTCTGCAGATCGACCAGGCGGACAAGGCGGCAGCTTGGATGGCCAGCCTGCACTCCTTGGCCCGGTCCGCCGGCTCCATCAGCGGGTCGGCGTCCGGCGGTTTCCGGCAGGCCATCGTGGAGGACGACGACGTTCTCGTGTTCGTGATGAGCGCCGACCATGCGGTGGTGGAACAGACCGGCGACCGGACCGGCCTGGTCGGCAGCGTCCTGGGAGTCCTGGCCTCCCCAGGCGCCGACCCCAACACGGTGGGCTTCGAGATGAGCTTGCTGATCAAGAGCGTGGCCGACCACATGGTTACCGCAATCCGCAACGGCGAGCGCCCTGATGGCGGCCGATGACATGGCCGCCTCGGCGGGCTGGGGCCCGCGGCAACCACCGGCCCGCTCGGCAGTGGACCCGGCACGGTCGTCCGGCGGGGATCAGGCATGGGTCATCTACGAGGCCGAAGAGCTGAGTCTCTACGCGATTACGGGCGGCCGGACCCGCCCGCAGCATTCAATGCGGCTCGTGACCCTGTTGGAGGTCGCAGACCCCGCCAGCGCCAAAGGAATGGCACCGGAGGCCGTCCAGGCCGTCGAGTTGTGCCGTGCCGGGCCATGCTCGGTCGCCGAGATCGCCGCCCGGATCGGTCTCCCCATCCAGGCCACCAAGATCGTCCTGTCGGACCTGATCGACTCCGGTGCATTGGTCATGGCGCTGCCTGGCTCTGAGGCGTCCGACCATCTGCAGCTGCTGGAGGCGCTGCGGTCAGGCCTGGAGACGAGGCTGTCCGATGTCGCCTGACATGCGCGCCGAAGGGCACAGGCCCACCACCGTGAAGATCATCGTTAGCGGCGGGTTCGGTGCCGGCAAGACGACGCTGATCAGTGCAGCCAGCGAGATCGAGCCACTGACCACCGAGGAGTATCTGACAGAGGTCAGCGACGGGATCGACTCCCTCGCGGGAGTGGCGCGTAAGGCCACCACCACCGTCGCCCTGGACTTCGGCCGCCTCACCTTCCGCGAGCAGCAGATGGTGCTGTACCTGTTCGGCACACCGGGCCAGGACCGCTTCTGGTTCACCTGGGACGACCTGGTCGTCGGCGCGGTCGGCGCCGTGGTGCTCATCGACACCCGCCGCCTGGCCGACGGTTTCGCCGCGGTCGGCTACTTCGAGCAGACCGGGACGCCGTTCGTCGTGGCGATCAACGAGTTCGACGACGCCCCTTATCGCTACTCCCCCGCCGAAGTTCGCGCCGCTCTCGAAGTGCCCGACCGTGTACCGGTCGTGCGCTGCGACGCCCGCGTCCCCAGTTCGGCCATCACCGTCCTGCTCACCCTGGTCGACCACGCGCTCACCTACGAGTACGAGCAGCCCCACCCGTCCGCCCCAATGGAGCAACCACATGCGGTATGACACCGACTCCGGTCTGGAAATCCCAACCTGGCATGACACAGCCCAGGAGCGCCTGAGGCTGCTGGCCGAAGTCGGCTTGGACGGCACCCCAGACGCCGAGTTCGACCGGTTCGCCGCTCACGTGTCCGGCACATTTGCCGCCGAGCTGGGCAGCGTCGGCAAGGGACTGTACGCAATGGTGAACCTGTTCCTGCCCGAGGCGCAGACCTTCGTCGGCCTGCACAACCCACCAGGGGCCAGGGCTGTCGCCCGGACCATGGCGCCCGATCACGGGTTCTGCCCCGAAATGCTCGACCGCACCAAGGCACTGGTCTTGGCTGACGTGTGCGCGAAACCCCAGTTCGCTTCGAACCCGGTGGTCGACAAGCTCGGGGTACGCACCTACGCCGGAGCGCCGCTCGTGCATGAGCAGGCCGGGACGGTGCTGGGCAGTGTGTGCGTGGTGGGCACCAGTCCTCTTCCCAAGGAAACCCGCCAGACGTGCCTCGCGCTCATCAAACGGCACCGGAACGCACTCGTTGAGCTGCTCGGCCAGCGCGCCAGCGCGAGCAGCGGCCGCCACAGCACCGGCTCCCAGGGCGGCTGAACAGGCGGCTAGCCCGACCGCAGCCGATGACGATGCCGGACTGACCCGCCGGCAGGGTCCCACGAAGTGGAAGGGGATGTGTCCGTGTTCGAGACCGAAGATCACCAGCATCTGCGCGAAACGGTCCGGGCCTACGCAGCGAGCGAGGTCGTGCCGCACGTGGCCCGTATGGAGTCCTCTCAAGCCGTCGACAACGAGACCTCAACCTCGATCGCCCGGCAGGGATGGATCGGGGTGACCATCCCCCGCGAGTACGGCGGCATGGGCGCCGGCCACCTCGCCAAGACCATCGTGATCGAGGAGCTGGCCCGGGTGTCGGGCGCGATGGGCGCCATGGTCCAGGCGTCTCAGCTCGGGACGGCCAAAATTCTCCACTTCGGCACCGACGAGCAGAAACGGCGATGGCTGCCCCCGATCGCCACCGGTGAATCCCTGCCGACGATCGCGGTGACGGAACCGGGATCGGGCGGAAACGTCCTGGACATGGAGGCCACCGCTCACCGAGAAGGCGACGAGTGGGTGCTCAACGGCTGCAAGGTGTACGTCGGCAACTCCCACATAGGCCATGTCCACGGCATCGTCGTCCGCACCGGCCCCAAGGCGAAGCGTTCCCGGAGCCTGACGGCGTTCCTCGTCGAGCACGACCGGCCCGGCCTGCGGCTCGTCCCCTACAAGCCGTGCCTTGGCCTCCACGGATTCAGCTTCGGCGACCTGATTCTGGAGAACGTCCGGATCCCGGCCACCAACATGATCGGCGGTGAAGGCGACGGACTCGACGTCGCCTACAGCTCCAGCGTCCTGTACGGCCGCCCCAACCTGACCGCAGTCGCGCTCGGCATCCATCAGGCACAGCTTGACGAGACCGTCGCCTTCGCCAAGCAGCGCCACCGCCGCGGCGCACCATTGACCAATCTGGCCACGATCGAGCAGCGCATCGGGCAGATCAAGCAGCGGGTGATGACGTCCCGTGCCCTCGCCTATCAGGCCGTCCACATGCTTGACCACGGCCTGCCCTGCGACGACGAGCTCGTAGTCGCCAAGCAGTACGGCGTCGATTCGCTGTGGGAATCGGCCTTGGCCGCGATGAAGATTCACGCAGCCGCCGCGCTCCGGCGCGACCGTCCCATCGAACGCCTTGTGCGAGACGCCTTCCACATCGACGCGCCCGCCGGGACGGGCGACATTCAGCTGCACCGCCTGGCCGAATCCGCGCTCGACGCCAGCAAGGGCCAGTGGTCACGTCGATTCGCCCACTCGACGGCCCTGCACCCTCCTTCCAAGCCGTCCACGACCACGAAGGAGGACGCTGCATGATCTGTTCCCCCTAACCACCGCGCGGCAGCGCCCGCATCCACCCCCTTCAAGGGCGCGAGCCGCTCGAACCATCGCCAGATTCCGCTGGTCGCTGGGACACGCGCCCCCCTCACCCCTTCAAGAAACGGATCCCATGACTCCGCCTGAGCTGCTCACACCCGCCGAGGTCGCCGCCTTGTTCCGGGTGGACCCCAAGACCGTCACGCGCTGGGCGAAACTGCAAAAGCTGTCCTCGATTCGGACGATGGGCGGCCACCGCCGCTACCGCGCGGCCGAGGTCTACGAGCTCCTGAACAGCGAGCACCAGCCCACCCTGCACAACGCGCTAGAGACGCTGGTCGACGACCACTACGGCGGTGACCCCGCTCGCGCTTTGATCGACCTGGCAGACCGCTACGGTCTCGCCGTCACGTTCCTCCATCGGGCCTGGTTCACGCGGTTCGCGCAGCGCGACCTCACCGACATCGAGTGGAAACGCATCAGCGCCGAACTCGGGAACTTCAGCGACACCCTTTACGAGACCTGCGCCGACCAGTTGTCCGACTACGCCACCGCAGTGCTTCGAAGCGCAGGCGTCGCCGTCCAAAACTCGACCGTCTCTGGACTGCCGCCGCTGCCCGCACTGCCCAGCTCGACAGACGCCGGCCCTCCGGCGGCCACCTGAACAACCTCGATCGGCTTGTGCCCGCATCGATGAAGGTTCGGATCACCCGCTCGGCGGCAACGATGCCCCGCGCGCAGAACGAGCCTAGGCGAAGCGGGAGCCGTGTCGAGGCCGCGCGTGGGCATGCCCGGCGTCGCAGGACGGCGCGCAGTTCGTCGCATCAACGGCTGATCGCCAACCTGGACGGCGCCGGGGCACGCTCCTCACCCCGCGCATCCGGGCACGGCCAGCCAACCGGTGAGCCCGGCTACGTCGCCGCCCCTTCGATCGGTCAACGGGTCGTGCGCTCCAACTCTGCGGTGAGACGGTTGGCCTCACGGCGCGACCGCACGATGAACACCTCGGCGTCGCCGGCGTGCTCGTCGAGCAACGCACGCACGCGCGGCGCCATTTCCTTGCGGTAGCCCCAGATGTACTTGATGAAACCCCAGTTGATGGTGTCGTAGACGCCGTCGTTGTGCTGGCCACCGCGATAGCGCCAGCGTCGCTGGGCGATGCCCCACAGACAGGTGACGGCGGGCAGATCGAGGAAGACGACATGAGTTGCGCGGCGTAGCCGGATCGGGAGGGTGCCTGCATAGTTGCCGTCGATCACCCAACTCTCGGCGGCGGCCAGGTCTTCCTGGATCTCGGCGAACTTGTCTTGCGGCAGTTCGTTCCACGCGTCGTCGTAGTACACCGCGTCCAGATGCGTAATCGTGGTGCCGAGCGATGCAGCGAGCCGGCGACCGATGGTCGTCTTGCCACTGCCTCCACAGCCGATAATTGCGACTCGCCGGATAGGGCTCACGTGCCTGGACAGTACTGACTGATGGTCGGTGACGTGGGCCGTACACGCCTGATCAAGTCCGGGCCGCCAGCGGCGTACAGCGCGTGTGGGATGTGGTGCTCCTCGCGGGCGGCGGGGCGCCGATAGCCGATTTGTGGCCTGGCGTCAGGGTGTCGCGGTCCACGCCCTCTCTTAGTGCACTGTCCTTCGCGGCGCCTGGAGGTCTTGTCGCTCGAAGCGATACTTCCCCTGGTGGAGCCGCTGCGCGCACGTGGCAACAGGGCGAACCCGTTCTTCCCTCTTGACGCCGCTTCCAAAGTGGCACAGGCTTCTGAGCAAGTACTAGCAAGCGTCTGGGCGAAGGGGAGACCATGCGGCTACGGTTCCTCGGTACGGACTCGAATCAGGGCACCTGTCCGGCTATGTACGCCACTGACCGCGGAACGTACGTGGTGCAGGGCAAGGTCGTCACCGACACCGCGGCGCTCGGCGATGTCCGCAATCTGGCCGGGGACGAGACGCTTGTGGAGATCGACCCAAGCCTGGTGCGGCACCTGATCGAGCACTACCAGGAGCACCATCAGGGAGGGTGATCGGTGGCCGAGTTGCTGACCGGCGACCAACTCGGAGAGCTGTTCCACACCGTCCGGCGCTGCGCCTTCCGGTTGGAGACACGCGACCGCTACAACGTGCCCGATGAGCACCCTTCCTTCGAAGGGTTCTTGGGCGGTCACCGGGAACTGGACGAGTCGGTCAGCTCGGGCCCTTGGTACGACATGACCCGGCAAGCCGCCGAGGAGGGCCGCCCCTTCACTCGCGTGCGGGTGGTGACCGTGCCGCTCGGCGACTACTCCCGGTACGCGTTGTGGTCGGCTCAAGGCAACCTCGCGGCCGGCGAGGAGATCCGCTACCTCAACCGCGACCGTGCCGCTCGGCTGGGCCTCCCAGTGCGACCACCCTTGGACGCGTGGCTGTTCGACGACAAGCGTGTAGCCGTCCTGCACTTCGATGCCGACGACGCCTTCATCGGTGCCGAGCTGACGGACGAACCCGAGACCGTTGAGCGGCATCGGGCGTGGCGGCGGATCGCGTGGGACGCCTCGCTCAGCCGCGACGAGTTCATGCGGAGCCTGTAGCGATCGGTCATGTCCACGCCCCATCAGCAGGCGCGCGAGGCTCTAGGGCTGCGGCTACGCGAACTACGCCAGGACGGACGGCTTCCGCAGCGCCGGCTGGCCACGCTTGCGGGCTGGCATGAAAGCAAAGTCTCCAAGATCGAGCACGGCAAGCAGACTCCCAGCGAGGACGACATACGGACTTGGTGCCGTCTCGTCGGCGCCGAAGAGCATGTCCCGGATCTGATCGCGACCGTCCGGAACATCTCCAGCGCCTACATGGAGTGGCGGCGCGAATGGCGCGCCGGTGCCCACCGCCGGCAGCAGACCATCGCGGCGCAGGAGGCCGAGACGCGCCTGTTCCGGGTGTTCGAGCCGATCGTCATCCCCGGTCTGCTGCAAACGCGGGAGTACGCCGAGCAGCGGTTCCGCGACAACATCGCCTTCCACGGCACCGGCGGCGACGTCACCGACGCGGTGAATGCCCGGATGGAGCGACAGGAGATCCTGCGCCGCGGGGACCGTGACCGGCGCTTCCACATGGTCATGTGCGAAGTCGCGCTGACGATCGGCCTGGCCGACGACGACGTCCTGGTCGAGCAGTTGGAGCGGTTGCTCACGCTATCGATCCTGCCCCGCCTGAGCCTGGGCATCATCCCGACCCGGGTGCGGCACCGGCGCGCACCCAACCATGGATTCTGGGTGTTCGACGAGCGCCTCGTACTGGTCGACACCGCCGCCGCCGAGTTGGCCATCACCCAGCCGCGCGAGATCGCGGTGTACCTCCAGGAGTTCGAGTACCTGGCGTCATCCGCCGTTTACGGCGCCGCAGCCCGCGATCTCATCACTGCGGCAATCCGAACGCTGCGAGCAAGCTGAAGCAAGTTCCTAGCCATCGGTTCCAGGCCTGGACGACGCTGAAGAAGCCCCACAGCACTGCAGCCCCGGCTGGTACCCGTCAGGCCAGCCGGCGCGCGACCCGGACCGCGGCCACGCCTCAGCGCGCCCGCTTGGAGGATGCGATGACCATCACGACCACCCGCCCGGGACAGACGACCACCCAAGACCCTCGCGAGCTGGTCGAGGCCGACCTGTTCGCCACCCTGTCGGCCTACGTCGCCAAGGACCTGCACGTCACTCGCACCTACGCCGAAGGAGTGGTCGGGCAGGCGCTGGTGTGGCTGCGCGCCGTCGCCGAGAACCCCGGCGTCCGGCTCGCCATGTCCGAGAGCGTCGACCCCGGCTGGCACGCCTTCCTCCTCCACTCCCAGGACTACATGCGGTTCTGCGAGGAGAACCTCGGCTACTACCTGCACCACGTCCCGCCCGGCCCCGGGGTGAGCATGGGCGAGGAGGAGATCGCCCGGACCCTGCCCGCGTTGCACGCCACCGGCTACCGGGTCGAACTCGAACACTGGACCGGAGCCGCTTACCCGTGCTGCCCGCCCAACCCGTGCGTCGCCAAGGTCACCGATGAGGCCCGCCACGCGCGGTGCAACGGCAGGGGTGCACCACCGCCCGCGGCCGAGGTGTCCGGGCCGCACAGTGCCTGACCGCGTGGCAGGCTTTGCCCTCATGGATCGCATCGAGTGGCAGAGCCTGCCATCCGACCTGCACAGCGCCGTTCAAGACGAACTCGGGCCGATCATCAAGGTCGAGCCGACCAGCGAAGGCAGACGCTCCGCACTCGCCACCGTCGCCCATCTGAAGGACGGGCCGGTGTTCCTCAAAGGCGCACCCATCGCCAACGAACGCGCCGCCGCCCAACTCGACCGCGAAGCCGCCGTCAACCCCCACGTCCGCTCCGTCACGCCGGAACTGCTGTGCGACCTCACGGCCGGCGGGTGGAGGCTCCTCGGCTTCGAACATGTGCAAGGACGACGCGCCGACTACACCCCCGGCTCCCGTGACCTGAACGCCGTCCTCGACGTCTTCGCGACGCTGGAGCACCTGCAACTACCCACCACCGTGGACGTGATGTGGTTCGAAGGCCGCTGGTCCGACTACGCCACCGTCCCCCAACACCTCACCCAAATCGCCGGAACCGCCCTCCTGCACACCGACCTCAACCCCGGAAACGTCATCATCACCGGCACCGCAGCCCGGCTGGTCGACTGGGGAATGGCCTCCCGCGGCACCCCCCTGGTCAACCCTGCCGACCTGGTGATCAACCTCATCGCCTGCGGCCACGCACCCACCGAAGCCGAAGCCCTCATGGCCGGACTGGACACCTGGAAGAACGCCGACCCGGCCGTACTCGACTACTACGCCAGACTGCTGGCCACCACCTGGCTCGAAGCATTCTGGACACCCACCCACCCATGGGCCCGAGCCGTAGTCAACGCAGCCGTGCAATGGGCAATGCACCGCCGCCACTCGCGCCACTGACACAGCAACCATCCCCGTCCCGCCACCAGGATCTATGGCTTCGACAGCCACTCGCTCGACCGGAAGCCGAAGCCGCTTTCCAGGGGCAATTGGACTTCGCTGCGCTTGGCCTTCTTCGGGACGGAGAACACCAGGTGGCCTTGCGGGAGCGCCGGGAGCCAGCCAGCCGTATCTGGCCAGCATGGCTGCTACCTCCGGCTGGGTGAGGAGACCTCCGCCGCGATCACCGCCCAGGTCGGCCGACCGCCGCTGCGGCGCGTACTCCAGGCCGAATCCCGGTGACTGCGACGCATCACCTTCCCAGGCAACGTGGACCATGGTGAGGCGGTTGATCCGGCAGCAGAGCGGTCCTCGTCATGGTGGGCCGCGTCACCGGTATTCCGGTACGTGCCGGTAATTCACAGCCTGCTTTCAATCCTTGAGCAACCGGCGCGGCCCCGGTCCATGTCGGCTGAGTTTGTCCCCCGGGTTGATGAGGGCGCACTGGTCGAAGGAGAGGCAACCACAGCCGATGCACTCGGTGAACAGGTCCCGCATCCGCACCATCCGCTTGATCCGGACGTTGAGCATGTCCTTCCAGCACGCCGACGCACGCTCCCAGAACTCCTGTGTGGGCGCCGTGTCGGCCGGAAGGAACGCAAGCACGCCGCCGATGTCATCAAGCGGGATGCCGACGGATTGCGAGGCCTTGATGAAGGCGACCTGACGCAGCGTCGCGCGTGTGTACCGGCGCTGGTTCCCCGATGTCCGACGGCTGCGAATAAGCCCCTGCCGCTCGTAGAAGCGCAGCGCTGAGGCCGGAACGCCGCTGCGTTCAGCGAGTTCGCCGATGGTCAGCACATCTGCGTCCGGAGCCAGAGAGGTCATGGCGACCACACTATCTTGACTTAAACACGTGTTTAAGTCTGAGCATGGCAGGCGAGCTCGTTCGAGCCCGCCGCCCGAGCGTTGCGCGGGCGGTCCTCACACGAAGTGGAGCAGCGCGTGCCCCGGACCGATCCAGCCCCTACCGGTACAATCCTTGTCACCGGCGCGACCGGCAACGTCGGCCGCCATGTCGTCACCCAACTCCTCGACGCCCAAGTCAACGTCCGCGCCATGACCCGCAACCCCGACACGGCACCACTCCCCGCCGGCGTCGAGACGGTCCACGGAGACATGGATGCACCGGGCACACTCGGCGCGGCGTTCGACGGCGTGGACGCGGTCTTCCTGCTGTGGCCGCTGTTCTCCACTGCCACCGCCCCCGCCGTCGTGGACGCGATCGCCAAGCACGCGCGGCGGATCGTCTACCTCTCCGCGATGGGTAGCGGCGACTCCCGCCCAGACGGCTTCTGGGGCGAGGTCGAGGTCCTGATCGAACGTTCCGGCCTGGAATGGACCTTCGTCCGACCCGGCGGGTTCGCCACCAATGTCCTCGGCTGGGCGGACCAGATCCGCACCGACGGTGTTGTCCGCTGGCCGTATGGCGATGCCGGCCGGTCACTCATCCACGAGGCCGACATCGCAGCCGTCTCCGTCCAGGCGCTGCTGGACAACCAGCACGTCGGCGCGGCCTACTCGCTGACCGGGCCGGAGATCGTCACACAGGCCGAACAGGCCCGGATCATCGGCGAGGCAATCGGCCGCGAGGTGCGCTGGGAGGAACTGTCACCGAAGGAGGCGCGCAAGCAACTGCTCGCCGACTGGGGTGACGGGAGCTTCGTGGAACAAGCGCTGCGCGCGTGGGCGGACATGGTCGACAACCCGGAACCGATCACCCAAACGGTCGAGAAAGTCACCGGCACACCCGCACGCACGTTTCGGCAGTGGGCACTCGACCACGCCGACGACTTCCGCCCTCGGTAACGCCACAACCTCCGACGCCTATCCGCCGACCGCGCTCAGCCCTACGGAGCAGGTGCTCACCACGGTGCAATAGCTGGAGCGCGACGACCACGACGACCTGTGATGATCGGTGGGCCAAGCGATCAGCTGTTTGACGTAGGTCCTAAGCGGTGACTGCTCAGAATCTCTCCTCGTATCCGTCTTTCGCGCCCGCGATCGCCGCCCCGTGTTCACACTCTCTTCTCACGTAAGAGTAGAGTGCTGTTGAAAGTGGCCGGTGCCGCCCCGCCCCGTCGCCCGCAGGCGGGGCCGACAGACACGAGAGGGATCATGCCGACCTACCGAATCCAGCCGCAGAGGGGCGACCCGCAGACGGTGCAGGCGCTCCGCCTCCGCACCGACGACGAGCACGTCTACTTCGAGGATCGTGTACAGGGACACTGGCGGCCGATCCTCCGACTTCCCCTCGACGAGGTGGAACGGGTCCAGCGGCGTCTCAACGAGGACAACGGCTCCTGGATATGGGTGACCGAGCACGTGCGGCGCATGCCGCTGTGAACATCCGCGATCAAATCTTCACTTACGACATAGTAGGACCAGACGGCTGCACCAGGCAGCGTAGACGAGGGGAGCCCCGGCGGTGTCAGACGAGTCTGGGTCGATGACCGCATGAGCCGTCCGCATCCGGAACTCGGCCCGCCCCCGGCGCTGCCCCGCCGGGGGCTGCGGATCGTCGCGCTCGGCGGGCTCGGTGAGATCGGCCGGAACATGACGGTCTTCGAGTACGGCGGGAAGCTGCTGATCGTCGACTGCGGGGTGCTGTTCCCCGACCTCGATCAGCCGGGGGTCGACCTGATCCTGCCGGACTTCACCGCCATCAGGGACCGGCTGGACGACGTCGTCGGCGTGGTCCTCACGCACGGCCACGAGGACCACATCGGTGGCCTGCCCTACCTGCTGCGCGAGAGGCCCGACATCCCGCTCATCGGGTCGCGTCTCACCCTGGCGCTGATCGAGGCGAAACTGGTCGAACATCGCC
>NZ_SMLC01000110.1 GCF_004349245.1 Actinomadura sp. 6K520 | reverse complement strand
GGACGAGACCCGGCCCGAGTACCCGGAGGCCCCGCCGACGCGACCCCAGGGGCCGCGTTCCCCGCACCCGCACGACCCGCACATGGCCACGCCGACCTCCGAGGCCGGAGAACCGTCTCCCGAAGAACCGTCTCCCGAACACCTGTCTCCCGAACACCTGTCTCCCGAAGACCTGTCCCCGCCGACGCGCAGGGAACCCGTCCTGGCGGCGCCGGTCCGGACGCGCGCGGAGACGCCGCCGGACTCATGGGGCAACGCCGCCCCGCCCGCCGACACTCCCGAACCCGCCGATGCTCCCGAACCCGCCGACTCTCCCGACACCCCCGACCTCACCGGACCCGCCGACGCCGGGACCGGCGCCGACGAGGCGCCCCCGTCCGATGGCGAGTCGTCCATCGGACGGCTCCTCAACGGTGCCGCATCGCGGCAGGCGGAGTCGCCCGGCCCCGAGCGGGCGTCCCGGACGGCGCCGGACGAGGACTGGCCGCGTGCCGGCACCGTCACCTTTCGTCCGCGGCACCCCCGCTGAAGCCTCCCGACCCCCGGAACAGAGAAACGGAGTCCCATGAACCCGCGCCAGCGTCGTGGAGTTCTGCTGATGATCCTGGCTGCGCTCGGCGCCGTTGCCGTATTCGTCAGCATCATCGGTTACGTCGGCTCTGTTCGGGCGGAGGTCGGCGTGAAGACCGACGTGCTCAAGCTCAAACGGCCGATCAAGGCGTTCACCCCGATCACCGGAGACGACCTCGAACGCATCCGGGTACCGAAGAAGTGGTCGCCGGACACGATGGTGACCGATATCGCGCAGCTGGAGGGGAAGGTCGCCGCGGCCGACCTGCCGGCGGGGTCGCATCTGCAGACCGGCATGCTCGTCCCCGGCCCCACCCTGCAGCCCGGCCAGCGCGAGATCGCCATCATGATCGACGCCGAGACGGGGGTGGCCGGCAAGGTCCACGAGGGCATGCCCGTCGACATCTACGCCACCTACCAGCGGCAGGAGGGCAACAGGCAGCAGTCCTGCGCGGCGCGGATCGTCA
The DNA here is from genome assembly GCF_004349245.1 of Actinomadura sp. 6K520. GTDB lineage: Bacteria > Actinomycetota > Actinomycetes > Streptosporangiales > Streptosporangiaceae > Spirillospora. Next base: position 24,227 of record NZ_SMLC01000110.1, on the reverse strand, counting down.
CGGCGGCCCGGGTCATCCAGATCGGCCAGGAGACCGAGGTCAAGGACGAGCAGAACTCCTCGGTGACCGAGTCGCAGGTGCCGATCACGTTCGCGCTCAGCGCCGCGGACAGCCTGAAGCTCACCCGCGAGGAGAGCTTCGCCAACAAGATCAGGCTCGCGCTCATCGGCGGCTCGGGGACGGGCGTGGACGGCGTCAAGCTTCCCCCGGTCTGCGAAACGGTCCCGGCGAGGTGAGCCCGCGATGACCATCCAAGTCCTGCTCGGCATCGATGACCGCGACCTCGCCTCCTCGCTGACCGGCCAGTTCCGCGAGCTGCCCGACATCAAGGTCATCGCGGTCGAGACGACGTCCAGCCATCTGGCGAGCACGGTGGCGACCGTCCCGCAGCTGGACGTGGTGCTGGTGCACCAGGGCCTCGGGCCGCTGCCGGCGCTCGACCTGATCCGCGATCTGGTGGTCCGGCAGCCGCAGCTGGCCGTCATCCTGATCGCCGACGAGGCGACGGCGGAGACGCTGTCGGGGGCGATGGCGGCCGGTGCCCGCGGGGTCATCTCGAACGACCCGACCCTCTCTGAGCTGCAGAACCGCGTCCACCAGGCGTCGGAGTGGTCGCGCACCATGCGGCGGCACTTCACCTCGACGGAGGTGCCGGGGCAGAGCGGCCGGCTGGCCCGGCTGGTGACCTTGTGCGGGGCCAAGGGCGGTGTCGGCACGACCACCCTGGCGATCCATCTCGCGATCGCGGCGTCCTCGGCGGGGCAGACGGTCTGCCTGGTCGACATGGACCTCCAGAACGGCGACATCCCGGGCTATCTGGACGTCCAGCACCGGCACACCATCGCCGACCTCGCCGCCGCGGCCGGCGACCTGGACGGGGCGGTGGTCGCCGAGGCGCTCTACGTCCACCCGTCGGGGCCGCACCTGCTGCTGGCCCCCGGGCAGGGCGAGGACGCCGAGGAGATCACCGCGCGGGCCGTCCGGCAGATCCTCACCGTCGTCCGGTCCCGGTACGACGTGGTGATCGTGGACGGCGGAACGCACATCGCCGACGCCAACGCGATGGCGGTGGAACTGGCGGACGAGGCGGTCATCGTCGCGACCCCGGACGTGCCGTCGCTGCGGTCCGCGCGGCGGCTGGCGCGGATGTTCGCGCGACTCGCGATCCGCAGGGAAGAGGACGTGAGCGTCCTGCTCACCCGGCAGGACCGGCGCAACGAGATCCAGCCGGAGCTGGCACGCAAGATGGTCGGCTCCCCGCTGCGCGGCGTCACGGTGCCGGCGGTCTTCCGGGCGCTGGAGGAGGCCGCGAACACCGGCTCCCCGGGGGCGGTGAAGAACTCCGACTTCCGCAAGGCGGTCGGCAGGGCCGCCGCCGACCTCGGCCTGGTCGGCGCCGTGCCGCAGCAGGAGGCCGTCCCGCCGCCGTCCCGGCCGAAGCAGGGCGACGCGGGTGCGGTCGCGGTGGAGTTCGCCGGAATCCTCCCGCTGATCGCGCTCATCTTCCTGCTGGTGTGGCAGGTCGTCCTGATCGGGCTGACCTCCACCTACTCCAGCCACGCGGCGAACGAGGCGGCCCGCGCGGTGGCCGTGATCGGCTACGACAAGCGCAACACCGAGGAGGCAAGGGCCAACCGGGAGGAGGTGCGGCGCCGGGCGGTCAGCCGCATCAAGGGCGACTGGAAGGACCGCGAGCACCTCTCCATCAACGTCGTGGACGGCTACGCCGTCGTCACGATCGACACCCCGATCCTCATCCCGGGGCTGCGCAGCTCGTGGGGGATCGAGACCAGAACCAAGATCGTCGACGAGGGGGAGGGGTGAGGGGCATGGCGGCGCACCGATCCCGGCGCCGGGGCGACGGGGGCGCCGTGGCGCTGGAGTTCGCGGGCTCGGTGCCCATCGCGTTCTTCGTCATCTTCCTCTCCTTCCAGGCCTACATCTCCTTCACCACGGTGTCGCGCGTGGAGAACATCGCCCGCACCGGGGCCCGCGAGGCCAGCCAGCGCTACGAGCCGAACCTGTGCGTCCAGTACGCCAACAGCGTCCGGCCCACCTGGCTGAACGACTACGACATCAAGGGCGGGACCACCACGGTGGACGGCACCGAAGCCGTCTACTGCCGTGTGGAGGCGAAACTCCCGCTCATCTTCAAGGGCGTGCCCTTGGACTACACCGTGAAGCGCACCGTCACCATGCCGCTGGGGTGAGCGATGGCACTCAAGGATCGCCTCGAAGACGACCGGTCGGCCAACGACCGGACCAGCAAGAACACCGTCCAGCACTGGCGGCAGCGGCTGCTGGAGGAGATCAACCTCGACGAGCTCGCACGGCTGACGATGGCGCAGCGGCGGGCCCGGCTGGAGAAGATCGTCGGGCTGCTGGTGTCGCGGGAGGGGCCCGTCCTCGCCGCCGGGGAGCGGGCCAACCTGATCCGCCGGGTGGTGGACGAGGCGCTCGGCCTCGGTGTGCTGGAACCGCTGCTCGCCGACCCCAACGTCACCGAGATCATGGTGAACGGACCCGACTCGATCTTCGTGGAACGGGCCGGGCGGGTGTACCGGCTGGACACCGGGTTCGCCAGCGAGGAGCAGCTCTACCAGACCATCGACCGGATCGTGGCGCAGGTCAACCGGCGCGTGGACGAGTCGAGCCCGATGGTGGACGCGCGCCTGCCCACCGGCGAGCGGGTCAACGTGATCGTGCCGCCGCTGTCGCTCGTCGGGCCGATCCTGACGATCCGGCGTTTCCCCCGGGCGTACTCCGTCGAGGAACTCATCGGCATGGGGTCGATGGACCCGGCCACCGGCATGCTGCTGGCCGCGTTCGTGCGGGCCCGGCTGAACCTGGTCATCTCGGGCGGTACCGGTACGGGGAAGACGACGATGCTGAACGCGCTGTCGGCCTTCGTCCCCGAGCACGAGCGCATTATCACGATCGAGGACTCCGCCGAACTCCAGTTGAAGCAGGAGCACGTCATCCCGCTGGAGTCGCGTCCGGCCAACATCGAGGGCAAGGGCGCGATCACGATCCGCGACCTGGTCCGCAACGCGCTGCGGATGCGCCCGGACCGGATCATCGTCGGTGAGGTCCGCGGCGGCGAGACGCTCGACATGCTCCAGGCGATGAACACCGGCCATGACGGTTCGCTGGTGACGGTGCACGCCAACTCGACCGAGGACACCGTGCACCGTCTCCAGACCCTGGCCAGCATGAGCGACGTCAAGCTGCCGTTCGAGGCGATCCGCGACCAGATCGCCAGCGCCGTCGACGCGGTGGTCCAGCTGAGCCGCGGCCCGGACGGGTCCCGCCGGATCACCGAGGTGGCGGTGGTGGACCCGGCCCGCCGCGACGCCTCCGCGCTCCGGCCCGCCGTGCGGTTCGAGTTCGAGCCCATCGGCGCGGACCGCGAGGTCCGCGGCGCGTTCCGGGCGCTGCCGCTGCCGGACGCCCTGCTCACCCGGCTGTTCCACGCGGGCGAGACCGTCCCGCCGGCGTTCTCCGCCGCCGCGCGGGGACAGGGCGGCCGCCCTCCGGAGGGCGGCGGGCTGAACGGCCACGGGCCGCGGACGGGCCGATGAAACGCACCGACGAGGAGACGAGGGGGTGTCCGCTGTGAGCCTGCCACTGCCGGTGATCCTGCTGATCCTGGTGGCGACCCTGGCGCTGGCCGTCTGGGGCGTCGGCGACCTGGTGATCGGCTGGGGGCAGCGCAACCGCCTGGTCGCCCGCTCCGCGCTGGTCTCCGACGACACGATGACCGGCCTAATGTGGCGGCTGGACGTCGCGATCCGCCGCACGTCCGCCGGCAAGACGCTCGCCCGGCGGCTCGCGGCGTCGGGGATGCGTATCCGGGTGTCGACGTTCCTCGCGCTGATGTTGGTGACCGCCGCCGTGGCGATCTTCCTGATCGGGCAGTGGATGGCCCCCGTCTTCGGGATCGCCGCCGCGATCGGAGTCGGCTTCGCGTTCCTGTCCTACGTCCGGCGCCGGGAGGAACGGCGCAAGGAGGAGTTCATCGCCCAGCTGCCCGAACTCGCCCGTGTCCTGTCCAACGCCACCCACGCCGGGCTCGTCATGCGCACCGCCATCGAGATCGCGGCGGACGAGCTGGCGGATCCGGCCGGGGAGGAGCTGCGTCGCACCGCGGACGCGCTGCGCCTCGGCCAGCCGGTGGACGACGCGCTCCGCGACCTCGGCGAGCGGCTGCCGTCCCGGGAGCTCGGCGTGCTGATCAGCACGCTGGTGGTGTCCGCGCGGGCGGGCGGCTCGCTGGTCACCGCGCTGCGCACGATCGCGACGACGCTGGAGGAGCGCAAGGAGATCCGCCGCGAGGTCAAGACGATCATGGGCGAGGCCGTCGTCACCAACTGGGCGATCGGCCTGCTCGGCATCGCCGGGCTGGCGATGGTCAACGTGATCATGCCGGGCGCGCTGCGGGTGATGAGCGGCAAGCCCGTGGGCCAGCTCATCCTGGCCGCCGCCGGCGGCATGTTCATCGCCAGCCTGCTGATCATCCGCAGGATGACCCGGATCGACGTGTGAGGTGAACGTGGTCATCTACGCCATGGGGGCCGGCGGGGCCTTGTGCGTTCTCCTGGGCGTCGTCGGGCTGGCCCAGCTCACCGCCGGGGAGCGGGTCGCCACCTCCGCGGTGCCGCTGGCCAAGAAGCCCGAGAAGGAGGAGAAGTTCGTCCTGGACGTCATCGCCGACTTCCTGGGCAGCCCGTTCGCCCGGATGGCGATGGAGCTGCTCGGGCCGTGGCGGACGAAGATCCGCAAGCGGATCGACGCGGCGGGCCGTCCCGGCGGGATGACGGTGGAGACCTACGCCCGCCGTACCGCGGGCTACGCGGTGCTGTTCGGGCTGCTCGGCCTGGGGCTCATCGCCAACGGCCAGGCCGCGTTCGGGATCCTCGCCCTCCTCGGCTCCCTGCAGACGGAACTGATCCTCTACAGCAAGCGGGTGGCCCGGCAGGACGCCATCCAGCGGTCGATGCCGGACTTCCTGGACGTGCTGGCGGTCACGGTCAGCGCCGGGCTGAGCTTCCGCCTGGCGCTGGCGCGCGTCGCCGAGAGCATGCCGGGCCCGCTGTCGGAGGAGTTCATGGTGGCGCTGCGGCAGATGGAACTCGGCACCCCCCGGCGGGAGGCGTTCGAGGATCTGCGCGACCGCAACAGCTCCGAGGCGGTGAACCTGTTCGTCACGGCGATCCTGCAGGCGGAGGAACTCGGCGCGCCCCTCGGGACGGCGCTGGTCGACATCGGCGGCGACATGCGGCGCGAGGCCGCCCAGTGGGCCAAGCGCAAGGCGCAGCGGACGACGCCGAAGATCACCGCCATCACGATGTCGATGACGCTCCCGGCGCTGATGTTGGTCGTGCTCGGCGCCCTGTTCATCGGGTCGGACATGGGTGGGGCCGGTGGAATCCTCGGCGGGTAAGGGCGGGGTGTTCCCGGAGCGCGTCGGAGCGGCCTTCCGGATGCTCATGGAGATCCGGATGCTGATCACGGCGCTCAGCATGCTGCTGCTGCCGCGTGAGCACCTGACGGTCGGCGTGTTCGTGCTCATGTTCTCGATGGTGCTGCTGTCCTGGGGGACCGCGCGGAAATGGCGGGTCGTGGCTCCGCGCGTCGCCGCCCACCCGTCCCTCTACACGCTCGACATGTTCCTTTCGTTCGCGGTGCTGGGCGTGGGCGGGATCGCGGGCCCGTACTTCCTGTCCACCGTCGCGACGGCCACCGTGGCCGGGCTCCTCTACCGGTGGCCGGGCATGCTGTTCGTGGCGAGCCTGCAGATCCTCGTGTACTACGTCACGTACCTCCTGACCGCCGCGCAGGCGGGCGGCATGACGTTCCAGTCGCTGCTCGGGCAGCCTCTCTACTACCCGCTCGCCGGGTTCGCCGGTGTCGCGCTGCGCCGCCTGCTGGACGACCACGCGGCCAAGGAGGCGGCGCTGCGCCAGGCGCAGGTCCTCGCGGCGGCGGCCGAGGAAAGGGCCAGGCTCGCCCGCGAGATGCACGATTCGCTGGCCAAGACGCTCCGCGGCATCGCGCTCGCGGCGTCCGCGCTGCCGCTGTGGGCGATGCGGGACGCGAAGCGCGCCGCGCTGGAGGCGGAGCAGATCGCCATCGCCGCGGCGGTCGCCTCCCACGAGGCGCGCGACCTGCTCACGGAGCTGCGGGACGACGCCGTCACGCGGTCCCTGCACGAGGCCCTGCGGGAGGCCGCGGAGCGCTGGGCGGAGGAGACGGGGATCGCCGTGACCTGCGACCTCGACGCCCGGGTCGAGCCGGAGCTGCGCATGCGCCATGAGGCGGTGGCGATCCTCCGCGAGGTCCTGACGAACGTCGAGCGGCACGCGAAGGCGGATTCGGTGAAGGTGAGGCTCGTGAAGGAACAGGACGACCTGGTGCTGACCATCGCCGACGACGGCGGGGGCTTCCAGCCCCGGCAGCTGACGGACCTGGCGCGGGAGGGGCACTACGGCCTGATCGGCCTGCACGAACGCGCCCAGCGTGTGGGCGGCACGGTGACGATCTCGTCCCGGCCGGGGGAGGGCACCACCGTCTCCGCCCGGCTCCCCGCGGACGTGTCCGGCGATGTACCGCTCGCGGAGGTGAGCTGACATGGCAGTACCGCGCGTGGTGGTGGTCGACGACAACGTGGTCGTCCGTTCGGGCCTGGTCTCGCTGGTGGAGGCGTCCGGCGTCGAGGTCGTCGGCGAGGCGGGCGACGGGCGCACGGCCATCGAGCTCGTCGACCGGCTGAAACCGGACCTCGTCCTGCTGGACGTGCAGATGCCGCTGATGGACGGGGTTGCCGCGGCAGAGGTGCTCAGCGCCAAGACACGGGTCATCATGCTCACCTACACCGACGACCCGAAGGTGGTCAGGGCGGCCATCGGGAACGGCGCCGTCGGCTACCTGGTGCACGGTTCGTTCACACCCGAGGAACTGACGGCCGCGGTCCACGGCGTGGTGGACGGCTCGAACCCGCTTTCCCCCGCCGCGGTCTCGGCGTTGGTCGGCGCGGTCCGCGGCGACTCGCAGAGCGCCCGCGACTCCGGCGACGACAGTGATCCCCAGGATGCCCGCGATTCGCGGAGCGCACCGAAAGCCCGCGGTGGTGACGACCCCCCGGCGGTCCGGGAGACACCGCCCGGCCGCGACCGGCACGTCCTGGCGACGAGGAAGGACGGCGATTTCGGGCTGTCCGCACGTGAGGCCGATGTCATGGGGCTCATCGCGCGGGGACGTTCCAACGGTCAGATCGCCCAGCAGTTGTTCCTCGCCGAGAAGACCGTCAAGAACCATGTGAACCGCATTTATGCCAAGCTCGGCGTCACCTCGCGTGCCGCGGCGATCGCCCAATGGATTGGCACCTCGGAGGAGGACGACGGATGATGCGGGCCTCCCGGCGCCTCGGTGGCACGAGCGAAATGGATCCGGCCCTTTGGGTCCGGGGACCCCATCGTTGTTGGGCCCGACGGGCGGCGCCAATTGGGTCGCTGGGCCCTGGGGAAGGTGTTCTGGAATCCCTACTGTTGTCTGTGCCAGGGCGAGACAGAAACAGCCGGGAGGCGCCTGATGAACTCGTTGATCCCTCTCTACGTCACTCTCCAGACCTTCGTCCAGGACCGGGCCGAGCAGCTCAAGGAAAGAAGCGACCGGGGCGTCAGCGCGCTGGAGTACGGCGCGCTGATCGTGGTCGCCGCGCTGGTCGTCGGCATTCTCTACAGCCTCATCAACGGCTCGGTGCGGACCTCGGTCTCCAACGCGATCACCAAGCTGTTCAACCCCTCCGGGGGCGCCTCCAGCTGATTCCGGACGAGTCCGCGGGGCCGGACCGGCTTGAAGTGCTCCGTCAGCGCCCGATGGGGGAACCGCATCCGATGCGGTTCCCCCATCGGGCGCTGACGACTGTCCACGTCCTGGGAGAAAAATCGTGAGCCATCGCATGACTGCGGGAAGGCGCGCCGTTCGTTATGCGGCGGTGCCTCTCACTCTCATAGTCGCCCTCTCCGGATGCGCCGGTGAGGAAAAGCCGAAATCCGGGGGAACAACGTCGAAGTCGACGAAAACCGCCCAGGGAGGCGAACTCCGGCCGATCATGTCGGTGCCGCTGAATCACCAGGCCGCCCCGGCGCACGTCGATCTCCTCGCATTGAGCCGGACCGCGGCCAACACGGTCACCGCGCGCTTCAAGATCGTCAACGACGGGGAGAGCCCGATCGACCTGGCGGAGAGCCTCGGTGAACCGGGTGACGCGACCGACCCCGGACTGGGCGATCCGCTCGCCGCCAGCGGGGTCGGCCTGCTCGACGCCAAGGGCGACAAGCTGTACTACCCGCTGCAGAAGAAGACCGAGGATCAGAACAACTGCGTATGCACCAGGCTCTTCAACAATCCGGTGAAGCCCGGCGGGTACATCAACGTCTACGCGACCTTCCCCTCGCCGCCGGCCGGCGTTCAGAAGGCCACGATCGTGTTCCCGCTCGCCGTGCCGTTCCAGGACGTCCCGATCACCGGTGATCCGGTGGAGCCCCTGCAGACCCAGATCGATCCGGCCAAGGTCCAGCTCGATCAGCCCAGGGTCGCCGATGTCCGGAGCCTCACCGAGGGGACCGAGCAGACGGTGGACGACGACCCGGACGACCGGTCGGTGCGACTGTCCGCCGACGTCCTCTTCGCCATCAACAAGGCCGAGCTGACCCCGCGCGCCGAACGCCTGCTGCAGCAGGTCGCCCAGCAGATCGAGGCGTCGAAGGGGACGACGGTCCAGGTCGACGGCCATGCGGACAAGACCGGGAACGACGCGATCAACGAGCCGCTGTCGGAGCGGCGTGCGAAGGCCGTCGCCGACCGGCTGAAGAGCCTGGTGACCCGGCAGGACGTGACGTACGAGTCGGAGGGGCATGGCTCGAAGGAGCCGGTCGCGACCAACGAGACCGAGGAGGGGCGCCGCAAGAACCGGCGGGTCACCGTGAAGTTCGCCCGCCCGCCCGCACCGGCTCCGCCGCCCGTGAACGGCGAACCCTACAAGCGCGGCTCCTCGACCGTGCTGGGCTCCGCGACGTTCCAGGCGGCCGCGGCGCAAGGGCTCAAGGTCGAGGTCAACAGCCTGCACCGTGACTCTTCGGGGCTGACGATCCTGGTCTGGACACTGCGCAACACCGGGCAGGGAAAACCCGACGTCGGGCAGAAACTCGAGAAGTCCGCCTTCATTCACGGAGCCGACCCCCAGCCGATGAGGCTGGGCACCACCGGTGGTGTGATGCTCTTCGATTCCGCTGGCCAGGTCCGGTACAACCCGATGAGCCTTGAAGGCGGCCCGTGCGTGTGCAGCCGGCTCGGTGCCTCCGGTGCGAAGAAGACGATCGGGCCCGGAGAGAGCGTCGTTCTGTGGGATGCGTACGACCCGCAGGCGAACGCGGCGAACCTCGAAATGCAGGTTCCGTGGGAACGGGGCGCCGACGCCGTCGTGAAGGGACTCACGATCAGGTAGCCGCCATGACCGCCGTGGAGGACGAAAAGCAGGACGTGAGCGACGCCGGCCGGGGCGCACGCCGTTCACGTGTGCGGATGCCGTCCGCGGCCACCCGCTCGTCGGTGATCTGGGCGGCGCTGGGTTTCATCAGCGGGCTGGATCCGCTCGACGACAACTCCTTTCTCACCCATCTGCGGACAGGGCACTGGATTCTGGATCGCGGAATACCCAGGGAGGACATTTACTCCTACACGGCGCCCGGTACGCCGTGGATCGCCCAGTCGTGGCTGGCCGAGGCGCTCTATGCCGGCCTGGACGAGCTCACGGGGCCGAGGGGCATCCTGGTGTTGAACGGCATCGTCAGCGCCGCCATCGCGTTCCTGGCGTTCCGGCTGGCCGATCGGCTGCGGAACGGCGGGCGAACCGTGCACATCGTGCTGCCGGCACTCGCGGTGTCGTTGCATTTCTGGGTCGAGCGTCCGCTGCTCTTCGGCATCCTGGCATTCCTCGTCCTGCTGTGGACCATCGAGGTTCCGGATTCCTGGGCGGGCCGGCGTCCGCTGGCGACCGTGCCGGTGCTGATGTGCCTCTGGGCGAACGTGCACGGGTCCTTCGCGCTCGGATTCTGCTACATCGCGCTGCATCTGATCGGGTGCCGGCTCGATGGAGCGGCGCTGTGGCGGGGGAGGGAGCGCCGGTTGATCTGGGCCGCGGCACTGGGCTTGGCGGCGTGTCTCATCAATCCCTATGGACACCGGCTGCTGTTCTTCCCGCTGACCCTGCTGTCGAGGGGAGAGGTTCTCAGGAACGTCCAGGAATGGCAGTCACCGGACTTCCGATCCACGCTCGGTGTCGCTTTCGCCGTCTGGATCGCGGTGTTCGTCGCTGTGCTGGCGCGGGCTCCCCGCAGGGCCTCCCGGCGCGACCTGGTCGTGGCCGTCGCCTTTCTGCTGCTCGGCTTCTGGGCGCTGCGCAACCTCGCCGTCGTCTCGCTCGTCGGCCTGCCGATCGCGGCACGCCTGCTCGCGCACCCCGAGAAACGTCAGGTACGGCGCTCGCCGGCCGATCTGGGCATCATCGTGGCGGTGCTGGCGGCCGTGGCGCTGGTATCGGGGACGAGCCTGTCGAGACCGGTCTTCGACTTCGGCGAATATCCCGTCCGGGCCATGCGGGTGATCGAGCAGAGAGGTCTGCTGGGGCAGCGGCTCTTCACGACGCACACCTGGAACGCCTACGTGATCCACGCCTACTGGCCACGCCAGAAAGTGTTCATGGACGATCGCTATGACATGTATCCGGTGGCGTTCACCAAGGAGTACATGAAGGTCCGCAACGGAGGTCCAGAGTGGCGGGGAATGCTCGACCGGTACCGGGTGAACGTGGTGATGTGGGAGACGGGCACGCCGCTCACCGAGCTGGTCTCCAAGGACCGGGCGTGGCAGCGGATCCACCGCGATCCCCAGGCGACCGTTTTCGTCAGGCGCTGACCCGGATCGGCGAGGCCGGCGGGCGTGAGGTCACGGCCGCCTGGGCGCTCACGCGTGTGATCATGTTCGCGATCCTGCTGCTTCCCTGGTACCCCATCGATCCGGTCAGCGGCGACACCGGGTTGTACCGGGAGTGGGCAGGCCAGCTCGTCACGGGGCAATTCCCGGTCGATGACGAGCGGTGGCAGTATCCGCCGCTGGCGGCACTCGTGATCGTCCTGCCGCAGCTGCCGGGGACCGTTTACGGGCTCTGGTTCATGCTCGCCGCGCTCCTGCTCGACCTGCTGGTGCTCCGGCTCCTGCTCCGCGTCTCCCGGAAGGCCGTGGGCGGGCAGGCCATGGGCGCCTGGAGCTGGGTCGCCGGGCTCTTCCTGCTCGGCCCGGTCTGCTACTTCCGCATCGACCTGCCGGTGACGGCGGTCGCGGTGTGCGCCATGCTGGTGATGGCGCGGTCACGGGCGTTCGGCGCCCTGGTCGCCGTCGGGACGCTGATCAAGGCATGGCCCGCCGTCCTGCTGCTGTCACTCCCGCGCGACAGGGCGTGCGTCCGTGCGGTGACGGCGTCCGCGCTGACCGGCGTGGGAATCGTGGGCCTGATGTCCGTGTTCATGGACGATCTGTGGGCCTTCGTCGGCGGACAGGGGGGCCGGGGGATCGAGATCGAGGCCGTCGCGGCCATGCCGTTCCATGTCGCGCGGCACTTCGGCTGGGCGGGATCGGTCGAGCACAGGTACGGGTCCTGGGAACTGCTGGGCCCGGGTGTCCAGGTGGCCGGGCGGCTGAGCATGGGACTGACGCTGGCCGGGCTCGCGCTGATCGGCGGCATCGCGTGGCGTCGTCGTCCTGACGCGTGGAATCCGGCCTTCGGCGCCGAGGTGGCGCTCGCCGCCACCCTGATCGCGGTGATCACCAGCCGGGTGCTGTCCCCCCAGTACATGATCTGGGTCATCGGTGTGGCGGCGGTCTGCCTTTCGTACCGGGGTGCCCGGCAGGGGGCCGTGGCGCTGCTGGTACTGGTCGCGGCGGGGTTGACCCATCTGGAGTTCCCGGTGGTGTGGCACGCGGTCCGGGACGGTGATCCACTCGCGACGGGCATCGTCGCGGTGCGGAACCTCCTGCTGATCGGTGCGGCGGTCGTCGTGGTCCGCGGACTGTGGGCGGGCAGCAGGACCGGCGAGGAGGACAAGGAGGTCAGGCCGGGGCGAGGCTGAAGTCATCGAACGTCACCTGGGTGCCCGGGTCGGTGCCCAGACGTCCTTCGCGGCCGGCGATGATTCCGGTCGTTCCGCCGAGCAGGGGGCTGATCGTGTCGGTGGCTTGAGCGACCTCCCTCCCGTCGACCAGAGCCTTGATCGTGACGCCTTCTCCGGTGTCGACGCAGATCGCGCCGACCTGTGCTCCCGCGACGGCGTTACCGGTGGACGGCAACGCGGACTTGGCCAGTTCGCTGCCGGAGATGGGGCCGCCCTTCCTGATCCTGGCCTGTCCGTTGCGTTTCACGAGCACGGCATACTGCGCTTCGCCCGAACTGCGGCAGTAGACTCCGGCCTCATCCTCGGAATTCGCCGACTGAATGCGCACCGTGACCGTGACCTTCACGTTCTTCGGCGGGTCCGCTACGGGGGCCTGCTGTAACTGGTAAAAGCCCGTGCCGTATTGGGATATCGCGAAGGCCCCGTCCCTGTACTCTTCGTACTCCCTGTTCGCCCGGCCCGTCTTCCACCCCGAATCCGGATCGGAGAAGTCGTCGCTCAGCAGGCTGCCCGAGTCGCCGCCGCCCAGGTCCGGCCGGAGGAAGGCGACCAGGCCGCCCGCGACGGCCAGGGCCGCGATGATCCCGACGGCGAGCACCAGCCGGTGGCGGGACATGCGCCGGTCCGAGAAATAGCGGGTGCGGCCGTCCGACGCGGGCGGGAGGGACGTGCCCGCGGGGATCTCCGGGACCGTCGGCCCGACCATTCCCACGGACCGCGCCGCCCGCTCGGTGTCGCTCTGGCCGGTCAACTCCTGCAGCAGTTGCGCCGCGGTCGGACGCGCCTCCGGGTCCTTCGCCAGGGCGCGGGCGACGAGATCGCGCAGGGGCGGCTTCAACCCGTCCAGGCGCGGTTCGCCGTAGACGGTCTTGTAGAGCACCTCGCCGACGTTCTCGCCGTGGAACGGGAGCCTGCCGGTTCCCGCGTAGGCCATGACGCTGCCCCAGGAGAACACGTCCGCCGCCGCCGTGATCGGCCGGTCGACCAGCCCTTCGGGTGCCATGAAGGCGGGTGTGCCCATGCTCTGGCCGGCGCGGGTCAGGCGGTGGTCGGTGCCCAGCCGCCGCGCGATCCCGAAATCGATGACGCGCGGTCCGAACGGGGACAGCAGGATGTTCTCCGGCTTGAGGTCCCGGTGGACGACCCCGGCGCTGTGGATGGCGGCCAGCGCGGTCGCCACGCCGACGGCGAGCCCGTCCAGGTCCGAGCCGCCGAGCCTGCCGTGGGTGGAGACGACGCGTTCGAGGGTGGGGCCCTGGACGTACTCCGTGACCACGTAGAACGGCTCGCCGTCCATTTTCGCGTCCAGGACGGGTGCCGTGCAGAACGGATGGACCTGGCGTGCCGCGGTCACTTCCCGGCGGAAACGCTCACGGAAGTCCGGGGTGCCGGTCATCTCCCGGTTGATGATCTTGATGGCCACCCGCCGGCCGTCCGGGGTCTCGGCGAGATGGACCGTCCCCATCCCCCCTCTGCCCAGTTCGCGCACCAGCCGGTAGGGGCCGACCCGGCGGCCGGGGAGTGCGGCATCGTCCGTATCCGCCGAAGTCATGCCGCCGACGTTAGCCAGGCCCGCAGGGCGCGGCAAGTAGCGTCCGATATGGGTCTCAAGGCCCACCGCGAGCCCCGTCGGGCGTAACGAGAACGGGGTTCGGCCGGGTCCGGGGGCCCTGGGTAATCAGGCACACAAAACCTACCGTGTTAGAGCATGCGTGCTGTGTTCTCGGCCTGGCTGACGTCGGGCGTCATCGCCGTCTTCGCCCTCCTCGTGCTGAAGGTGCTCGCTCCGGCGGACGGGCAGGCCGAGCCGGTCGACGAGTACGCGCGGGTCCTGCGCGTCCACCTGCCCTGGCTGGCGTTCTGCGTCCTCATGGCCGTCGCCGCGGGCAGCTACGTCCGGGACTGGGCCAACGATCTCGGACGCGCCCTCGCCGCGTTCCCGGCGCCGCTGCTCGGCGGCGTCGCCGCCGGATTCATCGGCCTTCCCGCCTCGAGCACGGCCGTGGGCGTGCTCCTCCATCTGATCGAGGCCGCTCTGGGCGTCCTCGTCGGGCTGGCCCTTTCCAAGGCCCTCGCTCAGCGGTGGGAGGTGGACGGCTCCGACCGCAGGGAACGCGGCGCTTGGCGGAGGAGCCGCTGATGGGGAGGTGCGTTTACGTCCGGCCCCCGGTGCCTTTCTGATTCCCCCGGCCGCAAAGCCTCGGTGCGGGAACGGCTGGCGGCGCCATTTTCCGATTGGGTCTCAGGGCCCTGTCGCGCGATTCACGTGCTCCATAAGATCCTAATTCGGGCAACTTCTCGATCTCGTGACGGTGGGGCGTAGATGCTGCAACGGATCAGGTCCGCTGGCAGGTATGGGGGCGACGCGGGTGTCGCCACGTCCGTCCTGGTCATGGGCATGGCCGTGGTGCTGGCGGCGGGCTTCCTGGCGTTCGGCCGGATCGCCCAGGCCGGCGACATGCGCAACCGGGCCCAGATCGGCGCGGACGCGGCGGCGCTCGGCACCCTCGCCCCGTTGCGGGACCAGGCGGTCAACCTGGCGCTGAGCGGCATCGACCCGTCGGCGGCGGGCTACTGGTCGGTGGGCTCGTCCCCCGAGTCCGCGGCGGAGAAGTTCGCGGGCGAGAACGACGTGAACGTCACCAAAGCCCGGCTCAGCGGCATGACCGGCAACACGGCGATGGTGCAGGTCGCCACGAAATGGTGCCAGCTCAAGAACAAGGACGAGCTGACCGAGAAGGAGAAGGACGACCTCCGTAACCGGCGCAACCTGTGCACCGACAGCTCCGGAGAAAAGGGGATAGGCCGCTCGGGGACGGCGACCGCCGTGGCGAAGATGTTCACGCCGGCGTGCACGTTCGACTACGCAGACCCCGTGGAGCCTGAGGACCCCGAGGAAGAGCCGACCGGAATCGGCCCCGTCCTGCGGGTCGTCTGCGAAGCCGCCGGGCAGCGCGTCCAGGTCTTCCCTAACGGCAACCGGGAACGCGTCACCCGGCTGTTCAGGATCCGGCTGGTCGACGACGAGGACCCGGTCGCCTACAACGGGGCGCCGAGCGTCCTCGGGTCGGGTGGCAGCGGCGCGGTCGTCAACCACTGCGCGAAGGACGAGAGCAAGACTCCGACGGAGGATCTGAGCTTCGGCGCCGCCGTGGTGGCCTGGTCGCTGTGCTGGCTCGGCACCCCCTACGCGTGGGGCGGCGGCAACTACAGCGGGCCCACGCGTGGAATCTGCTGCTCACCCGGCGGATACGACGGGCGGAACTACTTCGGGTTCGACTGCAGTGGGCTGACCCTCTACGCCGTTTACCAGGCGTCCAGGGGACGGATCGCGCTCGGGCACTACACCGGCAACCAGATCGCCGATCCGCGCGGCACACCGGTTCCGACGAACCAGCTCAAGCCGGGCGACCTGCTGTTCTTCGGCACGCCGACACCCCACCACGTCGCCATCTTTTACGGCGACGGCAAGATGGTCGAGGCCCCGCAGACCAACGACGTCGTGAAGATCTCCCCGCTGCGGTCGGTGGACGCCGCCCGCCGGTTCGGCTGAGCGGGCGGGCGGCACCCGGAACCCGGTCCGCGAATCCGGCTGCCGGCCTGATCAGTAGCCGGTGTAGGCGCCCGTGGAGGGGCGGCGGGCACGCCGGCGGGCGAGCAGCCACCAGGTCGGGACCGCGCCGAGGAGGCCCGCGATCGTGCTGGCCGCGGTGGTCTGGGCGGGGGAGCCCTGGACGAGGCCCAGGACGATGCCGAGGAGCGTCGCCAGGCCGGGGACGAGCAGCACGGCGAGGGCGTGCCGACCGGCGTTCTCCCGCTGCGGGGAGGGGTGCACCACGGCGCTGACGAGGGCCATCAGCGCGAACACGACGAAGGTCGGGAGTGCCGTCCACAGGAGCACGCCCGTGACCGACTCCAGGTCGTCCTTGGAGACGGCCGCGCTGACGGCGATGCCGGCGGTGCCGATGCTGCCGGCGACGACGACCAGGATGGCCGCCGTCCACGCTCTTACAAGATCCATGTTCGCCTCCGCCGTTCGGGGTCAGGCCTTGACCGCGACGCTGCGCACGATCTGGTCCACCAGCGCCTGGGTGAGCTTGTTCTGCAGGCCGGTGAGCCGCACGACGGCCGACTGGCGGTCGCCGATGATCACGCCGATGTCGACCGCCCTGACCGGCGCGCCGGCAACGGTTCCGGCGCGGGCCTGGGGGTTGGGGTAGGAGTAGTCGACACGGAACGCCTCGTCGGCGCCCGGGACGTCGATCTCCCGGTTCGGGCCGCGCTGCACGTTGCCCAGGTTGAACTGGACGACGGTGATCGCGGACTCGGTGACCAGTTTGGCGTTCGGGATCTGCGGCACGTCGGTGATCACGCCGATCCGGGCCTCGACCTCGCCGTTGTCGGCGAGCTCGGCCAGGAAGGACCAGCCCTTCGGCGGCTTGGCCGGCTTCCAGGCGGGCGGGTGGGCCAGCCTGACCGGACCCGCGGCGGCCGGGGTGAATCCGGGGGGGACCTCCGGCTGCGCGGTCTTCTGCGGGGATGCCGGGCGCTTCCCGGCGTCCTCCGGCTCGCCGCCTCCGCAGCCGGCGGCGACGGCCGCCGCGAGGAGGACCGGCAGCACGGCGCCCGGCCACCGCCACCGGCCGGGTCCCGGTCCCGGATCTGAGCTCATCCGTCTCCGCTTCCTCATGGTCGTTCTCCGCCGGCCGGACCCCTGCCGCCGGGGACCGCGATCGTCACAGAGCGGCCGCGTTCACCGCGACCACGGCGGCGCCGACCGCCATGAGCAGCGGCCCCACCGCGAGCAGTTGCAGGTAGTGCACGCCGAGGCGCTCGGCGGTGTCCTCGGGGTGGGCGGGATCGTAGACCACCGTCACGGACCTCCCCGGCTTGGGCCCGGGAAACGAGTACAGCGAGCTGCTCGCCTCGACCGGCCGGCCCTGCTGAGTGGTGAACCGGAACCGTCCCACGCGGCTCGTGGTGCTCGGGCCGCCGGGCCCCAGCACCTCGTCCCGTCCGACGAAGACTCCGCTGGCGCGGAGCATCCGGCTCTGGAGGCGCAGCCGCTTCACCACTTCGTAGACGCCGCCGCAGAAGACCGCGACTCCGAGGAGGACGCCGATCAGATTGCCCATCGTTCTCTCCTGCCCGTGGGGTTCGGCGGATGGCCGTGCGCGTCACTGGCACTCCTCGAAATCCTTCCACTCTCTCGTGCCCCCGGGGCCCTGGGCGCCCAGATACTGGGCGTCGGTGACCTGCCGGCCGGAGTTGGAGACGGCGTAGTTGGCGCCCAGCTTGAGACCCAGCTTGACGTTCGCCCCGTACGAGGCGTCGGACTGGTCGTAGTCGTAGGTCACCTTGGAGGTCTTGCCCTTGTCGTACAGCAGCTGCTGCAGCGGGTGGGCGCCCTCCCCGGGCGGCTCCGTCGGGGCCATGTCGTCCCAGGTGAGGCTGAGCAGCTGACCGCCCGGGCCGCCGGTGTTGAACGGATTGAGCAGGTACTCGGCCAGGGTCGCGCGCTCGGCGTCGGTGGTGATCGGCAGAGTGGTGGTGACCGTGGTGGCCTTGCCGTTCACGATGTGGACCTGGGTGAACGAGGCGCTCTTGATGTTCCCGTTCTTGTCCTTGGTGATGGTCATCGCGCCGGTGGCGTTCGCCCTGCCCTGCGCGCCGGGCACCAGGTGGTTCTCGCCGTAGTTGACCTCGCCCGTCAGCATGAAGGTCATGGAGGTGTCGCCGGTCTTCTTGTCGTCCTCGTAGATGACCTTCTCGGTGCCGCTGATGCCGACGTAGGCGTTCAGGTTGGGGGTGACGCCGTTGCTGCCGCGGGAGTCGGGGAGCTTGTCCTGCCAGTTCTCCTTGCGGTGCCTGCCCACGTACTCCGGCTTGTCCCGGGGGCCGATGCCGAGGCCGGCGGTGAGCGAGCCGGTGATGTCGAGCTGGCCCTCGTAGCGCTGGATGGTCGGTTCGGGGATGTCCGGTCCGGCGAACGCGTCGTAGATGTTCCCGCCGATCGACCCGAGAAGGCCGCCGTTCTCCTTCACGGCGTCGATGGAGTACTGCTCCTTGATGTCGTTCATGAACGCGTTGGCGTCGTCCTCGGCGTTCGGCCCGTCGAACACCCAGCCATCGCCCGCGCCGACGCGGAGCGTGGCGTCCACGCTGGCGTCCGCCCCGACATTGAAGATCTTCCCGGCGTTGATGCCGACGCCGACCCCGGTGCCGACGCCGCCGCTGACGCCTTTGATCGCCATGACCTTGACCGTCTTCTTGCCGTCGGGCCCGATCGTCGTGAACTTCAGGAACCCGTAGTCGCGGCCGACCGAGAAGATCGCCACCTCGACGGAGCCGCCGTAGCTGTCGCTGGTCAGGTTGGCCAGGCAGTTGGGCTTGAGCGCCCTGTCGTGCCGGGACTCGCACTCGCTGTCGTCCGCGGCGAACAGCTTGCAGAGCGCGTACTCGACATCGGCCCCGAACGTGCCGGGCGATACGACACTGAAAAGTACGCCCAGCATCAACGCCGCGACGGCGATGAGCGCGGCGTACTCCTTGGCGCTCGCACCGGCGTCAGAACGTCGCTCGCGCGGGAGTTCCACCGCGGCCACCCCTTCACCGAAAATCCAGCCGAGAAGCTGCGAGATTACGATGCGGACGGGTGGCGGGGACAGGGCACAGAGACCTAAACAAAGGCCCAGTCATTGGGGACCGAAATGCTGGGTCGCCCCAAAGACGGGTGCCCCGGGCCGCCTCGGTGGTTCGCCTGATTGGGTCCAGAGGCCCAAGCGCCGGATGGCGTGCGCCGGGCCGGGGCCGCTTGGACGGCCCGCGGAGTGTGCGTGTTCGCCGCCCGCGGACTCGCCGTACCGTTCACGACCCGGATTCGGAACCGGCCGGTCGTCACCTGCCTCCGAAAGGCAGCCTGCCTTCCGGATATTCGCGCAGTTCCTCGACGCTGTGCAGCCCGCCGTGATCGTCATCGACGATCAGACGCCAGCGCCCCGCCGCGGCCTCGATGACCTCCATGGCGATGGCGTCGGCCCGGACGCCCCCCGACATCCGCAACTCCACCACCCCGTGCGGCGTGACGCCCAGCTTCTCCTCGTGCTCCAGCCAGTGCTCCACCTCGACCTCGGGCACCGAATCGGGGTCGACGGTCACCCAGATGTGCGCGTCGCCCCGGCGAATATGCCCGTTCACCCACTCGCTGGGGCGCCGTTCCCCGCCGAGGTCCTCGATCAGGTCGAGGAACGTCTCGGGATCGGGCTGTTCCGCCGAAATCAGCAAGATCTTGGAGCTCACGGCGTCACCGTATCAAATGTTCTCACCGTGCTCCCGCAGATATTTCTTGAGTTCGTGCTCGGTGCGGACGACCTTGATTCCCTGATCCGCGTACACCTTGACCTGGCGCAGCGACCATTTCGGCGCGAAGACGATGATCGGTTTTCCTGAAGGGTTGACCTTGGGGTTCCCAAGGTTTCCCTTCACCTGGGACACCTTGCCGGCATTCTGCCCGTTGGACACCTCGATGACGAACTTGTTCGTTTCGATGTCGATCTGGCCGTGGCTGCCGTTGGGCCCGTACTTGCGGTCGACATCGCGCACGATGCCCCGGATCGACCTGGCGGTGGTCGCCTCCAGTTTGTCGTCGGCCCTGGGCGACTTCATCTTGTTGTCGATCTTGGCGTCGACGGCCTTGGCGCGCAGCGCGTCGACGTCCTTCTGCGCCCGGTTCGCGGCGTCCTTGTTGGCGGCGGTGGGGTTCTTCTCCGCGGCGGCGCGGGCCGCGTCGGCATTGGCCTGCGCCTTGTCGATGAGGTTGTCGGCGTCCTCGAATCTGCCCTTCGCCAGGGCGTCGTCGATGTCCTTCTTGAGCTGTGCCCGCTCGACGACACGGTCGGCGCGCTCGCGGGCCTGCTGCGCCTCGGACGCGTTCTGGCAGGGGGTCTTGGGGGCGGCGCCGAGGACGGCCCCGCCGAACCGGCCGAAGGAGACGTACCGTCCTGGTTCCGGTGGCCCGAGGGAGACCGTCTTGCAGCCGGCCTCCTTTGCGTCCTTGCGGGCCTGCTCGGCTTTCCGCCGCGCCTCGTCGGCCGCCTTGCGCGCCCCCGGGATGTCGCCGCGCTCGGCCAGGTCCCGGGCGCGCTCCGCCGCGGAGTCGGCTCCCTTCGCGAGCCTGGCGACGTCGTCCGCCTTGGCGGCCTTGTTCGCCAGCTTCCCGAACTTGCCGATCTTGCTGAACGCCTTGCCGATGTCATAACCGGGGATGAACCAGGAGCCCACGTTCCAGATGCCGCGGAAAACGGCCTTCGTCTTGCTCCCGTTCTCCCACTCGTCGCGGGACTTGTCGTCCCAGACGAGCTGCGGAATGGATTCCGTGGGATGCGTGATCGCCCACCAGATCCCCTTGACGGAGTCGATCGGATTGGCGACGAGGTCCTTCAGCCCGACGAGGTCGTCCCAGATGCCGCCGCCCAGCCCCGAGAGGGCGTCGCCGAAGAAGTTCCCGACTCCGCCGAAGAAGCCGGTGACCTGGTCCCCGAACGCCTTCCACCCGGCGCCCGCCGGGTTCATGCCGGCATAGGTCTGACTCCACGTCGGACCCCACCCGCCCGGTGTGCCCGGGCCGCCGGGGTCGCCCGGGCCACCCGGGTCGCCAGGGCCTCCGGGGTCCCCCGGGTTTCCCGTCCCCACCGGGCCGCCGTTACCGGATGTGCGAGACGTTCCGTCACCCGGAGGGCCAGATCCTCCGGATGGGATGCAACCCTCCTGGAACAACCGACAGATCGCGGATTTCGTCCGCAGCGGAACCGTGTTCGTCGTCGCCGCCACAAGGGCGCCGATGACGACGACCGACACCAGCAGGAGCCCGGCATATTCGAGTCCGCTCGCTCCGGTGTCGCGCGGCCGATGCCGTCGCCCCCACCACACCCCGTGAACGCCTCCCCGCCGATGCCCACGTTCGTTTCGAGGAACCTATTTGAACGGCGGGGAGGTCCACGTGGGCCCGGGGACCCATTCAGGGGCCCAAATCCACGATCCTGACTTCAGGTGACCGTGACACAACTGATCGGCGTCAGAAGTACGAGCCGGATGCCGGTGCCCTCCCGGCGAAGTGGTTCTTCGCGTCCGCGCGGAACAGCAGAACCAGGATCACGGCGGGGAGGACGAGATTGACCACCCCGCGCGGGTCGCCCTGGCCGATCGCGGAAAGCGCCAGTAGTACGTAGAAGACTTCGAGGGCGATGATTCCGCGCCTGAGCGCCGTCCCGCCACGAGGAATCCGCAATGCGAGCACGAAGCTGATCACACCGGGCAGTGCGAACCAGACGGCGGCGCCGATGGCCGCGGCCGTCACCCCCACCGTGACAAGGAACGCCAGTGTCATGAGGAGCGTGAGGCCGGCGACAACGAACATCAGTACCCGCACGGTCTTCACCTGATTTGGCATGGCCTAACCATTGCGTGCGAAGAACGGCGCACACAACTCCCCGAGCGGGCCCACGCCGGCTCGGGCATCCGGAATTGGGCCCCAGGGCCCTGGCCCCGGCTCGGGGTGATCGTTACCGTCCGCACCGGAGATCGTGCGGCGCTACCGGTCTCCGGTGCGCCTTGTGGCGGCCGACGGCCGGGGCGGGGCGCAGGGGCAGGGGCCCCGCCGGGTGCGACCGCCGATTATGGTGCCGGGGGCGAAGTCAGTGCCGGATCGGGGCGAGGTTCGATGGTCGGGTGGGTGTTGGTCCCCGTGGGGCTCGTCGTCGGCCTGCTCCTCGCGCCGCTGGCGACACCGTTCGTCGGGGACGTCCCGCGCCGCCGCAGAATACTGATGGGCCTGGTCACGGCCGCCGCGTTCGGCGTACTCGGATGGCGCGTCGGGCCGGAACCCGTCCTGGCGGCGCTGCTCTACCTCGCCGCGGCCGGTACGCTCCTCGCGTTCATCGACGTCGCGGTCAAACGGCTGCCCGACCGTTTCACGCTGCCGTCCTACGGCATCGCGGCGGCGCTGCTGGCCGCCGCGGCGCCCTTCACCGACGACGGAATGCGGCGTTTCCAGCACGCGCTCATCGGCATGGTGGTCCTGTTCGTCCTCTATTTCGTCCAGGCGTTCGTGGCGCCTTCGGGCATCGGAATGGGGGACGTGAAGCTCTCCGGCGTCCTCGGCCTCTACCTCGGCTGGTTCGGCCAGGACGCGTGGATGGTCGGCGTCCTGGCCACCTATCTCATCGGGGGCCTCGTCGGCGTCGGCATCATGATCGTCCGCCGTACCCGGAAGGGCGAGTTCCCGTTCGGCCCGTACATGTTCGTCGGCACGTTCCTCGCGGTCCTGATGTTCTCCGGCTAGCCGCGTGTTCTCCGGCTAGCCGCAGAGGTTCTTGCCGGCCTTGACCCCTCCGCCGATCTTGTTGATGGGCGGCGGGGCGAGCCGGACGCCGTTCCTCCCGATGACGAGCCGCACGCCGTCCGGGACACCGGCGTCGACCGTGAGCTGCGCGTCGGGGACGTCCCGCGCGAGCACCGAAGCCTGCGCCTCGGCGGACTCCGCGTAAAGGAGGCGGCTCTCGGGCGCCTCGGCGGCCTTCTCCACCTTCCGGGCCACCTGGTAGCCGCGCTTTCCGAGCTGCCTCACGACCCGCTCGACCAGGGCGTCCTTGCCTCCCGCGTCGACGACGGCGACCTTCACGTCCTTCGGGCGGAGCGGCGCCTGCCCGGCCCCGGCCGGCTTGGCGGGCTCCGCCGGCAGGTCGTTGTCGTGCCGGATCGCCGCGAAAAGCGGTCCGGCCAGTTCCTCGTTCCACTGGACGCGGTTGGGGTCCGGCGCGTAGCGCTCGACCGGTACGGTCACGAAGCGCACCTGCCCCGCGCTCATTCCCCTGAGCCCGTCGGCCAGCTTCCGCATACGCCACAGGTCCAGGTCGTCGTCCGTCGTCATCGACTTCGTCGCGGCCTTGAGGAACTTGTACGTCTTCGCCGGGTCGCTGAGCACCGAGTCGGTGGCCTTCTCCGCGACCGCCGCCATGAACTTCTGCTGCCGCTCGATCCGCTCAAGGTCGGACCCGTTCCCGAGCGAATACCTCGCCCGCACGTAGCCGAGCGCCTGGTCGCCCCGCACGGTCTGCTTCCCGGCTTTCAGATAGAGCTCGGCCCTCGGGTCGTTCACGGGCTTGTCCACGCAGATCTGGACGCCCCCCAAGGCGTCCACCATCCGCTTGAACCCGGAGAAGTCGACCTGCACGAAGTGGTCGATGTGGATCCCGGTGAGCGACTCCAGCATCTTCCACGTACAGGTGGGGCCCGCGAACGCGAACGCGGTGTTCAGCATCCCGAACCGCGCTGGAACGGTCCCGCCCTCGTCCCTCTTACACGCCGGGATCTTCACCATCGAGTCCCGCGGAAAGCTGATCCCGACGGCCTGGTCCCGGTTCGGCGACAGATGCAGCAGGATCGCGGTGTCCGACCGCGCCCCCGACATCCCCGGAACCGCGTACTCGGCGTTGTCACCCGCCCGGGTGTCCGACCCGATCAGCAGCACGTTGAGCGACTTGTTCAGCTTCTTCGGCCGATCGTCCCCGAGTTGCCCGCCGACGTCCTTCTGCTCGATCCCGCCGACCAGGTCCCGATAGAGCCAACCCGCCCCCGCACTCCCGACCAGCATGACGAGGACCAGCCCGAGCGCGACTCGCCGCACGACCTTCCGCCGGCGCCTCCGCCGGCCCCCCGGACCGCCGGCGTCCCCGGAGGCACCCCGCCCATCATCCTGAAGCGCCGCGGCACCATCGACCCCGTCACCGCTCTCCGGCTCCCCGACTTCGGAATCCTGCCCGGACGGACTCTGCCGATAGGCGTCTCGAAGCACACCTTCGCCGTCACCGGCGCCTGGCGTCCCCGCCTGCTCACCGCCGCCGGCGGCGTTGTCATCGGTCTCGGCCGCGGCCGGACTCTGCGCCGCGCCTGGTGCGTCCCCGGGGGGCGGTGATGTGGCGGACCCTTGGGCCTTCGAGC
>NZ_SMLC01000010.1 GCF_004349245.1 Actinomadura sp. 6K520 | reverse complement strand
GGGGAGTGGGGCGTCGACTTCCTGGCGGACGGGCGGCGCCTCACCGGCAGCGCGCCCAAGGCGCAGGCCGTCATCGACACCGACGACGGGCGCCATTACGTCCGCGAACAGCTCGACCTGGGCGTCGACCATTTCGTCTACGGGCTCGGCGAGCGGTTCGGGCCGCTGGTGAAGAACGGCCAGTCGGTGGACATCTGGAACGCCGACGGTGGTACGGCCAGCGAGCAGGCGTACAAGAACGTGCCGTTCTTCCTGACGAACGCGGGCTACGGCGTCTTCGTCCACCATCCGGGACGGGTCTCCTTCGAGGTGGCGTCGGAGGCCGTCGCCCGGACGCAGTTCAGCGTCGAGGGCCAGTCGATGCGGTATTTCGTCATCTACGGGCCGACCCCGAAGGAGATCCTGCGCAAGTACACCGCGCTCACGGGACGTCCCGCCCGGCTTCCCGACTGGTCCTACGGGGTGTGGCTGTCCACGTCGTTCACCACGTCCTATGACGAGGAGACCGTCACGTCGTTCATCGACGGGATGGTGTCGCGCGACCTGCCGCTCAGCGTCTTCCACTTCGACTGCTTCTGGATGCGCGAGTTCCAGTGGTGCGACTTCGAATGGGACCCGCGGGTGTTCCCCGACCCGGAGGGGATGCTGCGCCGGCTCCGCGAGCGCGGCCTGCGCGTCTGCGTCTGGATCAACCCCTACATCGGCCAGCGCTCCCCCCTGTTCGAGGAGGGGCGGGCACGTGGCTACCTGCTGAGACGCCCGAACGGGGACGTCTGGCAGTGGGACAAGTGGCAGCCCGGCCTGGCCGTCGTCGACTTCACCAATCCCGAGGCGAGGGAATGGTACGCCGGCAAACTCGACGCGCTGCTCGACATGGGCGTGGACTCGTTCAAGACGGACTTCGGCGAGCGCATTCCCACCGACGTCGTCTACCACGACGGTTCCGACCCGGAACGGGCGCACAACTACTACACCTATCTCTACAACCAGACCGTGTTCGACCTCCTCCGCAAGAGGCGGGGCGAGGGCGAGGCGGTGGTGTTCGCGCGTTCCGCCACGGCGGGCGGCCAGCGCTTTCCGCTGCACTGGGGCGGCGACTCCGAATCGACATTCGAGGCGATGGGGGAGAGCCTGCGCGGCGGTCTCTCCCTGGGCATGTCGGGTTTCGGGTACTGGAGCCACGACATCGGCGGATTCGAGGGCACGCCCGACCCGGCGCTCTTCAAGCGCTGGATCGCGTTCGGCCTGCTGTCCTCGCACAGCCGGCTGCACGGAAGCCATTCCTACCGGGTCCCCTGGCTGTTCGACGAGGAGTCGGTCGACGTCCTGCGCGACTTCACCCACCTGAAGATGCGGCTGATGCCCTACCTTTCGGCGGCCGCCCGGCAGGCGTACGAGGAGGGACTTCCGATGATGCGGGCGATGGTCGTCGAATTCCCGGACGACCCCGCGTGCACGCACCTGGAGCGGCAGTACATGCTCGGCGACGACCTGCTCGTGGCGCCCGTGTTCTCGCCCGGCGGTGAGATCTCCTACTACGTCCCGGAAGGGAGATGGACGCACTACCTCACCGGCGAACGCGTCGAGGGCGGCCGCTGGGTGCGCGAGAGGCACGGGTTCGGCAGCGTGCCGCTGCTCGTCCGCCCCGGGGCGGTCGTACCGGAGGGCGCGGTGCGGGACCGTCCCGACTACGACCACGCCGACGGTGTCACGCTCCGCGTCTACGAGCCGTCCGACGGGACCACCGTCACCACCCGGATCGGCGACGCCACGTTCACCACCACGAGAAACGGTGAAAACCTGCGCGTCACGGGCGGTGGAGCCTGGAACGTTCTCCTCGTCAACGCGCGTCCGGCCGCGGTTGAGGGCGGCGAGCCCGCGGACCATCCGCAGGGCGTGCTGGTCAGGGCGACCGGGGACGAACTGGTCATCACTCTGGAAAGGGAGAACTGATGGGCTTCCCGGAAGGGTTCGTGTGGGGCGCGGCCACCGCCGCGTACCAGATCGAGGGAGCGGCCCAGGAGGACGGCCGCGCACCGTCCATCTGGGACACCTTCAGCCACACGCCCGGCAAGGTGCTCAACGGCGACACCGGCGACGTCGCCACCGACCACTACCACCGCCGCCAGGAGGACGTCGCGACGATGGCCGAGCTGGGCCTCGACGCCTACCGCTTCTCCATCTCCTGGTCGCGCGTCCTCCCCGGCGGGACGCCCAACCAGAAGGGCCTCGACTTCTACTCACGGCTCGTCGACGAACTCCTCGGCCACGGCATCGCCCCGGTCGCCACCCTCTACCACTGGGACCTCCCGCAGACACTGGAGGACGCGGGCGGCTGGCCCGAACGCGACACGGCACGCCGCTTCGCCGACTACGCCGAGCGGATCGGGCGCGTCCTCGGCGACCGCGTGCACACGTGGACGACGCTGAACGAGCCGTGGTGCACGGCGTTCCTCGGCTACGCGTCCGGCGTCCACGCCCCGGGGCGCACCGACCCCGCGGACGCGCTCGCCGCCGCCCACCACCTCAACCTCGCCCACGGCCTGGCCGTGCGGGCGCTGCGCGGCGTGGTCTCCCCGTCCGCGCGGCACTCCGTCACGCTCAACATCCACCACCTGCGCGGCGACGCGGACGCCGTCCGCCAGGTGGACGCGGTCTCCAACCGCGTGTTCCTCGACCCGATGCTCGGCAACGGCTACCCCGCCGACCTGCTGGAGGACACCGCGCCGATCACCGACTGGGGGTTCCTGCGCGACGGCGACCCCGAGATCATCGCCGCGCCCCTCGACGTCCTCGGCGTCAACTACTACTCGCCCACGCTCGTCCGGCGGTGGGACGGGGTCTCGCCGCGCGAGCACGCGGACGGGCACCGGCGGGGCGCGGCGTCCCCGTTCGTCGGCTGCGACACCGTCGAGTTCGTCGCGCAGCCCGGCCCCTACACGGCGATGGGCTGGCCGATCGACGCGACGGGCATGGAGGAACTGCTCCTGCGGCTGCACCGCGACTACCCGCACACGCCGCTGATGGTCACCGAGAACGGCGCCGCGTTCGACGACGCGGCGGACGGGGACGGCCGGTTCCGCGACGACCGCCGCATCGCCTACCTGCGCGACCACATCGCCGCGGTGGAGCGGGCCTGCGCGGCGGGCGCCGACGTCCGGGGCTACTTCGCGTGGTCGCTGCTGGACAACTTCGAATGGGCCTACGGCTACTCCAGGCGCTTCGGTCTCGTCCACGTCGACTACCCGACCGGCGAGCGCACCTGGAAGGACAGCGCCCTCTGGTACCGCGACGCGATCGCCGCGCGGCGCGGACGCCCATGAGGGCCCGCCGGGGGCCGCGCGGCGCGCCGGACGCCGCGGTGCCCGGCGCGGCTACCATCGGTCGCACGTTGAACCGCTTCGAAGACGACGGGACGGGCCGTGGTCAAGATCACTGATGTGGCGCGGCACGCCGGGGTCTCGCCGAGCACGGTCTCCTACGTGCTGAGCGGCAAGCGCTCGATCTCCGCGGAGACCCGGCGGCGGGTCCGCGACAGCATCCGCGAACTCGGCTACCGGCCGCACGCGGGCGCCCGCGCGCTCGCCAGCAGCCGCTCCAACGTGCTCGCGCTGATGATCCCGCTGCGCTCCGGCATCGCCGTGCCGGTCGTCATGCGGTTCGCCGTCTCGGTCGTCACCGCCGCGCGCCGGCACGACCACGACGTCCTGCTGCTCACCCAGGAGGAGGGCGAGGACGGCCTGCGCCGCGTCGCCGACAGCGCGCTCGTGGACGCCCTGATCGTCATGGACGTGCAGATGAAGGACCCGCGCGTGCCGCTGCTGCGCTCCCTGGACCGGCCGAGCGTGCTCATCGGCTTCCCCGCCGACGCCGACGACCTGACCTGCATCGACCTCGATTTCCACGCCGCCGGCGCGGGCTGCGTCGAGCACCTGGCCGGCCTCGGGCACCGCGAGATCGCGATGATCGGCTCGCCGCCCGAGGTCTACGCCCGGCAGACGGGGTACGCGCGGCGGGTCGCGGACGGCTTCGCCGAGGCGGTCCGCACGCGCGGCCTGACCGGGGACGTCCACCCGTGCGAGGCGGCCCCCGACGCGGCCCGCGACCTGGTCGGGCGGCTCCTCGCCGAACGCCCCGGCCTGACCGGGGTGCTCGTGCACAACGAGCCGGTCGTCGGCTCGGTGGTGGGCGCGCTGCGCGCCGCCGGGCGCCGCGTCCCCGAGGACGTGTCGGTCGTCGCGATCTGCCCGGACGAGATGGCCGAGCACGCCGAGCCGCCGCTGTCGTCGGTCGCGATCCCCGCCGAGGAGGTCGGCCGGCGCGCGGTGGAACTGCTGATGTCCAAGCTGGAGGGGGTGCCGGTCCCCGCCGCGACCCTGCTCCCGCCGACCCTGACCCGGCGCGCCAGCAGCGCGCCCGCCGCCGTCTGACCAGCGAAGGAGGGATGCCGGGGCCCGCCGCGGCCCGCTATCGAAGCGCTTCGACACACATCATCGGGGGGCTAGTCCCAGAGGAGAATCGATGTCCAGACCCCATCGAAACCCCCGTTCCCCCGGCCGGCGCAGCCGGTCGCTGACCGTCGTCCTGGCCGCCGCGGTGGCGGCACCCCTCGCGCTGGCGGCACCCGCCGCCGCCCGCGAGACCCTCCCGTTCCGCGACCCCGGCCTTTCGGTACAGGCCAGGGTCGGCGACCTGCTCGGACGGCTCACGCTCGACGAGAAGATCTCCCTGCTCCACCAGTACCAGCCGGCGATCCCGCGGCTCGGCATCGACCGGTTCAAGACCGGCACCGAGGCGCTGCACGGCGTCGCGTGGTCCACCGACATCCACGACCAGGGCGCGGTCGTGCGGGCCAGGGGGACGGTGTTCCCGCAGTCGGTCGGGCTCGGCGCCACCTGGGATCCCGGCCTGCTCAAGAAGGTCGGCTCGGTGGTCGGCACCGAGGCCCGCGGCTACCACGCCGAGAATCCCGACGTGTGGGGCCTGCAGCTGTGGGCGCCGGTCGTGAACCCGCTGCGCGACCCGCGCTGGGGCCGCAACGAGGAGGGCTACTCCGAGGACCCGCTGCTGACGGGCCTGCTCGCCACCGCCTACGGCCACGGCATGCAGGGCGACGACCCGGACCGCCTCAGGACGGCCCCGGTCCTCAAGCACTACATGGCCAACAACAACGAGATCCGGCGCGACCAGACGTCCTCCAGCCTGCGGCCCAGGGTCAGCAAGGAGTACGACGAGGTCCCGTTCGAGATGCCGATCCGCCGCGACGCCGTCACGGGGGTCATGACCGCCTACAACCTGGTCAACGGGCGGCCCGCCACCGTCACGCCCGACGCCTGCGGCCTGATCCGCTCCTGGACGGACCGGACGCTGTTCAACGTCACCGACGCGGGCGGGCCCAACAACCTCGTCGGGTCCCAGCGGTACTTCCCCGACCTCGCCACCGCCGACGCGGCCGTCCTCAAGGCGGGCGTGGACAGCTTCACCACCGACAACACCGACTCGTCCATCACGATCAACGCGGTCAAGGAGGCGCTGTCGCGCGGGCTGCTCGCCGAGGCCGACATCGACCGCGCCGTCGGCCACATCCTGAGCATCCGGGTCCGGCTCGGCGAGTTCGACCCGGGCGGCGGCCCGCACGGGAAGATCACCAAGGACGTCGTGGACAGCCCGGCCCACCGCGCCGTCGCCCGCGAGGCCGCGACCGAGCAGCTGGTGCTGCTCAAGAACGAGGGCGGGACGCTGCCCATCTCGTCCGGGAAGGTCGCCGTCGTGGGGCAGCTCGCGGACACCCTCTACACCGACTGGTACTCCGGTGACCTGCCGTACGAGGTCACCCCGCTGGACGGCATCAAGGCCAAGGCCGGTGCCGGCAACGTCACGAGCAGCGAAGGCGTCGACCGGATCGCGCTCAAGGACGTCGCGACCGGCAGGTACGTCGCGGGCGGCACGGGCGCCGGAGCCGTCCTCAAGACCGGCCCCACGAGTGCCGGGGACGCCACCACCCGGTTCGACGTGTTCGACTGGGGCCAGGGAATCGTGACACTGCGCAGCGCCGCCAACGGCAAGGTGGTCGGCCGCCACAACTGGGGCGACACGTTCGCCAACGACCAGGACCAGCCGAACGACTGGTTCGTCCAGCAGATGTTCAAGCTCGAAGAGCAGGACGACGGCGACCTGCTGATCCGCTACGCGGGCTACGAGAAGGCCTACGACTGGGCCGACCCGTCGAAGGTGTACCTGAAGGCACAGGACGACGGGACGCTCGTCCTCACCACGAAGGACGACGCGGGCCGCTTCGCCAAGGAGGTCATCACCAGCGGCGTCGAGTCGGCCGTCGAGGCGGCGGCCGGTGCCGACACCGCCGTCGTCGTGGTCGGCAGCATGCCGTTCATCAACGGCCGTGAGGACCACGACCGCACCACGATGGCGCTCGCCGAAGGCCAGTCCGAACTCGTCAGGGCCGTCCGCGAGGCCAATCCGAACACCGTCGTCGTGGTGGAGAACAGCTACCCGACCACCCTCAACTGGGAGCAGGCGAACGTCCCGGCGATCCTGTGGACGAGCCATGCGGGCGCCGAGACCGGCAACGCCCTGGCGTCCGTCCTCTTCGGCGACGAGAGCCCATCGGGGAAGCTTCCGCAGACCTGGTACCGGTCGGAGAAGGACCTGCCCGGCATCCTCGAATACGACATCATCAAGAGCGACCGCACCTACCAGTACTTCAGGGGCAAGCCGCTCTATCCGTTCGGCCACGGCCTCTCGTACACGACGTTCCGCTACGGCAAGCCCCGGCTGAGCAGCCATTCCATCGGCCGTGACGGCACGGTGACCGTCACGGTCCCGGTGACCAACACGGGCGGGAAGGCCGGGGAGGAGGTCGTCCAGCTCTACACGCACCAGCGGGACTCCCGCGTGAAGCAGCCGCTCAGGAAGCTGCGCGCCTTCGACAAGGTGCACGTCGAGCCGGGCGGGACGGCGACCGCGAAGTTCCGGCTGAGCGCGTCCGACCTCGCCGTCTGGGACGTCACCCGCGGCAAGTGGACGGTCGAGAGAGCCGGGCACGACCTGCTCGTCGGCTCCTCGGCCACCGACATCCGCGGTCGCGCCCGCCTCAACGTGCGCGGCGAGACGATCCCCGACCGCGACCTGTCGAAGCCGACCCGCGCGGCCGACTTCGACGACCACGGCGGCGTCGAACTGGTCGACGAGTCCAAGGTCGAGGGCGACGCGGTGGCCGGAGCCGCGGGCTCCTGGTTGAAGTTCGCGGACGCCGACCTCGGCCGGTCCGCCGGCAGGGTCACCGCACGCGTCGCGGGCACGAGCGCCACGACGATCCAGGTGCGCCTGGACCGCCCTGACGGCCCCGTGGCGGGAACCCTGAACGTACCGTCCACCGGGGACGAGTACACCTACAGGGAGATCACCGCACCGCTCACCGGCGCCCGCGGAGACCGCGACGTCTACCTGGTCTTCACCGGCGAAACCCGCCTGAGCACCTTCTCCCTGACCCGCTGACACCCCGGCCCGCCCCGGCACCGCCGGGGCGGGCTCCCATTAGCACAACCAAAGGTGAAATCCCGGTCATCGGTATTGCACATTCGGGCAGACTTGATTTAAGTGTGAACCGGTGGCCAGGTTGGGACGAACAATGGGGTTGTTTGTCAGAGTTTGTGGCGCCTAATGTCTGGAGCGGCGGGGCGCCCACCACACATCGGCGCCCGGCCGGCCAATGCCGCAGATCGCGGCGGGCGATCCAGGGAGGAAAGACATGACCATGTCGCGTGCCCGAATCCGGTGGGCCGCCGTGCTGGCGGGAACGGCGGTACTCGCCCAGGCCGCGCCGGCGCGGGCGCAGGCCCCGGTGGAGCCGACCGGCGCCTACCTGCTGATGGTGGCACCGGAGGAGGGCCCCGTCACCGCGAAGACGCTGTGGTGCGGCCCGGACGGGGGGACGCTCCAGGCGGCCTCCCGGGCCTGCGCCCAGCTCGCGGCCGCGGACGGCGAGGTCGCCCGGATTCCCGCGAAGGAAGGGCCGTGCACGCTCGAATACGCACCCGTCCGGGTGAGCGCCGACGGTAAATGGCGCGGCCGACCGCGCCATTTCACCCGAACCTATCCCAACCGCTGTGCGGCGATACGCGACACCGGCGGAATTCTTTTCGGTAAGTAAATCCCGGACCGCGGGCCGCCGGATTGGGGAAGCGGGGTGCTGTCCGGCGGCCCGCATTCAAGAAGGGCGTATGCGAATGCCCGCTTTCACGGGACCCGGCGTGCTGGTCACCTGGCAGCGTGCCGGCGGAATCGCCACAGTCACCACGGCGTGCCGTTCTCGCCCGCCGACCTAGGAGGGCGGCACGCCGTGCTTCACCGCCCTGTTCCGGTCCCGTGCCTCACGACCCGGTGAAGCGGGTGTGCAGGTCGCGCATCGCGGACTCCAAGGCGGCGACCGGGCCGTCCACCGGAACGCCCGGCGCGACCTGCCGGACCGGGAGCGGCACGACCGGCCCCGGGGGAAGCCCGAGGTCGCCGCGCCACGCGGTGAGCTGCGCGGACGAGTGGACGTAGACGATGCGGCCGAGCCCCACCCAGGCGTGCGCGGCCGAGCACATCGGGCAGTGCTCCCCGGAGGTGAACACGGTGGCGGCGGCGCGCTCGCCCGCGGCGAGGTTGCGCGCCGACCACCGGGCGATCTCGAACTCGGGGTGCCGGGTCTGGTCGCCGTCCGCGGTGCGGTTGCGGTCCTCGAACAGGACCTCCCCGGACCCGGACACCAGGACGGACCCGAACGGCTCGTCGCCCGCGCCGAGCGCCTCGGCGGCGAGTTCGACGCAGCGGTTCAGATGGACGAGTTCGGCGTCGGTCGGTTCGTAGCTCACCGGACGATCATAGGACTACGCCGACTCCCGGAGGACCAGGTGGGGACGCATGATGACGACCGGGTCCGCCAAGGTCTCGCCGCCGATGCGGGACACCAGGAGCCGGGCCATCGCCACGCCCATCTCCTCCACCGACTGGTGGACGGTGGTGAGCGGCGGGTCGGCCAGCGGAGCGGCGGCCGAGTCGTCGAAGCCGATCACCGCGACGTCGCCGGGGACGCGGCGGCCGTGCCGCCGCAGGACCCGCAGCGCGCCGAGCGCCATCGGGTCGTCGGCGGCGAACACCGCGTCCAGGGCCGGCTCGGCGGCCAGCAGCCGCTCCGTGGCGATGATGCCGCTGGCCTCGCCGAAGTCGCCGTACTCGACGTATTCGGGCAGCCCGGCCTCGGCGAGGGCCTCGCGGTAGCCGGCCAGCCGGTCGATGCCCACCCCCATGTCCTGCGGGCCGGCGATGGTGGCGATCCGCCGCCGGCCGCCGGAGACCAGGTGGGCGACGGCCTCGCGGGCGCCGCTGCGGTTGTCGACGTCGACGTAGCTGACCGGCGACAGGCCGGGCGGGCGCCCGCCGAGCACGGTCGGGACGCCGTTGGCCTCCAGCTTGGCGGGCAGCGGGTCCTCGGCGTGCAGGGAGGTGAGGAGCACCCCGTCCACGTGCTGGGTGGTGAGGTACTCCTCCAGCCGCCCGTACTCGGCGGGGGAGCGGGCGAGCGCGAGGAGGAGCTGCAGCCCCGTGTCGGCGAGGCCGTTGCTGATGCCCCGGATGATGCCGGCGAAGTACGGCTCGTCGAACAGCCGCTGGTCGGACTCGGCGACCACCAGCGCCACGGTGTCGGTGCGGCGGGTGACGAGCGTCCGGGCCGCGCGGTTCGGCACGTACCCGAGTTCCTCTATCGCCTTCAGCACCGCCTCGCGGGCCTGGGCGCTGACCCGTGGCGAGCCGTTGACCACCCGCGACACCGTGCCGCGCCCGACCCCTGCCCTCGCCGCCACCGCTTCCAGCGTGGGACGGGTGCTGCTGCCCGTCATCCGACCCCCTTCGTCCGTCCGGTCCCCGTGCGGCGTCAGCCCCGTCCGGGCAACCCGCCCCGCCGGATCACCCCTGCGTACCACCGGGCGCTGTCCTTGGGCACCCGGCGCTGCGTGGCGTAGTCGACATGGACCAGCCCGAAGCGCTTGGAGTAGCCCCAAGCCCACTCGAAATTATCCAGCAGGGACCAGGTGAAGTAGCCGCGAAGCGGTACCCCGTCGGCGATGGCGCGGTGGCACGCCCGGAGATGCCCGTCCAGATAGGCGATGCGCCCCTCGTCTTGGACCGTGCCATCCCCGTCCGGGGTCTCGTCGTAGCCCGCCCCGTTCTCGGTGATGTACAGCGGTACCTCCGGGTAATCGCGGTGCACCCGGGTGAGGACCTCGTGCAGCCCGTCCGCGTCGATCTCCCAGCCCATCCCGGTGACGGGACGCCCGGCGGGGACGAAGCGGACATGGTCGCTGCCGACCCACGGGGAGTGCGTGGAGAACGGCGACGACGCGGTCTGCGCCGCCTCGCCGGGCGTGCCCGCGACGGTGTGCCGCGAGTAGTAGTTGATGCCGAGCTGGTCGATCGGCGTGCCGATCACGGCCAGGTCGGCGTCCGCCGGGACGAACCCGAACCGGGCGGTGTCCTCCATGACGTCCTCGGGGTAGCGGCCGAGCAGCAGCGGGTCGAGGAACAGCCGGTTCTGCAGCCCGTCGATGCGGCGCGCCGCGTCCACGTCGGCGGGGTCGTCGGTCGCGGGAGTGATCGCGTAGAGGTTGACCGCGGCGCCGAACCGGTTGTCCGGGGTGCGGGCACGCATCGCCTCGATCGCCAGGCCGTGGCCGAGCATCTGGTGGTGGGCGGCCAGCAGGGAGGCGGCCGGGTCGAGCCGTCCGGGCGCGTGCTCCCCGGACGCGTAGCCGAGGAACGCCGCGCACCACGGCTCGTTGATGGTCGTCCAGTGCCGGACCCGGTCGCCGAGCGCGGCGTGCACGTGCGCCGCGTACTCGGCGAACCGGTGGGCGGTCTCCCGCTCCGGCCAGCCGCCCCCGTCCTCCAGCGGCTGCGGGAGGTCCCAGTGGTAGAGCGTCGGCCACGGCTCGATGCCCGCGTCCAGCAGCGCGTCGACCAGCCGGCGGTAGAAGTCCAGGCCCTCCTGGTTGACGGCCCCGGTCCCGGACGGCTGCACCCGGGGCCAGGAGATCGAGAACCGGTACGCCGTCAGCCCGAGGTCGGACATGAGCCGCACGTCCTCGGGGAACCGGTGGTAGTGGTCCACCGCGACGTCGCCGGTGTCGCCGCCGAGCACCTTGCCGGGCGTGCGGCAGAACGTGTCCCAGATCGACGGGCCGCGCCCGCCCTCCCCGGCGGCGCCCTCGATCTGGTAAGCGGCGGTCGCGGCCCCCCATCGGAACGCGGTCGGGAACTGCGCGGCCGAGGTCGCGCTGGTGTCGTCCTTGAGGGAGGTCACGCCTTCACAGCACCTTCCATGATTCCGCCGATGATCTGGCGACCGAAAATGATGAACACGATGAGGAGCGGGAGGACCGCCACGCTGGTACCGGCGAACATGAGCGTGTAGTCCTGGAAGTGCGCGTTCGCCAGGTTGTTGATCGACAGCTGCACCGTCGGGTTGTCGGGGTTCAGCACGGCGAGCGGCCACATGAACTCGTTCCAGGTCTGCATGAACGTGAACAGGCCGAGGACGCCGGCGGCGGGCCGCAGCGCGGGGAGCACGACGCGCCAGTAGATGCCGAACGTGGTGCACCCGTCGACGCGGGCGGCCTCGATCAGCTCGTCCGGGACGGCCTGCTCGGCGTACTGCCGCATCATGAACACGCCGAACCCGGTGACCAGGAACGGGACGATGACGGCCTGCAGCTCGTTCTGCCAGCCCAGCTCCACCATGATCATGTAGAGCGGGATGATGCCCATCTGCACCGGGATCATCATCGTCGCGATGATCACCAGCAGCAGCCCGTTCTTGCCGCGGAAGCGCAGCTTGGCGAACGCGAACCCGGCGAGCGAGGCGAAGAACACCGTGGTGATCGTCACCACGCCGGAGGCGATCACGGAGTTCAGCAGGCCCTTGGCGAAGTACGCGTCGGGGTTGCCGAACAGCCGCTCGATGTTCCCGGCGCCGTTGCCGCCGGGCAGCAGCGGCGGCGGGACGTCGGCGACGACGTCGTTGGTGCGGGTCGCCACCGCGATCATCCAGTAGATCGGGAAGATCGACAGGGCCAGCGCGGCGATGAGCGTGATGTAGGTCAGCGGGCTGGCGTTCCACAGGCCGCGGAAGCGGCCGGCGGGCGGAGCGGCGTGCTTGCCCTCGGAGCGGCGGCCGGGCCCGGCCAGGAGCGTGGTCACTTGGTGCCTCCCGTGCGCCGCACGGCCAGGAAGTTGATCAGGGCGAACACGATGATCATCACGAACAGCGCCCAGGCGACGGTGGCGCCGTAGCCGTACCGGTCACTGCCGAACGCGTTGTCGTACATGTACATCGTGATCGTCTGGAACTGGTGCAGCGGGCCGCCGTCCATCTTGTTGGGCGTGTGGATGCTGAACAGGACGGGCTCGGTGAACAGCTGCAGCCCGCCGATCGTCGAGATGATCACCGTGAAGATGATCGTCGGACGCAGCATCGGCACGGTGATCTGCCAGAACTGCCGGATGCGGGACGCGCCGTCGATCGCGGCGGCCTCGTAGAGGTCCTTCGGGATGGCCTGCATCGCGGCCAGGTAGATCAGCGCGTTGTAGCCGGTCCACCGCCAGTCGACCATCACGGCGATGGCCACCCAGGACCAGCCGCGGCTGCTGCTCCACGCGATCGCGTCGACGCCGAACAGCCCGAGGAACCAGTTGATCATCCCCCAGTCCTGGTCGAACATCTGGGTGAACACGATCGCGACGGCGGCGGTCGAGGTGACCAGCGGGGCGACCATCCCGATGCGGAACAGCGTCGGGACCCGCATCCGCCGGTTCAGCGCGTTGGCGATCATCAGCGCGAGCAGCAGCTGCGGGACGGTCGCGATCACGAAGATCCCGACGGTGTTGACCGTGGCGTGCCAGAAGTCCGCGTCGGTGAGCAGGTAGTCGTAGTTGTCCAGCCCGACGAAGTCGCGCGTCCCGGACGCCAGCTCCCAGTCGTGCAGGGAGACCCAGAGGGTGAACAGCAGCGGGAACGCGCCGAAGATCAGGAAGACGATGTAGAACGGCGAGATGAAGGCGTACGGTGCGCCCTTCACGTCGAGTCTGGCCAGCCGGGCCCGCCAGGTGCGGCGGGGCCCCGGGTCGGCCTTCGCCGGCGAGGGCGGCGGGGGGCCGTTCCGGCTGGGGCGCAGATCGGTGGTCACGTCGTGCGCCTCCTTTCCGAGGACGGGGCTGAGAGAGGGATGGATACGGCGGCGGCGCCGGCGGGGAGGTGACGGCGCGGCGCCGCCGCCGTGGTCGAAAGGTCGCCGGGACTACCTGGCGGCCTTCTCAGCCTCCTCGACGGACTTGCTCCACGCGTCACCGGCGTCCTGCTTGCCCTGGCCCACCGACACCAGGACGTTCTCGACCGCGGCCCGCACGTCCTCGTTCTTCGGCCCGAGGTGCACCGGCTTCACCGAGGCGACCAGGTCACCGAAGATCTTGCCGACCGGGGCGTTGTTGAAGTACTCGCTCTTCGCGCCCGCCACCGCGGGGTCCTGCGCGGCCTGCGGCGAGGACGGGAAGACGTTCGCGGCCTTGTACGCGCCGACCTGGCCCTCGGGGGAGGTCAGGAACTTGGCCAGCTCGGCGGCCTCCTTGGCGTGCTTGGTCTGCTTCGGAACGGCCAGCCAGGAGCCGCCCCAGTAGCCGGAGCCGCCCGGAATGGTCGCCACGTCCCACTTGCCCTTGCCGGCGTCACCGGAGAACTCCTCGATGCCGCCGAGCATCCACGACGGGCACGGGAGGGTGGCGAACGTGTCGCGCTTGAGCGCCGTCTGCCACGGCGGCGTGAAGATCGACATGTCGGCGGTGAGCTTGTTCTGCTCGAACTTCAGCGCCGTGTCGAACGCCTGCTTGACGGCCGGGTTGCTCTCGAAGACGAGGTTGTTCTCCTTGTCGAAGAAGCTGTGCCCGGGGCCGTTGCCGGCGTTCTGCAGGACGGTCGCGCGGAAGACGGCGGTCGGGCCGTCCAGCCACTTGCTGTCGGGGACCTTCTCCTGGAACTCCTGGCCCTTGGCGAGGAACTCGTCCCAGGTCGGCCAGAGCTTGCCGACCTCTTCGCGGTCGGTCGGTAGGTCGGCCTTCTCGAACAGGTCCTTGCGGTAGCACATGGCGAGCGGGCCGACGTCGGTGCCGAGGCCGACGAGCTGCTTGCCGTCCGGGCTGACGCCCATCTGCCACTTCCAGGGCAGGAAGTTCTTCTCCAGCTCCCTGCCGCCGTGGTCGAAGAGGTTGACGAACTTGTCGGGCTGCTGCATGTAGAGCGGCAGGATGCCCTCTTCCAGCATGACGACGTCGCCGGCGCCGCTTCCGGTGGACATCCACTGCTGGATGCGCGGCTTGTACTCGTCGAGGCTGGAGACCTTGCGCAGCTTGACGGTGACGTTGGGGTGAGACTGCTCGTACTGCTTGGCGATCTCTTCGTATCCCGCCTCGCCGAAGACGTCGACGGTGAGCTCGACCGGACCGCCGTCCGAGCCGCCGCCCTCGTCGTCGTCCCCGCCGCAGGATACGACCAGGCCGCCGACGAGCACCGCCGCCATCGCCGTACTCAGTCCGCGCCGCATGATGGCCCTCATGGCGGACCCCTCTCAGGTTGTGACTTCCAGGTGTGTGGGAGCGCTCCCACGGATGAAAGACCGTGACGGGCCTCACTGTCAATGCGCCGAAACATAACCGTTACAACAACCCTGCCGGGGCGCCGGGCCGGTCAGGGCCCGCTCCGACCCGCGGTCAGCATCCGGTCAACCGTCCTGGACGGGGGCCAGCCGCGCCGCCGCGGGCGCCGGCGCCGTGGACCTGCGGACGACCAGTTCCGGCCGGTAGACCAGCTCGGTCCGGGGTGCGCGGGTGCCGCGGATCTCGTCCAGGACGGTGCTCACCGCCGCCATCGACATCTCCCGCACCGACTGCCGGACCGTGGTCAGCGGAGGGTCCAGGTAGGCGGTGAGCAGCGAGTCGTCCATGCCGGTGACCGAGACGTCCGCGGGGACCCGCAGCCCGCGCTGCCGGGCCGCCCGGATCGCGCCGAGGGCCATGATGTCGTTGCCGCCGCAGATCGCCGTGCAGCCCGCGTCGAGCAGCCGGGTCGCCGCGGCCTGCCCGCCCTCGACGGTGTACATGGTGTTGACGACGAGCTCGTCCACCTCGCCGGGCGTCAGGTCGGTGTGCGCCGCCATCCCGCGGCGGAAGCCCTCGGTCTTGCGCCGCGTCGGCACGTACACGTCCTGGCCGATCGCCAGCCCGATCCGCCGGTGGCCCATTGCGGCCAGATGCGCGACGATCGCCTCCATGGACGCCACGTCGTCGTTCGAGATGAACGGGGCGTCGATGTCGGGGCGGTACCCGTTCACCAGCACGATCGGCAGCGCCTGCTCCAGCAGCCGCGCGTACCGGGCCCGGTCGGAGTTCGCGTTGGCGTGCAGGCCGTTGACGAAGATGATCCCGGCGACGCCGCGCTCCAGGAGCATCTCGATGTACTCGTCCTCGGCGACGCCGCCGGGCGCCTGCGAGCACAGCACCGCCATGTACCCGTGCCTGGCCAGCGCGCTCTCGATGACCTCCGCGAACGCGGGGAAGATCGGGTTGGTCAGCTCGGGGATGATCAGCCCGATCAGCCCGGCCCGCCGCTGGCGCAGCCGGGCCGGGCGCTCGTAGCCGAGCACGTCCAGGGCGGTGAGCACCGCCTGGCGCGTG
The DNA here is from genome assembly GCF_004349245.1 of Actinomadura sp. 6K520. Taxonomy (GTDB): domain Bacteria; phylum Actinomycetota; class Actinomycetes; order Streptosporangiales; family Streptosporangiaceae; genus Spirillospora. The sequence goes on along the minus strand of NZ_SMLC01000010.1, from coordinate 63,237 downwards.
GTCGGGGACACGCCCGGCTTGCCGTTGAGCACGCGGCTCACGGTCGCCTCGCTCACCCCGGCGTGCACCGCGATGTCCGCCAGGCGTGTCGTCATGGGTCTCAAATTAGCCGTCCTCCTCGACGTCCCACCACAGTGCGGTGTCCGGGGGCAGCTCGACGTGGTCGCCGTCCCCGCGGACCGGCCCGCTCGCGAGCAGCCGCGTGCCGTACGCGGGGACGCGCACGGCGCGGCCGCCCAGGTTGACGGCGCACGCGACCCGGCCGCGCGCACCGTCGCCTGCGCTTTCCCGGACGAACACCAGTGTGCCCGCTGGACCGTCCAGCCAGCGCAACGAGCCGTCGCCGAGCGCGGGATGGGCGCGCCGGATGCGCAGCGCCTCCGCGTACAGGTTGAGCATGGAGCGGGGGTCGTCGCGCTGCGCGGCGACCGTGAGGTCGCGCCATCCGGTGGGGATCGGGAGCCACGAGCCGCCGCCCGCGCCGAAGCCGAACGGGGGCTCCTCGCCCTCCCACGGCAGCGGCACGCGGCAGCCGTCGCGCCCGGCGCCGTCGCCGCGCAGCCGCTGCGGGTCCTGCTGGAACTCCTCGGGCAGGTCGAGCACCTCCGGCAGGCCGAGCTCCTCGCCCTGGTAGACGTAGGACGAGCCGGGCAGCGCCAGGGTCAGCAGCGCCGCCGCGCGGGCGCGCCGCAGGCCCCGGTCGCCGCCGCCGTACCGGGTGACGTGCCGTTTCACGTCGTGGTTGGACAGCACCCAGGTCGCGGGCGCGCCGACCTCCCCGGCCGTCCGCAGCGACTCCTCGATGACCCTCCGCATCGCGGGCGCCTCCCACGACGCGGTGAGGTAGTGGAAGTTGAACGCCTGGTGCAGCTCGTCCGGGCGGGTGTAGGCGGCGAGGCGCTCCGGGGTCGGCGCCCACGCCTCCGCGACGGCGATCCGCTCCCCGGCGTAGGAGTCGAGGAGCCGCCGCCACTCGCGGTGGATGTCGTGGACGTGGTCCTGGTCGAAATACGGCAGGACGGCCGTGCCGAGCATCTCGACCTGGTCCGCGTGGCCGACGTCGGGGAGCCCCGGCGCCTTGGCCATGCCGTGCGCGACGTCCACCCGGAACCCGTCGACGCCGAGGTCGAGCCAGAACCGCAGGACGTCCGCGAACTCGGCGTGGACCTCGGGGTTCTCCCAGTTCAGGTCGGGCTGCTCGGGGGCGAACAGGTGCAGGTACCACTGGCCGTCCGGCAGCCGGGTCCAGGCGGGGCCGCCGAACACCGACTCCCAGTCGTTGGGCGGCTCGGCGCCGTCCGGTCCCCGCCCGTCGCGGAAGATGTAGCGGGCGCGCTCGGGGGAGCCGGGGGCGGCGGCGAGCGCGGCCTGGAACCAGGCGTGCCGGTCGGAGGTGTGGTTGGGCACGACGTCGACGATGATCCGCAGGCCGTGGGCGTGCGCGTCCGCGATGAGGCCGCGGGCGTCGTCGAGCGTGCCGAACAGCGGGTCGACGTCGCGGTAGTCGGCGACGTCGTAGCCGAAGTCGGCCATGGGGGAGACGTAGAACGGTGTCAGCCACAGCGCGTCCACGCCGAGGCCGGCGAGGTGCGGCAGCCGGCTCCGGATGCCCGGCAGGTCGCCGACGCCGTCCCCGTCGGAGTCGGCGAAGCTGCGCACGTAGACCTGGTAGATGACGGCGTCGCGCCACCAGCGGGTGCCGTCCCCGGCGAGGTCGCCGGCGGGGGCGGTCAGGGTGTCCTGGGTCATGAACGTCCTTCGGGTCGGGAGCTGTCGGCGTGCACGCGGGAGGGGGTCACTTGACCCCCCCGGCGGTGAGGCCGGCGACGATCCGGCGCTGGAAGACCAGCACCACGACGATCAGCGGGACGGTCACGAGCACGCCCGCCGCCATCTGGGTGCCGAACGGCTGGTCGAACCCGGAGACGCCGGTGAACTTGGAGATCGCGACCGTGGCGGTCTGCATGTCCTTCTTGTTGACCATGGACAGGGCGATGAGGAACTCGTTCCACGCGGCGATGAAGGTCAGGATCGCGGTGGTGAACACCCCGGGCGCCGCGAGCGGAATGATGATCTTCCGGAACGCCTGGCCGCGGGTGCAGCCGTCCACCATGGCCGCCTGCTCCAGCTCGAACGGCAGCTGCCGGAAGAAGGCCGTGAGCAGCCACACCGACAGCGGCAGCGCGAACCCGAGGCTGGGGACCACCATCGCCTGGTAGGTGTTGATCCAGCCGATGCCGGTGAAGAGCTTCAGCAAGGGGACGAGCTGTGAGATTCCCGGGAACATCGTCGTCGCGATGATGAGCGCGAGGACGGCGTTCTTGAACCGGAAGTCCAGCCGGGCCAGCGCGTAGGCGGTGAACGTGCCGATGAGCAGCGTCAGCACGGTCGTGGCGCCCGCCACGACGAGGCTGTTGACCAGCGCCCGCCCGAACCCGTTGTCGCCGGAGAAGACCGCGGAGAAGTTCTCCCACGACCACCGCACCGGGATGATCGTGTTGTCGAACTGGTCCTGCGGCCTGCGGAACGCCGACACCGTCATCCAGTAGAACGGCGCGAGGCAGTAGAGCGCCACCAGCGCGAACCCCAGGTAGGACAGCGTCCGCCTGGCGAGCGGGCCGCTCATGCGGTCACCTTCTTCCGCGCGCCCCGGCCGCCCCGGCCGTGCCGGCGGGCCTCGCCGATGATGTCCGCGCCGAGCAGCTTCACGAACAGGTACGCGATCAACGCGATGTACAGGAACAGGACGGTCGCGTACGCTGCCGCCGACCCGTACCTGAGGTTGGACGCCTCGAACCAGGCGATCATCGTCAGGGTCTCCACGGACTTCTGGTTGACGCCGATCAGGACGGCGGGCAGGTCGAACATCCGCAGCGCGTCCAGCAGGCGGAACAGCACGGCCACCAGCAGCGCGGGCTTCACCAGCGGGAGCGTGATCCGCCAGAACTGCTGGACCGGCCCGGCGCCGTCCACCCGGGCCGCCTCGTAGACCTCCCGGGGGATCATCTGCAGCCCGGCCAGCACCAGCAGCCCGATGAACGGGGAGGTCTTCCAGACCTCGGCGACGACGATGGCCATCTTGGCGGGGAACCCGTCGGCCGTCCAGAGGATCTGTTCGCGCAGCACGGCGTTCGCGGCGCCGTCGGCCTGGAAGATCCACCGCCACAGCAGCCCGGAGATCGCGGTCGGGATCGCCCACGGGACGAGGATGCTGGCGCGCACCAGCGCCCGGCCCCGGAACATCTGGTGCATGATCAGCGCCATCGCGATGCCGATCACCGTCTCCAGGAGCACGGTCGTGACGGTGAAGAACGTGGTGTTCCCGAAGGCGTTCCAGAACGCCCCCGCCCGGTCGCCCTGGAAGATCGCCGTGTAGTTGCCGAGGCCGACGAACCGGTCGCCTTCCACGACGAACCCCTGGTCGTCCAGGCCCTCGCCCCGCGCGTACAGCGACTCGCGGAAGCCGGCGAGGACCGGGTAGCCGATGACGAGCGCGAGCACGAGCAGCGTCGGGGACAGCAGCAGCGCCGCGAGCCGCCGCGTGCCCTGCACGTCCGATGCCGGAGACGAGCCGCCGCGGCCGCGGCCGCCCGCGCGCCCGCGCGGGGCGCCCGCCGCGGGGGTGCCCGCGGCGGACGCCGGATGCCCGTGGGCCGTGCTCATGCCGCTCACTGGGCGGTCAGCGGTCCGAGCTTGGCCTGAAGGTCGTTCAGCGCCTGCTCAGCGGACTTCTTCCCGGTCACGGCGTCGTACATCTCGCCCTGGATCGCGGCGGTCACGTCCCCGTACTTGACGGCGACCGGACGCGGCTCGGCGGTCTCGATGGCCTTCTTGAGGACGGGCAGGTAGGGGAACTTCTGCACCATCTCCGGGTCGTCGTACAGCGCGGCGATGGTCGGTGCCTGCGACGTCGCGAGCAGGTTGGCGCGCTGGGCGTCCGCGCCCGTCAGGTAGTTGACGAAGTCGAGCGAGGTGGCCTTGTTCGGGGCAAACGCGGAGATCGCGAGGTTGTGCCCGCCGAGGTTGGCCACGCCGGGGCCGTCCGGGCCCGGCAGCGGCGCGACGGCGAACCTGCCCGCCACCTCGGAGGACCCGTCGTCCTCGTTGGCGAGCGCGTACTGGTAGGGCCACTGCCGCTGGAAGACCAGCTTGCCGGACTGGAAGTAGCGCCGCCCGCCCTCGGTGTCGAGCGTGACGGCCTCCTTGGGCATCCGGGTCTTCTTGGCGTCCACGAGGAACTCCACGCCCTGCCGGGCCTGCGGCGTGTTCAGCGTCGGCTTGCCGTCCGGCCCGATGATCGAGCCGCCCGCCGCGGTGATCGCCTCGACCGCGCTGATCGTCATGCTCTCGGTCTTGTTGACCTCGGTGAAGTAGCAGTCGGTGCCCTCGCCCTCGGGCAGCTTCCGCACCTTGTCGCAGGCGTCCCACATCTCCTGGTAGGTCTTCGGCGGATCGGAGATCCCGGCCTTGTCCAGGAGGTCCTTCCGGTAGTAGAGCATTCCCGCGTCGGACGTCGACGGCACCGCGTAGAGCCGGTCCCGGTACTGCCCGGTCTTGATCGTCGCGGGCAGGATCGCGGACAGGTCGATCTTGTCCTTGGGCAGTTCCACCAGCCACCGGTTGGCGGCGAACTCGGCGGTCCACACGACGTCGAGGTTCAGCACCGAATAGGCGTCCGACCTGGTGGTGGCGTTCTGGATCATCTGCTGGCGCTGGTCGTTGGGCTCGTCCGGCAGTTCGATGACGCGGACCTGCTCGTCCGGGTGTTCGGAGTTCCAGGCGTCCACCTGCTTCTGCAGGTTGCCGGACCGGTCCTTGCCGGTCACGAAGGTGATCGGCCCGCGGCCCTCCAGGCCCGCGGTGCCGCTGCCGCCCTGCGAGCCGCCGTCGTCATCGCCGCCGCAGGCGGTGAGCGAGAGCGCGAGGGCGGCGCAGGCGACGATGCCGAGGAGTGAGCTGCCGCCGTTGGGGGGGATGCGCCGCATGGTGTCCTCCTTGGCGGGACGGGCGGACGTGCCTTCGGGGGCCGGCCGTCCCGCTTGTCCGGGGATGGGGGGTGGCTGGTGCCGGACGCTAGCAACGCGTTGCAATGTCGTAAACAGCTTGCAGAAACTTTCTGCAAGTCCGTGGCCAATCTGTAACTCTTTCCAGAGTTCCGGACAAACCAGGTCGACACGCCCGCGGCGCCTGCGCCAGGCTGCCCCACGTGAACGGCAGCGCGCTCGGCCTCGACCTCGTCCGCGACCACACGATCCTGTCGGTCGTGACCGGGTCGCGGGCCTACGGGCTGGCGACCGGCGGCAGCGACGTCGACCGGCGCGGCGTCTACGCGGCGCCGGCTCCGCTGTTCTGGCGTCTCACCAAACCGCCCACGCACCTGGACGGCCCGCTGCCCGAGCAGTTCTCGTGGGAGCTGGAGCGGTTCTGCGAGCTCGCGCTGGCCGCCAACCCGACCGTCCTGGAGTGCCTGTGGTCGCCGCTGGTCGAGAAGGTCACCCCGGCCGGCGAGGAACTGCTGGCCGTCCGGTCCGCCTTCCTGTCCCGGCACGTGCACCGCACGTTCCTGCGCTACGCGGAGGCCCAGTTCCGCAAGCTCGCGGGCGACTTGCGCAACGGCGGCGCGCCGCGCTGGAAGCACGTCATGCACATGCTGCGCCTCCTCGTCAGCGGCCTCCACTGCGTCCGGCACGGTGAGCCGCGCGTGGACGTCGGTGACCTGCGCGACCGGCTCCTCGCCGTCCGCCGCGGCGAGGTCGCCTGGAGCGAGGTCGAGAGCTGGCGCGCCGCCCTCACCGCCGACCTGGCCGCCGCGGCGCCCCGCAGCCCGCTGCCCCCCGAGCCCGACCGCGCGAAGATCGAGGACCTCCTGATCTCCGTACGACGCAGGAGCATCGACCCGTGAACGTTCCCGAAGGACTGCTCGGCCGCCTTGCGGCCGACCATCCGTACCCCCGCGCGTTCGTCACGGTCAGCGGCGCCCACCTGTACGGCTTCCCCTCGGAGGACTCCGACATCGACCTGCGCGGCGTCCACCTCCTCCCCCTGGAGGAGATCGTCGGTCTGGAGACGGGGGAGGAGACCGTCACCTTCATGTGGGACCACGAGGGCGTGGAGGCCGACATCGTCACGCACGATCTGGCCAAGTTCTGCACCATGCTTCTGCGGCGCAACGGGTACGTCCTGGAACAGGTCATGTCGCCGCTGGTCGTCGCCACATCTCGGGTTCACCGGGAACTCAAGGACCTCGTCCCCGGCCTGCTGACGTCGAACCACGCGCACCACTACCTGGGCTTCGCGCGCTCCCAGTGGAAGCTGTTCGAGAAGACGAACGAGCTGAAGCCCCTCCTCTACACGTTCCGCGTCCTGCTGACGGGCATCCACCTGATGCGTGCGGGCGAGATCCAGGCCGACCTGACGCGCCTCACCGGCGACGGGCCGTCCTACCTTCCCGGCCTGATCGAGGCGAAGCGCGCCGCCGAGCACGGCGCCCTGCCGGGGGACGCCCCCGCCCCGTCGCGCCTCCAGGCCGACATCGCCGCGCTCACCGCCCGCCTGGAGGACGAGCGCGACCGCAGTGACCTGCCCGAATTCCCCGCGAACCCCCGTGCGTTGCACGACCTCGTGGTCCGGGCCCGCCTAGGCTGAACCCTGCGGTGTCTCCCCTCCGTGCCACGGGGTATACGGACCGTCTGACGCAACCACCTGGTGCCTCTGCCACGTAGTACAGGGTGATTGCGACGCCGAGGAAGGGGAGCGATGCGGGACCAGGGCATCGACCAGAAGGACATAGCGGAGGCGGATCTCCGGACGAGGCGCGGCGTCTTCCGCGCCGTCGCGTTCCGGGACCCGGTCGACGGGCACGAGCACATGGCGCTCGTGCGGGGCGACGTCGAGGGCAGGGAGAACGTGCTCGTCCGGATGCACTCCGAGTGCATGACCGGCGACATCTTCGCCGCCACGCGCTGCGAGTGCGGGGACCAGCTCGGCGCGGCGCTGGACGCCATCGTCCGCGAGGGTGCCGGTGTCCTGGTGTACCTGCGCGGCCACGAGGGGCGCGGGATCGGGCTGGTGGCGAAGGTCCGCACCCACATCCTGCAGGACGACCAGGGCCTCGACACCGTCGACTCCGCCACGGCCATCGGCCTGCCGGTCGACGTCCGCGACTACGGGCCGGCGGCGCGCGTCCTGCGGCATCTCGGGGTCCGGTCGGTGCGGCTGCTGTCGAACAACCCGGTCAAGGTGAGCGCGCTGGAGTCCTACGGGATCGCCATCGCGGCGCGCGTGCCGCTGCTCGTCCCGGTCAGCGACGACAACGTCCGCTACCTCACCGCCAAGCGCGACCGGCTCGGCCACGACCTTCCCCAGCTGGAGGCCCCGGCGCTGGACGGCGCCATCGGGGAGGCGCCGGTCAGCGAGGTCCACGGATGACGCGGCCCATGGCGGTCACGCGCCCGCTGACGACGGTGCGGCCCGGCGTGCTCTACACCGCCGGGGCGCCGCGCCGCAGGAGGCTGACGCCCACGCGGGGCGTGGAGCTGGCGGCCGCGGTGGGCGTCCAGTTCGCGCTGCTGGCCGCGCTGCGGCCCGGGATCGCGGGCGTCGCCGTGGGCGTCGGCTACGCGCTGGTCTCGTGGGGCGTCCTCACCATGGCTTTCCGCCGTCGGCGGACGCTCGGGCCCGCCGACCATGTAACGCTCGGTCGCGTTGTCCTCACGGGGGGTGTCACGGCGCTGGTCGCGGGGCATCTGATGGGGGACGGCCACACGTGGACGCTGGTCGCGGCCGCATCGGTGGCGCTCGTCCTGGACGGTGTCGACGGGCAGGTCGCCCGGCGCACCGGGACGGCGTCGCGGCTCGGCGCCCGGTTCGACATGGAGGTCGACGCTTTCCTCGTCCTGGTGCTGAGCGTGCACGTGGCCTGGTCCGCCGGGGCGTGGGTGCTGGCGATCGGGGCGATGCGGTACGTGTTCGGCGCCGCGGCGTGGGCGGCGCCGTGGCTGCGCGCCGAGCTGCGGCCCAGCATCGCGCGCAAGGCCGTCGCGGTGGTGCAGGGGGTCGCGCTGACCGTGGCCGCCTCGGGCGTCGTCCCCTACGCGGCCGCGCTGGTGGCGGTGTCGCTCGCGCTGCTGGCGTGGTCGTTCGGGCGGGACGTCGGGTGGCTGTACACACGGCGGCACGCGAAGCGGCCGGCGGGCCGGGGGAGTCGGGGGAGGAACACGGATGGAGCGCGACGCCCGCGCCTTCTGGATCCGGTCTCCCGGTAAGGGGGAGATCCGCGATGTCGTCCTGCCGGAGCCGGGGGCCGGCGAGGTGCTGGTCCGGACGGTGTGCTCCGGGGTGAGCCGGGGGACGGAGTCGATCGTCTTCCGCGGCGCCGTCCCGCCGAACCAGCACGCGATCATGCGGGCGCCGTTCCAGGACGGGGCGTTCCCCGGCCCGGTCAAGTACGGCTACCTGAACGTCGGCGTGGTCGAGCACGGCCCGCCGGAACTGCTCGGCCGCACGGTGTTCTGCCTCTACCCGCACCAGACCCGGTACGTCGTCCCGGCCGATGCGGTCACCCCCGTCCCCGCCGAGGTGCCGCCGGGGCGCGCCATCCTGGCCGGGACCGTGGAGACCGCCGTGAACGCGCTGTGGGACGCGGCGCCGCTGGTCGGCGACCGCGTCGCCGTGGTCGGCGCCGGGATGATCGGCTGCTCGGTCGCCGGGGTCCTCGCCGGGTTCCCGGGCTGCGACGTCCAGCTCGTCGACACCGAGCCCTCCCGCGCCGGCGTCGCGCGGGCGCTGGGCGTCGGGTTCGCGTCCCCCGAGGAGGCGGCGGGCGGCTGCGACCTGGTCGTCCACGCGAGCGCCACCGAGGCCGGCCTGGCCAGGTCGCTGGAGCTGCTCGCGCCGGAGGGGGAGGTCGTGGAGCTGAGCTGGTACGGGGACCGGCGGGTCAGCGTCCCGCTGGGGGAGTTCTTCCACTCGCGGCGGCTGACGATCCGCGGCAGCCAGGTCGGCGCCGTGCCGCCGGTGCGGCGGTCCCGGCGGACCTTCGCCGAGCGGGTGTCGCTGGCGCTGCGGCTGCTCGCGAACCCCGCGTTCGACACGCTGGTCACCGGCGAGAGTCCCTTCGGTGATCTGCCGCGGGTCATGCCGCGGCTGGCGAGCGGTGAACTTCCCGCCCTCTGCCACCGAATCACTTACTGAGCCCTTGCGTTTCCAGTCCTTTGCATCCCGACCATCTGGAGGACGACCTTGTTCGGTATCACCGTCCGCGACCACGTCATGATCGCCCACAGTTTCCGCGGCGAGGTCTTCGGGCCGGCGCAGCGGCTGCACGGCGCGACGTACGTGGTGGACGCGACGTTCCGCCGCCCCGGCCTGGACCCGGACGGCATCGTCGTCGACATCGGGCTCGCCACCCGCGAGCTGGGCGAGGTCCTGGGCGGGCTGAACTATCGCAACCTGGACGAGGAGCCGGACTTCGCCGGGGTCAACACGTCGACGGAGTTCCTCGCCAAGGTCATCGCCGACCGGCTCGCCGACCGGGTCCACGCGGGCGCCCTCGGCGAGAACGCGCGCGGCCTGTCCGGCATCACGGTGACGCTGAAAGAGTCGCACGTCGCCTGGGCCAGTTACGAGCGTGCCCTGTGAGCGGCCCTGTGAGCGGCCCCGTGAGCGGTTCCGCGGGCGGGCCGCACGAGATCTGCTTCGTCGTCCCGGGCGACATCGACGACCCCGACGTGCCGAGCGGGGGCAACCGCTACGACCGGCGGCTGAGCGACGCGCTGGCGGCGTCGGGGCGCACGGTCCGGGAGCTGGCGCTGCCCGGGGCGTGGCCGCGTCCCGACGAGGCCGCGCGGGACGGCCTCGCCCGGTCGCTCGGCGGCCTGCCCGACGGCGGCGTCGTCCTGATGGACGGCCTCGTCGCGTGCGGCGTCCCCGACATCGTCGTGCCGGAGGCGAGCCGGCTGCGGCTGGCGGTCCTCGTCCACCTCCCGCTGGCGGACGAACCCGGCCAGGCCGACCTCAACGCGGGCGAGCGCGAGGTGCTGGAGGCGGCCGGGGCCGTGGTGGCGACCAGCCCGTGGGCGAAGGAGCACCTCACCGCCCACCACGGCCTGGAGGCGTCCCGCGTCCACGCCGTGACGCCCGGGACCGACCCTGCGTCCCTCGCGGCCGGCACCGACGGGACGACCCGCCTGCTGTCGGTGGCCTCGGTGACGCCGCGCAAGGGCCACGACGTCCTGGTGGAGGCGCTCGCCACCCTCGCGCACCTGCCGTGGCAGTGCGAGATCGTGGGCCCGCTGCGCCGCGACCCCGAGTACGTGACGCGCCTGCACCGGCTCATCGCCCGGCACGGCCTCGGCGACCGGGTCCACCTGGAGGGGCCGCTGACCGGCAAGCGGCTCGACGACGCCTACGCCGGGGCCGACCTCGTCATCCTCGCGTCCCGCGCCGAGACGTACGGGATGGTCGTGAGCGAGGCCCTCGCGAGGGGCGTCCCGGTCATCGCGACGGCGGTCGACGGCGTGCCCGACACGCTCGGCTGGGACCCCACGGGCGCCGTCCCGGGCCTCCTCGTACCGCCGGACGACCCGGGCGCGCTGGCCGCGTCGCTGCGCCGGTGGCTGGTGACGCCGGAGCTGCGGGGCCGCCTGCGCGCCGCGGCCCGGCTGCGCCGCGGCATGCTCCCCGGCTGGGACGACACCGCCCGCCGCATGGCCGTCGTCCTGACCCGCCTGCGCAGGGAGGCACGGTGAGCTTCGACCCCTCCTGGCTGACGCTGCGGGAGGGCGCGGACGCCGTCGCCCGCGCCTCCGAACTGCTGGACCCGCTCCGCGACGCGCTCCCGCCGGGCGAGCCGCTGGTCATCTGGGACCTCGGCTGCGGCACGGGCTCCCTGGGGCGCTGGCTCTCGGGGCGGCTGCGCGGCCCGCAGCACTGGATCCTGCAGGACCACGATCCCGCACTGCTCGACCTGGCCCGGGACAACGCCTACGTCACCGCCGACGGGCTGCCCGCGACGATCGAGACCCGCAAGGGCGACCTCGGGTCGCTGCGCGCGTCCGATCTCGTCGGCGCGTCGCTCGTCACCGCGTCGGCGCTGCTGGACGTGCTGACCGCCGCCGAGGTCGAGTCCATCGCCGCCGCCGTCGGCTGCCCGGCGCTGCTGACCCTGTCGGTCGTCGGGCGGGTCCGGCTGAACCCGCCCGACCCGCTCGACGACGAGATCGCCGCCGCGTTCGACGCCCACCAGCGCCGCGGCGGCCGCCTCGGACCGGACGCCGTCACCGCCGCCACCGAGGCGTTCGGGCGGCGTGGTGCGTCCGTGCGGACGCGCCCGAGCCCGTGGCGGCTCGGTCCCGGGCAGGCCGCGCTGACCGCCGAATGGCTGCGCGGCTGGGTCGGCGCCGCCGTCGAGCAGCGCCCCGAGCTGGGGCCGCCCGCGGACGCCTACCTGCGCCGGCGGCTCGCCGAGTGCGCGGCGGGCGGGCTCACCGCCGAGGTCCACCACGTCGACCTGCTCGCCCTACCCGGGGGTACACCGTGACGAAGCTCTGGCCCTGGCTGCGCCTGCTCACCGGGCTGGGCATCCTCGCCGCGCTCCTGTGGTGGCACAGCACGGACGCGTTCGTCGACGCGCTCAAGGCCATCGACGCGGGGGCCATCGCCATCGCGCTCGCCATCGGGCTGCTGACGACCGTGCTCAGCGCGGCCAGGTGGCGCCTGGTCGCACAGCGCCTGGGCCTGCCCCTGACCATGGCGGGGGCCGTGCGGGACTACTACAAGGCCCAGTTCCTCAACGCGGTACTGCCCGCCGGTGTGCTGGGGGACGTCCACCGCGCGGTGAGCCACGGCCATCGGTCCGGTGACGTCGGCCGCGGGGTGCGGGCGGTGTTCCTCGAACGGGTGGCGGGACAGGTCGTCCCGGTGCTCGTGGGCCTCGCCGTCCTGTTCACCCAGCCCGCCGTGCTGTCGGCGATCGCCCCTGCCCTGACGCCGTCCCTGGTCGTGATCGCGGTCGTGCTGAGCCTGCTGCTCGTCGTGGCCCGCCGGCGCAACCGCACCGGGCGGCGGGGGGCCGTGGCGACGATGGTCGCCGACACGCGCGCCGTGCTGGACATCTGGCCCGCCATCGTGATCCTGTCCGTGACGGCCCTCGCCGGGCACCTGACGCTGTTCGTCGTCGCCGCCCGCCTCACCGGCTCCACGGCCCCGCTCGCCACCCTGGTGCCGCTGCTCCTGCTGGCGCTCCTCGTGATGGTGCTGCCGGTGAACGTCGGCGGCTGGGGGCCGCGCGAGGCCGTCCTCGCCGTCGCGTTCGGCGCCGCCGGGCTCGGGTCAGCGCAGGGCCTGACCGTCTCCGTCGGCTACGGGGTGCTCACGTTCGTCGCGTGCCTGCCCGGCGCCGCCGCCCTGCTGCTGAAGCGCCGCGAGGCAGTGCCCGAACGCCGCGACCAGGCTCCGCAGGGCGTCCCGGCCCTTGCCGGCGTCGGCCAGTGACGGCCGCCCGATGACGCCCGACGCGGTGTAGGCGGCCATCCCCGCCGTCAGCAGATGCCGCCGGTCACCGGCCAGGTGGTCGGCGGTCCCGTACCCGTCCCGGACGAGTTCCGGGTGGGCGTGCAGCAGGATCGAGGTCTCCAGCTCACCGGCGTGCATGTCGTCGGCGTCGGAGGTCTCGACGCCCGCCGCCGCGCGCGCCTCGGCCCACTCGTCCAGGCCGGGGAACAGCGCCATGTCGCCGTGCGCCTCCTGGACGACGTTGCCCAGCACGTAGTTGCCCCCGTGCCCGTTCACCAGGACCAGCTTCGGCACCCCCGACCGGCGCAGCGACCCGGCCACGTCGCGGACCACCGCGTGCAGGGTCGCCGCCGAGATGCTCACCGTCCCCGGCCAGGCCGCGTGCTCGTGCGAGCAGGAGATCGTCACGGGCGGGAGCAGCCGGACCGGGTGCGCCGCGGCGATCTCCCGCGCGACCGTGCAGGCGATCACCGTGTCGGTCGCGAGCGGCAGGAAGGGGCCGTGCTGCTCGTGGCTCCCGATCGGCAGCACCGCCACCGGGACGTCCGGAACCTCGGAACTCGTGTGCGTCGGCAACATGACCACAACTCTGCCGTACCCGGACCGTACCGGGGGCGCCGCGGGCCTCAGCCGTCGAGCAGCTCGCGGACGAGGGCGCCGACCTGGGCGGTCTCGGTGAGGAAGCCGTCGTGGCCGCTGGGCGACTCGATGACCCGCAGGCGGTCGGCGGCCGGGATCCCGGCGGCCAGCTCGGCCTGCTGCGCCGGCGGGTAGAGCCGGTCGGAGTCGATGCCGGCCACCAGCGTCCGGGCCGTCACCCGGCGCAGCGCCGCGGCCGTGCCGCCCCGGCCGCGGCCGGTGTCGTGGCCGTTCATCGCCTCGCTGAGCACCACGTAGCTGCCCGCGTCGAAGCGCCGCACCAGCTTGCCGGCGTGGTGGTCGAGGTAGGACTCCACCTGGTAGCGGCCGGAACGCAGCGGGTCCTCGCCGTCCTGCGCGCGGCGGCCGAACCGGGCCTGCAGCTCCGGCTCGCTGCGGTAGGTGATGTGGGCGAGCCGGCGCGCGGTGCCCAGCCCGGCGTGCGGCCCGTGCCCCGGCGCGGCGCCGTGGTAGTCGCCGCCGCGCCAGCCCGGGTCGGCGCGGATCGCGTGCAACTGCACCGCGGCCATGGCGATCTGCTCGGCGCTCGCCGCGGCGGTGGTGGCGAGCAGCAGCAGCGCCCCGACCCGCTCCGGATACGACACCGCCCACTCCAGCGCCCGCATCCCGCCCATCGACCCGCCGGTCACCAGCGCCCAGCGCTCGATTCCGAGCGCGTCGGCGAGCAGCGCCTCGGCGGCCACCATGTCGCGCTGCGTCAGGTGGGGGAACGACCCTCCCCAGGGTCTTCCGTCCGGCCGGGGGGAGGACGGCCCGGTACTGCCCTGACAGCCGCCGAGCACGTTGGGGACGACGACGAACCAGCGGTCGGTGTCCAGGGGGCGGCCCGGCCCGACCAGCCCGTCCCACCAGCCGGGCGTGGGATGCCCCGGCCCGGCGGGACCGGCGACATGGCTGTCCCCGGTGAGGGCGTGCAGCACCAGCACGGCGTTGGAGGCGTCGGGGGCGAGCCGCCCCCACGTCTCGTACGCGAGCCGCACCCCGGGCAGGACGCCGCCGACCTCCAGCGGAAGCGGCCGGTCGAGCGTCACCCATCGCCGCCGGCCGGGCGGATCCCCCTCCCGCCAGGCCCCGGAGACCGGCGGGAGGGGGATCGGCGCGGTCTCGGGGTCGGCGGTCAGAGCGCGCCCTTCGCCGCGCGGAACCCGGCCTCCAGGTCGGCCTTCAGGTCGCTGACGTTCTCGATGCCGACCGAGAGCCGCACCAGCCCGGGGGTGACGCCGGCCGCGGCGTGCTCCGCGGGCGTCAGCTGGCTGTGCGTGGTGGACGCCGGGTGGATGATCAGGCTGCGCACGTCGCCGATGTTGGCGAGGTGGCTGAACAGCCGGACGCCCTCCACGAAACGCCGGCCCGCCTCGATGCCGCCGGGCAGCTCGAAGCTCACCATGGCGCCCGTGCCGCGCGGCAGGTAGCGCCGGGCCGCCTCGTGCCACGGGCTGGACGGCAGCCCCGGGTAGTGGACGGCCGACACCTCGTCGTGCCGCTCCAGCCACTCGGCCAGCTCCCTCGCGTTGGACGAGTGCCGCTCCATCCGGAGGCTGAGCGTCTCCACGCCCTGCAGCAGCAGGAACGCCGAGTGCGGGGAGAGGGCGGGGCCGAGGTCGCGCAGCAGCTGGACCCGCATCTTGATGCCGTAGGCGCCCGGGCCGAGCGCCGGCCAGTAGCGCAGGCCGTTGTAGCTCGGGTCGGGCTCGTTGAAGTCGGGGAACCGCTCGGGGTGCGCCCCGAAGTCGAACGTGCCGCCGTCGACCACGATGCCCGCGATGGTGGTGCCGTGCCCGCCGAGGAACTTGGTCGCCGAGTGCACCACGATGTCGGCGCCGTGCTCCAGCGGGCGCACCAGGTACGGGGTGGCGACCGTGTTGTCGATGATCAGCGGGACGCCCGCCTCGTGCGCGACGTCGGCGACGGCGCGGATGTCGAGGACGTTGCCGCGCGGGTTGCCGATGCTCTCGGCGAAGAGCGCCTTGGTGTTCGGCCGGATCGCGGCCCGCCAGGCGTCGAGGTCGTCGGGGTCCTCCACGAGGGAGACCTCGATGCCGAACTTCGGCAGCGTGTGCCGGAACAGGTTGTGCGTCCCGCCGTAGATCGTGGCGGCGGAGACGATGTGGTCGCCGGCGCGCGCCAGGTTCCAGATCGCCATCGACTCCGCGGCCTGCCCCGAGGAGACCGCGAGCGCGCCGACCCCGCCCTCCAGCGCGGCGACGCGCTGCTCGAACGCGTCCTGGGTCGGGTTCATGATGCGGGTGTAGATGTTGCCGGCCTCGGCGAGCGAGAACAGGTTCGAGGCGTGCTCGGTGTCGCGGAAGACGAAGGAGGTCGTCTGGTAGATCGGCACGGCCCGCGCCCCGGTGGCCGGGTCGGGCCGGGTGCCGGCGTGCACCTGCCTGGTCTCGAACGACCAGCCGGACTCGGCGGACGGGGCGTTCTCGTCGTGCTGGCTCATGGGTCTCCTCGGGCTGTGCGGGGCGGTGGTGGGGAGGTCGCGCGGGACGGCGTACTCGTGCGGAATGCGCATGGCTCCGGCCGCGGGGCGCGGGGCGCGGGGCGCGGGCGGGAAGGACGTCGCCGTGCGCGGCGCGGATGCCGGCCGGGTCGCTGGACGGCGCCCGCGGCGGGCGGCGTCAGGAGGTCGCGCGGCAACAGCTGCTGCTGGTGACGCGCCCGTAGTCAACGTGCCGGCGGGCCACAAGCAAAGTCATTGGGGCAGTTTATCCTGGTCACAGCCCTGTTTGTGGGTAATGTGCATCACAGGTGGTCACGTTTCGGACGGTCCGTCAGGCGGCCACGAGATCGTCGCGGGCGGGAGCGTCCGCGTCGAGGCGGTCTTCGCGGCGCCCGCCGGCTCCGCGGACGTGGCCGGCGGGCCCGTCCCCGGCGGCGGGGACCGGCCGCGCCGCCCGCGCCGGCCGGGTCGCCCGTGCCTGCCGGGCCGCTCGCGGCGCCGCGCCCCGCCGCACCCGCTCGACGGCCGCGACCGCCGTCAGCGCACCCGCCAGCAGGACGGCGGCGACGAGGCCGTCCGTCCAGTAGTGGTTGGCCGTCACGACCACCACGAACACCGTGACCGGCGCGTGCGCCGCGACGACCCACCGCCACCGGCTCCGCGACACCCGCAGCACCGCGACGGCGACGAGGAGCGCCCACCCGACGTGCAGCGACGGCATCGCCGCGTACTGGTTGGCGATCCCGTCCGTCGTGGCCGGATACGCGGACGGGCCGACGGTCAGCATCGTGTCCGTGGCGCCGATGCCGGCCAGCCGCGGCGGCGCCAGCGGGAACAGCACGTGCACGACCAGCCCCGCCCCGGTCAGCACCACCAGCTCGTTCCGCACCCTGGTATAGGACGACCGGTGCCGCACATAAAGCCAGACCAACAGCAGGGCCGTCCCGGGAAAGTGCATGCCCACGTAATACACATTCGCCAGGAAGGCGGTGTGCTCCCACCCCAGCGCCCACTGCTGCAATTCCACCTCGCTCGGCAGCCAGGCGCCCTGGAACCCCCACAGCCGCGACGCGTTCGCCATCGCCTCGGCGGGGCCGTGGTCGAACAGCGTCCGCCCCCACCTGTAGAACGTGAAGAGGACCGCCAGCAGCCCCATCTCGGTGGCCAGCGGCCGCAACCCGCCCCGCACGCCCCGGTGGAGGGACATGCTCAACCCGCCGCTCGCCATTGGTGGTCCTCCCGGTTACCCCGTCGTTCCCGTCCCATCCCATCTTTCGGGTCCGACACTTTCCGGGCACTGGTCCCACCCACCCGGTCGGCGGAGGGAAAGCCCCGGAAAGAGGGTGGAGCCAGCCCCACCCCTCCCGTAGATTCCGAGCCATGATCACAGGTGACTGGCTCAACCCGCCCCCCGCCGCCGACCGCGACGGAGCCGACCTCCTCGTCACCGCCGCCAAGGGCAGCGACTTCTGGCGGACGACCGCCTACGGCTACGACCGCGACAGCGGCCACGCGCTGCTGTCGCCACTCGGCCCCGAGGCCGCCGTCGAGGTGTCCTTCATCGCCGACTACGACCACCAGTTCGACCAGGCCGGCATCCTGCTCCGCCTGGACGAGGCCACCTGGATCAAGACGGGCGCCGAGTACTGCGACGGGGAACTCCAGCTCGGCGCCGTCGTCACCAACGGCGTCTCGGACTGGTCGTCCGCGCCCGTCCCCTGGGCGGGCCGCGAGGTGACGCTCCGGGCCAGCCGCAGCGGCGACGCCGTGACGATCCGGGCCCGCGCCGGCGACGACCCGTGGCACCTGATCCGGCTGGCGCCGTTCCCGGCGGGCGTCCAGGCGGCGGCCGGTCCCTACTGCTGCGCCCCCGAACGCGACGGCCTCACCGTCCGCTTCACCCGCGTGTCGGTCGGCCCCCCGGACGAGGTTCTGCACGCCTGACTCTGTACCTGAACACTTACTCGGTAGTACTCTCTCGCCGCGGAATTCGACTGGCGAGAGGGGCGGCGGATGCCGATCGCACCGGTGGTGGAGGAGCGCGCGGGATGCGGGTGGCCGGCACGGGCGGCGGCGCGGCTGTCCCGGTGGTTCCTGCGCCCGCTCGTCGCCCGGCTGCCGTGGACGCCGTTCACGCTGCGCCTCGCCCCGCTGCTCGACCTCGGCGCGGCGCTCATGGTGCCCCCGCGCGGCACCCGCGTCACGAAGGTGAAGGGGCTCGGCTGCGCCGCCGAATGGGTCCGCGGCCGCGGCGTGCCCGCCGGGTCGGGCAAGGTCGTCCTCTACTTCCACGGCGGCGGGTTCGTCGCCTGCGGCCTGCGCACCCACCGCCGGATGCTCGCCCGGATCTCCCAGGCGGCGGGCATGCCGGTGCTCTCGGTCGCCTACCGCATGCAGCCCCGCGTCCCCATCCGCACGTCCATCGGCGACTGCGTGGACGCCTACCGTTGGCTGCTGGGCAAGGGGTACGACGCGGACGACATCGTGGTCGGCGGCGACTCGGCGGGCGGCTACCTCGCCTTCATGGCACCGCTGTACGCGCTGCGCGACGGGCTGCCCCGCCCCGCCGGCATCGTCGCCCTGTCGCCCTTCGCGGACCTGGACATCGACGTCAAGATCGCGCACGCCAACGCGGCGCTCGACCCGTTCATCCCGGCGCCGCGCATGTGGGACATGGTCCGCACCTGCTTTCCGGACGCCGTTCACACCGACCCCTGGCTGAGCCCCGTGCACGCCGACCTCGGTGGCCTGCCGCCCACCCTCATCCAGGCCGGCTCGATCGAGGTGATCCGCGCCGACGCCGAGCTGATGGCCGAACGGCTCGGCGCCGCGGACGTGCCCTGCACGCTCCAGATCTGGGAGGGGCAGATGCACGTCTTCCAGATCTTCGCCGACGTCTCCCGGGAGGGCCTCGCCGCGATCAAGGAGATCGGCGCCTTCGCCCGCCGGGCCACCGGCGCCTCCGCCCGTCAGGCGGCCGCCTAGCCCGGAAGGTGCTTCGCGGTCGTCGCGTGCAGGGCCAGTGACAGTGCGACGGCCTGGTCGACGACGGCGTCGAGATCGTGCCCCAGCCGTCCGTCCGCCCACTGCTGCGCCAGCTCGGTCATCGCGCCGGTGAACATGGTCGCGGCGATGACGACCGGCAGTTCCGGCCCGGGGCCCATCGCGATGAGACCGTCCAGCAGCCCGGTCTGCGCGGCCCTCCGCCGCACGGCCAGGACCTCGTTGCCGCGCGCCTCGGCGAACAGCACGCGGCTGCGCCGCGGGTCCTCGCTGATGAACCGGAGGACGTTGCTGATGCCCGCGCGCGTCCGCGCCTCCGGATCGGGGCCCGCCTCGTCCAGGGCGCGGGTGAGGACGTCCCCGAGCGCGGCCGCCTGCTGGTCGTAGACGGCGGCGAGCAGCTCGTCGGTCCCGGTGAAGTTCTCGTAGAAGTACCGGGTGTGCAGCTCTGCCTCGCGGCACACCGCGCGCACCGTGAGCCCGGCCTCGCCCTGCTCTCCGAACAGCGCGAACGCCGCCCGGACGAGCATCTCGCGCCGCTCGTCCTTCCGCCGGGCCACGGGGACCCCGGCCCACCGGGAGGACACGCTCGCCATGGCGCTCACGATAGCAAGCGGCAAGTCTGGACACACACGTAACCAATCGCTTATTCTGGCTACAGTCGTAGCCAGAAAGTAGGAGCCCCCGGATGAAGACCAACCCGATCGCCAGACGGTTCGAGCAGTCCTTCGACACCGAGATCCGCTCCAGGTTCTTCAAGGGCCTCGACTTCGCCGGCCCCGCGGGCGACCCCGGCTGGTTCGGGCCCGGCAGCGCGGTCTGGTACGTCCACTCGCACCTGCCCACCCTGGTCCTCGGCCTGGTCGGCGCCGCCTACATCGAGGGCCTCGACCCCAGCATCAGCTGGATGGGCTATGACCACACCCGCATCGCCGAGCGCGTCGACGGCGTTCCCACCGGCAACGTCGACCCGGAAGGCGCCGCGGTGCGCCTCGCGCACTCCATCTCGTTCTTCATCGGCACCGCCTACGGCTCGACGCAGACCGCGGAGAAGCTGGCGCGCACCGTCCGCGCCATGCACCACACGGTCAAGGGCACCCGCCCCGACGGACTCGCCTACGACGCCGACGACCCCGAATGGCTGCGCTGGAACTACGCCACCGTCGTGTGGGGCCTGGCCACCGCCCACGAGCGCTACCACCGCCGCCCCTTGCACGACATCGACCGCTACTACCGCGAGTTCGTCCGCGTGGGCGAGGCCCTAGGCGGCACCGACCTTCCCACCACGAAGGCCGAGACCGCCGAATGCCTGGAGTCCTACCTGCCCAAACTCGCGGTCACCCCCATCAAGGCGTTCCAGACCGGCCCCAACCTGCGCGACAGCAAGGCCAAGCCCTGGGAGCCCGGCAGCGAGTTCATGGACTGGGCGGCCCGCGACATGCTGCCGCACTGGGCCCAGAAGCTGGCCCTCTACCAGCCGCCCAACCCGGTCACCCTCCGCCTCCGCCGCACGTCCCTGTGGTTCACCCTCAACGCCCTCCACGAGGCCACCGGCCCGCTCCCCGAATACCGGCAGGCCCAGACCCGCGCCGCCGGCAAGAAGCCGAACCCGTTCATCTCCACCGCCCCCACGGCCCCGGACCCGGTCCTCACCCGCGAGGAGATCGAAGCCACCGCCTGACCCACGCCCGGAACCCGGCTACGCTGCCGCCATGCATCGCAGCCGGCTGGTCGGAATCGTGATCGACACGCCCGCCGAGGAGGCCGCCGAGGCGGCGGACTTCTGGTCCGCCGCCCTGGGGGCCACGACGTTTCCCGCCCCGGGCGAGGAACAGTTCACCGTCCTGAACCGCGCCGTCCCCGGCCTGCTCACCGTCGTCCAGTCGGTCGACGGCCCCCCGCGCTACCACCTCGACATCGAGACCGACGACCTGGAAGCAGAGGTCGCCCGCCTGACGGCCCTCGGCGCGGAACCGGTCTCCACCTGGAAGGAGGCCCACACCCTCCGCGCCCCGGGCGGCCACCTGTTCTGCGTGGTCCCGGTCCACAGCGCCCCCGAGACCTTCGCCGCCAAAGCCCAGACCTGGCCCTGACCCGCCCGGCGTCGGCGGACCTCGCCTCACGGCGCCCGGCGGATCGAGGACGCGGGCGACCCTATGCCGCTGGTGCGCCATTTCGAGCGCGGCACCTTAGCATTCGCCGCGCCAGACAACCTTGGTCACGACCGTGCCCGGCAGGAAGTCGCGCTTGTATGCGCCGGGGCCGGGATTGTAGTGAAGGCAGGCCGTGTTGCTGTAGTCCCCCAAGGACCAGTAGACCTGGATGTGGTCGGCGCCCGGGAAGGGAACGCCGTTGTTGAACACTGAGCCGGCCCTGACACTGCCCGTCCAGTTGCCCGCTCTCTTCAGCACCAGCCCGCCGGTCTGGTCGTGTGAGGAGTACAGGCAGAAGTAGCCCTTTTCGCACCCGGGCGGATTCGGTTCGGCCGCGGCCGCGGGCGCGGTGACCAGCATCCCCGCACCGAAGAGCGCCGATGCGGCCATGGTCATGATGGTACGCCTTGACATGGATTTCCCCTCCGGGACGTACTTTTCGACTGGCGTGAGGCGGCGATCCGGAAACGGTCCCTCAATTAAGAAAAACCGGTGGAGCCGCCACCTTGCGGGGCCTGGTCGGCAGTAAAGCAGCCGCCGCCTTCAGATCTGATTCAGATCGGCTTCATCCCTGATCAGGATTCGGGTCGGCGGCGACTCCGGCCATTCCCCGATGACCACTGCCGGATCGGTCAGCGGAGGTCTCGTGTGCGGAGGTCGTCGAGGTGGGCGGCCAGGGCGGCGCGCATTCGGGCGGGGGTGGTGATCCCGGGATGCAGGGCGGCGTGGACGGCCAGGCCGTCCACCAGTGCGTGCAGCCGGTCGGTCTCCAGTTCGGTGTCGGCGTCCGGGGCCAGGGACTCGACCAGGATGCGGCAGCCCGAGCGAAGGGCGTCGTGGGCCTCTTCGCACAGGGCGCGCAGTTCCGGGCTGACGAGTGCGCGGGCGGTGAAGGCCAGCCAGACCTGGTTCTCGGCGGCGCGTTCGGCGTCCATGGGGAGGAGTTCGTGCAGGACGCGGACGGCGCGCTCGCGGGGGTCGCCGTCCGTCGGCGGGCTCGCGGCTATCCGTTCCTCGATCCGTTCGATGATCGTGCGGAGGGTGAACGCCAGCAGTTCGGGCTGGGTGGCGAAGTAGTGCCGCAGCGACCCCGTCGACAGGCCCGCCTCGCGTGCGACGTTGCGCACCGAGGCCCGGTCCAGCCCGTCCCGCCGGATGACCCGCCACACGGCCGCGACCACTTCCTGCCGGCGCCTGGCCGGATCCACCACCTTCGGCATGGGGCTTTTATAGCACGACTGTGTTACGTTGAGCTTTGTAGCACGGTCGTACTAAAAAGGGGGTCCACCATGAATCGTGGCCTGCTCGGCGTCCTCATCGCGGTGCCGCTCCTGCTCGCCGGTTCCGGGCTCGCCGTGGCGGGGGCCGTGCAGGCCGCCTCCGGCGGCGCCTTCGGAACCGGTGAGCGGCGCTTCACCACGTCCACCGCGGCACTCAAGACCGACGAGATCGAGGTGGGGGCGGAGACGGCCCGTGCCGGAGACCCAATGCCCGATGTCGGGGAACTCGCCGAGGTCGAGATCGTGGTCCGGCCGGCCGATCCCCGCGTGCCGCTGTTCGTGGGGGTGGGGCCGAAGGCGCGGGTCGAGAGCTATCTGCGCGGGGTGTCGCACGAGGAGTTCGTGTCGGCCGACCTCAGCCCGTTCGTGCCGGTCTTCCGGCGGCTGCCGGGGACGTCCGAGGTCGCGGCGCCGTCCCGGCAGTCCTTCTGGGTGGCGAGTTCCTCGGGCACCGGTACGCGGACCCTCAGGTGGGACAAGACCGGTGGCGCGTGGTCCGTCGTGGTGATGCGCCTGGACGGCCGGCCCGGCGTGGACGCGCACGCCTCGATCAGCTTGCGGTTCGGGTTCCTGCCGCCCGCCGCGATCGTCACCCTGGTCGCCGGGACGGCTCTGCTTGTGTGGGGCGTGCGCCGCCGCCGCGCCGCCTGATCGCGTCGAGCCCGGGGTGCTCGGCGCGCGGCGGCCTCGCTCCAGGGACACCGCCTCACGGGCGGCTCAGCGTCCGGTCTTCGCGCGTTCGTAGTGGCGGGCGGCCTTGGCGCGGTTTCCGCAGATGGCCATGGAGCACCAGCGGCGGGTGCCGTTCTTGGTCGTGTCGTGGAAGTACAGCACGCAATTGGGGTGTGCACAGGGTTTGACGCGGTCCGGGCTGGCGGCCATGAGCCGTAGGTAGTCGGCGGCGGCCAGCCAGGACGGCAGCCATGCCGGGTCGTCGGTCCGCGGATGGCTCTCCGGGCCGCCGGGCCCGAGCCGGTAGTGCAGCGCGCCGCGTTCGAGGACCCGGTTGAGCCCGTCCTGCGTTTCCGGGGACGGGTCCTGCTCCAGGAGCGCCAGCAGGATTCCGCGTGTCTCCAGCACGGCGTCCAGTGTCGCCCGGTCGGCCGTCGCGCGATCGTCCAGCCCGGCCGAACGCAGCCAGACGGCCAGGCCGTCGGTGGAGTCGAGCAGGTCCAGCAGGACGCCATCGTCGACCCACCGTGTGTTGACCAGGTCCAGGCACAGCGGCTCCCCGGTCAGCGGGCGGGGATCCGCGGCGCCCCGCCGCTGGGATCGATGCTCCGGCTGCACGCCACCACTCTATCCGGCTATCGCGACTTAGCCAGTTGACGATCACTCTCTAACCCTCTATCTTTCGATAGTCAGTTAGTCGTGAGCCGGGCGAAACGGCCCGGGTTTGTGAGGTGTGTCATGGAGACCGTCGCCATCAAGGCCCTGCGGACGGGGCACGTGGGGCTGAACGTGACCGATCTGGACCGGTCGCTGCCCTTCTACCTGCGCGTCTTCGGGTTCGACGTGCAGGCCGAAGGCAGGGAGGACGGCCGCCGCTGGGCCTTCCTCGGACGGGACGGGCAACTGGTGCTGACGCTGTGGCAGCAGAGCGACACCGTCTTCCCGACCCGGTCGGCGGGGCTGCACCACCTGTCGTTCCAGGTCGAGTCGATCGACGAGGTGAAGGCCGCCGAACGGGTGCTGCGCGAGCTGGGCGCCGAGCTCGTCCACGACGGCGTCGTCCCGCACGGCGAGGGCGTCTCGTCCGGCGGGATCTTCTTCACCGACCCCGACGGCATCCGCCTGGAGATCTACGCGCCCACGGGTGCCGACACCGCACCCGCGCCGAGCGGCGCGGCCCCGACCTGCGGTTTCTTCTGACCTTCGCCGGCCCCATCGAAAGGAGGCCGCTGTGGCGGTCGACAGTTACCACGAAGGTGAACGAACCGCCCAGCGGCGCGCCGGTCTGGGGGACCAGGGCGAGTTCTCGGCCCGCGCCATCCGCGCGGAGATCCCCGAGGTGGCGCGCAAGTTCCTGCTCCAGCAGCCGATGGTCGTCCTCGGCGCCGCCGACGGGCGGGGACGGATGTGGGCCACGCTGCTCACCGGGCCGCCCGGCTTCCTGCGCGCCGAGGACGCCCGCACCATCGCCGTCGACGCCCGCCCGGCGCCCGGTGACCCCCTGCACGACCGGCTCACCGCGCCGGCGCGGGTCGGCATGCTCGCCATCGAACCGTCCCGGCACCGCCGGATGCGGATGAACGGACACGCCGTCCCCACCGGGCGCGGCCTGAGCGTCACGCTCGACCAGGTGTACTCCAACTGCCCCAAGTACATCCAGAAGCGCGCACCGCAGTGGGAACCGGCCGCTCCGGCGCCGCCGAAACGGTCCCGCGCGCTGACCGGCGACCAGCGGCGGTGGATCACCGGGGCCGACACGTTCTTCATCGCGACCTCCGACCTCGACGGCGACGCCGACGCCTCCCACCGCGGCGGCGGCCCGGGATTCGTGGAGGTGGTGTCGCCGACCGTGCTGCGCTGGCCCGACTACGTCGGCAACGCCATGTTCAACACACTGGGCAACCTGGAAGTCCAGCCCCGGGCCGGGCTGCTGTTCCCCGACTGGCGCACCGGGGACGCCCTGTACCTCACCGGCACCGCGCGCACCGACTGGGACCCCGTCCACGCCGCCGCCGTGCCGGGCGCCGAGCGGCTGGTCGAGTTCACCGCCACCGACGTCGTCGAGATCACCGGGGCGCTGCCGCTGCGGTGGAGCGACCCCGTCCCGTCCCGTTTCAACCCCCCGGTACGTCCACCCGGGGAAGCCCGGTGACCTCCGCTGTCGACGAGCGGTTGCGCGGCTCTTCGACAGGGCGGGTGGTCAGGTGTGCCAATGGCCCACCAGGTCCGCGTAGAGGGGGCTGCTGGCCTGGAGGGTCTCGTGGGTACCGAGGAGGGGGGTGGGGCCGTCCAGGAGGAGGACCTTTCCGGCGCGTTCGGCGGACGTGATGCGGTGCGCGATGACGATGAGGGTTCTGCCGCGGGCGGCCAGGGCGTGTTCGGCGCGGGCCTCGGCGGCGGGGTCCAGGTGGCTGGTGGCCTCGTCCAGGACGATGATCGGGGCGGGGGACAGGTGCGCGCGGGCCAGGGTGATGAGCTGGCGTTCACCGTGGGAGAGGTCGCCGCCGCCGGGTGGGATGCCGGCGTCGTATCCGCCGAGGCGCTCGACGGTCGCGGTGAGCCCGACGGCGCGGACGGTGTCGTCGAGCTGCGCGGTGCCGGCCCGCGGGCACAGGTACGCCAGGTTCTCGCGCAGCGTCGCGGCGAACACGTAGCTCTCCTGCGGGATGAGCGTGACCGCCGACCGCAGCCGCGCCTGGTCGAGGCGGGAAAGGGGGACGCCGCCGAGCGTCACGCCGCCCCGCTGCGGCGGGAGGAGGCCGGTGAGGAGGTTGGCGAGCGTCGACTTCCCGGCGCCGCTGGGGCCGACCACCGCCAGGTGCGTGCCCTCCGGGACGCGCAGGGACAGGTCCCGCAGGACGGGGTCGGCGTGCGGCGAGTAGGCGAAGGTGACGCCGTCGGCCTCGATGTCGAAGGACGCGGCGACGGCGGGCGGCGCGGCCGGGACGGCGGCGGAACCGGCGGAACCGGCGGGGCCGGCGCAGGTCTCGGCGAGCCGGCCGAGGATCACCGCGAGGCTGAGCAGCAGGGTGCCGCCCGCGTCGACGAGGACGGTGATGCCGGGCTGGAGCCCGGTGACGAGGTAGCCGGCCGCCCCCGCGGCCTGCCCCGGCGTGAGCCCGTGGTGCTCGGTCAGGTAGGGGGACAGGAGCAGCAGGGCGATCAGCGGCACGTGCACCCCCAGGGCGAGCACCGGCAGGCGGACCAGGCGGGTGCGGGCGTACGCGCGCAGCGCCGCGGCCTGGGCGTCGATCACCTCCCCGACGGTGCGGGCCGCGCGGTCCTCCGCCGCGCAGGCGACGACGTCCCGGACACCGCCGACGATCACGGCGGCGCTCTCGCCGATCCGCTCCGCCTCCCGGACGACGGCCCGGTAGCGGCGGATCTGCAGGCCGACGAACGCCGCGAACACCGCGAGGGCGAGCCCCACCGACAGGCAGATGACCAGTGCCAGCGGCGGGGAGAGCAGGGCCAGGCCGAGCAGCGCCGCGACACCGGCCGACAGCAGCTGGCGGACGTTGCGCAGCGCGGTGCCGAGCAGCACCCGGACGGCCTCGGCCTGCTCGGTGACCTGGGACACGCTCGCGCCCCCGGTGTCCGGTGCCCGGTCGGTCATCCGGTGCAGGGAGGCGGTGACGACCTCCTCCACCAGGGAGTCGCGCAGCGGCTCGACGGTGGCGGCGAGCCACGGGTAGATCCGGCCGGTACCCACCGCCCCGGCGACGTACAGGACGGCGAGGGCGCCGAGCCAGCCGAGACCGGTGAGCGGACGCCCGGCGAGGAAACCCTGGTCGACGGCCCGCGCCAGGAGGAGACCGGACGCGAACGCCGGGAGCGATTCGAGGGCGGACCAGGCGGCGAGGCGGCGCACGGCCGGCCACTGCCCGCGAAGGTGGCGGTGCAGCAGCAGGGCGGCGGGCGGGGCGGTCACGCGCCCGCCGCCGCTTCGGCCGTGGACGCGGCGAACACCGCCCGGTAGGCGGGGTCGGGCCACAGTTCCGCGTGGGGGGCGAGGGCCCGCACCCGGCCGGCGTCCAGCCAGGCGACGAGGTCGGCGCGGGCGGCCGTGGCCGGGCGGCGGGCCACCACCAGGCTGGTGCGGCCGGCCAGGACCCGCTGGAGCGCCCGGGTCACCTTCAGCTCCGTGGCGGTGTCCAGGCTGCTGGTGGCGTCGTCCAGGACGACGACCCGGGCCCGGGTGAGGGCGGCGCGGGCCAGGCCGAGGCGCTGGAGTTCGCCGCCGGAGAGCGGCGCGTCGGCGAGCGGGGTGTCGTATCCGTCCGGCAGCGCCCGGATGAAGTCGTCGGCGGCGGCGGTCCGGGCGGCGTCGCGCACCTCGGTGCGGGTCGACTCGGGACGCGCGTAGGCGATGGTGTCGTGCACGGTGGCGCCGAGCAGCGCGGGACGTTCGAAGGCGTAGGCGACGGCGCGCCGTACCTGCGGCGGCGGGACCGCGGTGACGGGGACGCCGTCGAGTTCGACGACTCCCTCGTCGGGATCGAGGAGCCGCCCGGCCGTCGACACCAGCACGCTCTTTCCCGTGCCCGAGGTGCCGACGACCGCGACGGTGGCGCCGGGCGGCACGTCGAGGTCGAGCCCGTCCAGGACGGCGCGGTCGCCGATCCGCACGGTGACGCCCTTCAGCCGGAGCCGGCCGGGGCCGTCCGGCAGCGGCACCGGCCGGGCGGGCGGCCGGACCGCCGGCGCGGCCGTCAGGACCTCGTCGACCCGCCCGGCCCCGACCTGGCAGTTGAGCAGCGCGACGAAGGTGTCGAAGAGGGACGCCGAGGCGGTGGCCATGGCGGCGTAGGCCACGCTCGCCACGAGCTGGCCGGTGGTGATGTCCCCGGTCGCCAGCCGGATGCCGGCGGTGCCGACCACCAGCACCTGCGTGAGGGGGGCGAGCAGGGCGAGACGCCGGCTCACCCGCCCCTGCGCCTCCCAGGTCTCGTGACCGGCCCGGCGCAGGTCCGGCAGCGGGCCGAGGATGCGCCCGACCTCGGCCGCGGCCGTGCCGCTCGCCCGGATCGTGCGGATCCCCTGCCGGGCGTCGAGCAGGCGGGTCGCGATCGCCGCCTGGCACCGCTGGTAGCGCGCGAACGGCTCGGTCGCCTGGACGACGAAGACGCGCAGCGCCACGATCATCGGCGGGACCCCGGCCGCGAACGCGACGGCGAGCCACCAGTCGATCAGGGCGAGTGCGATCAGCGCGCCCGCCGTGGTCACCAGCGCGGCCGCCGCCGTCAGCAGCAGGACGGGGAAGGCCGCGGGGCCCGAGGCGCTCTCGGTGAGCCGGGACAGCACGTCCCCGGTGGGGAAGCGGCGCCGCCCCTGCGTCCCCAGCGCCAGCACCCGGCCGAGCAGCCGGTGCCGCAGCCATGCGGTGATGTCGCTGCCGCAGTAGGCGCCGAGCACGTCCTCCCCGGCGTCGGCGAGGGCCGCCAGGGCGAGGACGAGCGCCAGCCGCGCCGTGGCCGTGCCGAGATCCTCCTGCGTGCGGGCGGCGTCGACGGCCCCGGCGAGCATCACCGGCGTGGCGAGGGTCGCGGTGACGCGGACGGTCGTGAGCACCGCCAGCACGCCCATTCTCAGCCGGAACCGGCGCACGGCCTCGCGCAGCCGCCGTCTGCCCGCGGCGCGCAGGGCGGCGGACGCCGCCGGCCCGCCGGGCAGGGGGGCGGGCCCGCCCGCGGCCCCGCCGGGTCCGTCTCCGGCCGCGTCTCCGGCTCCGTCGAGCCCACCGGACGCGCCCGGTTCCGTCGGTGTCCGGACCACCCTCGTCGGCTCCGTCCATAGTCGGGTTACGTCATCTAAACTCGTGGATGGGTCCGGTCACGGACCGGCTCTTGGCCGGCCCGTGACCGGGGTTCTGCGGGCCGGGGTCGTTCAGGGATCCCGGATTCCGCATGGGATGGGCGGGTGTCAGGCACACGAGATGCCGACGCACACCGTGTTCAGCAGCGTGAGCAGGCCGACGCACGCGCACGTCCCGCCGAGCGCGATCCCCTCGATCTCGATGGGGTCGGTCTCGGGCAGCTCCTGCAGAGCGGCCACGACGTCACCGTCGAACGTGTTCATGTGTATTCACCTCCTTTCCTGGTCCGATACGTAGGCCCGCTCCGCCGTGAGGCAGAAACGGACCACCGCTTCACGCAGGACCGGGGGCCATGCCTGGACGACGCCGTTGTGGTCGTCGTCGGCCTCCAGGTAGTCGAAGTCGACTCCTTCGGTCCTGCCGAGTTCGAGAAGGCGGGCGCGCAGTGCCCTGGACTGCGCCACCGGGATGACCTCGTCCCGGGCGCCGTGGACGAGCAGCAGCGGTGCGGTGAGGTCCGCGCAGGCGCGCAGGACGTCGCGTCCGGTCTCCGGCCCGCCGGGCGCGTCGCACCGGCTCAGCCGCGACACGCGGTCCCGGACGGTGCCGGGCGCGCTGCGGTGCAGGCTCGCGGCCGAGGTGAACG
This sequence comes from Actinomadura sp. 6K520, assembly GCF_004349245.1. Taxonomy (GTDB): domain Bacteria; phylum Actinomycetota; class Actinomycetes; order Streptosporangiales; family Streptosporangiaceae; genus Spirillospora. The sequence continues at coordinate 34,049 of NZ_SMLC01000010.1, read as the reverse complement.
GCGCCAGCGCGACGCATCCCGACCACAGGTCCGGGGCGTGGCACGCCGCCAGCAGCGCCAGGAAGGCGCCGTAGCTGCCGCCGAGCACGATCGGGCGCGGCAGGGCGGCGGTGTCGCGGTCGCGTCCGATCTCCCGGGCCAGGTGGACGACGTCGTCGAGGTCGGGGCCGCCCCAGTCGCCGACGACGGGCCGCAGGTGCCGCTCGCCGTAGCCCGTGCTGCCCCGGTGGTTCGGCGCGGCCACGGCGATGCCGGCGGCGGCCAGGTGCTGGAAGAGGGGCTCGAACTCCAGCCGCCAGGCCGCCAGGGGGCCGCCGTGCAGGGCGAGCACCAGGCGGGGGGCCCGGCGCCAGCCGGGGCCGCCGTAGACGATCGCCTCGATCGGCCCCGCCGGGCCGGCCAGCTCGACCGGTTCGGCGCCCGCCCAGCCGCCGCCCGCGCCGGGGTCGCCGGCGTCGGCACCGCCCGTGCCGGGGCCGTCCGGGGCCAGCCACCATCCGGCGGCGGGCGGGTGCGGGACCGTGGCCAGGGTGGGCGGCCGGTCCGGGGCGGCGAAGCGCAGGTGGATCCGGCCGTCCTCCGCCCAGCAGGCGGGCGGCCACAGCATCCCCGGCGGTCCGGGGACCGGGGTGACGCGCTCCCATCCGGGCGCGTAGACCGCGAGACCTTCCACGACGCCCCGCGTCTCCCGGACGAGCAGGTTCTCCCCGGCGGCGTCGAAGGCCAGCGGTGCCCGTGGGCGCCCGGAGCGGTTGAGGGCGTCGGGGAACCGCACGGGACCGCCGCCGGGGAACCGCAGCCCGGTCTGCGCGGTGCCGGGCGGCTGGGCGCCCGGCGAGGTCGTGGTGACGGCCAGGACGCCGGACCGGCGGCTGTAGGCGGCGATCCGGTCGGTGGTGGTGTCGGAGACCGACCAGAGGCGGCGCCATGTGCCGTCGCGCAGGTCGACGCGGATGCCGGCGGTGCGGTGCCCGGCGGCGGTGTGGTCGAGGGCGAGGGTGCGTCCGCCGTCGAGCCAGACGCCGCCCGACAGCACCCCCGGGATCCGGGCGACCGGTTCGAGGGCCGGCGCGGCCCGGCGCAGCCACCAGATCCGGGAGTGCTGCTCGTCCTCCACGGTGACGAGCACCACGGCGCCCTCCGGTGCCGGGGCGGCCAGCAGGAAGCCGGCCACCATCGCCGGGACCGGCCACGAGCGGGTGATGCGCAGCCCCGGGCCGGACGGCTCCGCCGCGAGCACGGTCCCGTGCCCGGCCGGCTCCCCGTCCGCGCCGGTCGCGGGCCGCAGGATCAGGACGCGGCCGTCGTCCAGCGGCAGCACGCCGCACCGCCGGTCGAGGCCGCCGGCGCGCTCCGCGTCCTCGCCGGTGAGCGTGCTCCGGGACGGGACGGGCCGCGTGAGCTCCCATCGCTCCAGCGTCACCGCGTCCTCGACGGCGCGCAGGCAGGCCGCCCAGCCGCCCTCCTCGGAGAAGGCGAACCCGAACCGGCTCGGCACCGGCGGCACGGCCCGCGCGGCGGGTTCGCGTACGGGGGCGCTCATGACACCCGCTCCGCGCCGGTGCCCGCGGCCGCCGCGCTTCCGGTCAGGCCGGCGGGGACGTCCGCCGTCCACAGCCGCGGCGTGCGGTGCGACGTCCGCTGCAGGAAGCCCAGGATTCCGCTCATCCCGTCGCCCCACGTCACCGAGACCTGCCCGAACTCGTCGGGGAACACCGACCGGCCGTCGCGGTGCGCCCGGTTGGCGACGATGATCCGGGCGAGCCGCCAGGCGGCGTCCCGGTACCGTCCGTCGCCGGTGAACGCGGCCATGTCGAGCAGGAACTCCCCGTTGCCGGCGAGCCCGTGGCACTGCCCGAGGGGGGCGCGCCAGCGGTGGTCCAGCACCGCCTGCGCGGCCTGCTCGGCGCCCCGGACGAAGCGCGCGTCGCCGGTGGCGTCGCCCAGCCGCACGAGGAAGCCCCCGATCCCGGCGGCGCCGTGGCACCAGTACGGTGCCGTGGGCGCGTCGCCGGGACCGGCCCCCCACATGGCGGACCGTCCGGTGACGGTCGCCTCCTCCAGCAGGTTCTCCCCGACGGCGGCGGCCAGCGCGAGGTGGTCGGCGCGGCCGGTCGCCCGCGCGCACGCGGTCAGGAAGTGGCCGACGCCGGCGATGCCGTGCGCGAACCCGTAGTACCGCCGCCCGGCGAGCTTCGATTCGTGCGCGGCCGGGGTGCTCCAGGAGAGCCGGCCGGACCGGTCCTCCACCACCGAGGCGGCCAGCGCGTCGGCGGCGGCCGCCGCCCGCTCGGCGTAGCGAGCGTGCCCGGTGAGGATCCACAGGTGCAGGGCGGTGAGCCCGATGCCCGACGTCCCGTGGGTGATGTCGGGGGCGTCGACCGCGGCCGGGAGCCGGTCGGCCACCGCGAGGGCGCCGGCGACGAGCTCGTCGTCGTCCGTCGCGAGGCCCGCGTCCAGCACCGCCCACGCCGCGCCCGCCGTGCCGAAGTAGAGCCCGGCCGGGCGGGCCGTCCCGTCGTCCAGCCGGGCGAGGATCCACCGGCCCGCGCGGGCGATCGCCTCCGGGAGACGGCGGTCGCCGGTGAGGTCGTAGCAGCGGGTCAGCGCGCCCAGCGGGCCCGCGGCGCCGTGCTGGAGGCTGCAGGGGTCGGGCGCCCCGTGGACGCAGGACGCGGGCCACAGCGTGCCCCCGGCCTCGGGGTCCATGGCGGCGAGGAGATGCCCGGTGATGCCGGCGGTGGCGTCCCGGTTCTGCTCGCGCAGCCACCCGGAGCGGAGCCGCGGGCCCGCGGCCGGGTCCGGCCGCGGGGCGTCCCCGCCGCCGGACGACACCGCCGTGAGCGCCGTACGCGCCCGGTCGGGGCTCCAGCGGCTCCCGGGGTCGTCGGCCATCAGCCCGAGCAGCAGCGGGATCAGCGGGGCGGGCAGGTCCAGGCCCTGGGTGCGCGCGGTCAGCAGCTCGGTGAGCCGTTCGGTCAGCGGCCGTGCCACGGGGCGCTCGTCCAGGAGGTAGGGCGGCCCGCCGGTGAGCACGTGGCAGAGCGTCGCGCCGAGCGCGAACCGGTCCGCCGCGGGGTCGGGGGCCGCGCCGTCCATCTGCTCGGGCGCCGCGTAGCCGGGGGTGCCGGCGCGCAGCGGGACGGCGTCCGGGGAGCCCGGGGCGACGGCCAACTCCAGGTCGATCAGGAGGGGCGCGCCGTCCGGGCGGACCATGATGTTGTTCGGGGTGAAGTCGCGCACGACGAGCCCGGCGCCGTGCGCCTGGCTCATCAGGTCGGTGAGCCGGACGGCCATCTCCAGCGCGGGGGCCAGATGCGGGCCCCACCCGCGGTCGCCGATCAGGTCCGCCGTCCACTTCCCGAGCGTGGTGCCCGGGATCAGCTCCTCCGCCAGGAACAGGTGGCCGCTCTGGGTGAACAGCCGGACCGGCCGCGGCGCCAGCCCCAGGTGCTCGATCGCCTCGAGCGCGCGGGCCTCGGCCCGGAGGAGGTCGCGGGCGTCTTTCCCGTCCTCGTCGGCGGCCACGTGCGGGCGGGCCTCCTTGAGGACGACCGGGTCACCCGTCACGGTGTCGACGGCACGGTAGACGCCGCCTTTGTTGGTGTGGCGGATCGCCTCCCGGACGGTGAAACGCGTACCGATCAGAATCTCGTTCCGATCGCCGCCGACGCCGTTTCCGGTTCCCTTCCCGGTCTGGCCGGAGTCGGCCGCCCGATTATCCGGAAAGGGGCAGCTGACCCAGGAGGGTGGCGTGTATCTTCCGACACGCTGGTCTTCAACCGGGTTGCCGTCCGGGTCGAGAATCATCCATGCGTAGAATCCGTCGTTGGTTATCCGCCGCTCTTCGGTGAAGGCGCCGTAACGGTAATGGACGAGGCTGCCCGGTGCGTACGGGCGGTCGGAGAGAATGCGCGGACCGGGCAGTCCGGCCGTCGCCCGGTGCAGTTCAAGCGCCAGGCGGACGGCCTCCTCATCGCTCACCGGGTAGACGGTGATGAACTTTCCCGAATGGCCGCGGGAGGTGTTGCGGGCGTTGAGTGCGGCCACCTGGTCGTGGGTGGCGGCGAACTTGAACGCGGAGCCGGCGGCGAGGAGCACCCCGAGCGAGCGGGCGAGCACCTCCGCCGCCGACGCGGGGGTGGCGGAGACGTGCAGCTTCCAGCCCTGTGCTGGGTATTCGACCCCTTCGGGGACCACGTGACACCACATGGCGCCGCGGCGCACCGTCCAGCGCGCACCATCCCGCCCGCCGTCCCGCGCCGCGGTCATCGCCCGGTCGAGAACGTCGGTCAGGCGGGTGTCGCCGCTCTCCGCGGCCGGGGCCCCGGAGAAGACGCTGAAATTGAAGTCCGCCATGATGCTCCGTCGCTCCCTTTCCGCTCGCCGGCCGGGATTGTGCTTACCCGGCGCGATCTTTCTCGCTTTCGACCAATGGTGTTCGCTGACCGATCGAGTGCGTTCGGCGAACGAGGGACACGTTAGCCATGAATCCTCCGTGATTGCCAGAGTGAATTCTCGTCGAGACTTGCGCCAAGGCGGTAGAAAAGTGTTACTCGGATGGGCAAGTCCGTGTGACCCGTGTGCCGGGAGTGACGAGCGAGGGCCGGTGAGAGTCCTCAATCTGGGGATTTGTCCGTCTCATCCAACGCACGGATCGGCGGCGACTTTGCCAATTCGGAGTCGAATCGGTTTCGGGTCGAGTCATGGCCGATGGCCGCCATGGCGCCCCCTGGCGGGCCGCCGCCCGGCTGTGCTACGCGGGAGCCGTTCACGCGGCGTCCGGCGGAAACCGGCATGCCATTCGTGACTTGGTCCCCTGCTCGGTTTCGTCCGGTACCGAGGGCCTCGGCCCGTGCATCCGCCGGATGGGCCGCGGCCGTTCCCGCCTCGCTGAACGCGTCGAGCGCGCTCAGGGCTCGACGCCCGGTCTTTCCACGCCGCCCTTCCGGGCTACGCCGCGTCGATGGCCTCGGGGGCGAGGATGCGGTCGAGGACCATGGCGGCGCAGCCGGTGAGGCCCGCGGCCTCGCCGAGGCGGCTGGGTTCGATGCGCAGGCTGCGGGTCGCGAGGGCGGTGGCGCGCTGGTAGACGACCTCGCGGAGGCCGGCGATCAGCGGCTCGTCGGCGCCGACGAGGTCGCCGCCGAGGACGACGACGGCCGGGTTGAGCAGGTTGACGGCGGTGGCGACGACCTCGCCGATGCGGCGGCCGGCGTCGCGGAGGAGCGCGACGGTGCCGGGGTCGCCGGAACGGGCGAGGGCGGCGAGGCCCGCGAGGTCGTGCGCCGGCGAGCGGGCCAGGAGGGCGGTGCCGCCCGCGACGGCCTCGACGCAGTTGACGTTGCCGCAGCGGCAGGGGGCGGCCACGGAGGACGGGACGGGGACGTGCCCGATCTCGCCGGCGGCGCCCAGGGCTCCGCGCTGGATCCGGCCGCCCGCGATGAGGCCGGCGCCGATGCCGGTGGAGACCTTGACGAACAGGAGGTCGTCCACGCCGGGGTGGGCCTGGTGCTCGCCGAGGGCGGCGGCGTTGACCTCGTTGTCGAGATAGGCGGGCACGCCGAAGCGGCCGGAGACCGGGGGGCCGATCTCCACGGCGTCCCAGCGTCCCGCGGCGTGTTCCACGGCGTCGGGGACGCCGAGGCCGACGCCGCGGACGGTGGCGGCGTCGATCCCGGAGTCCGCGAGGAGCGACGTCCACTGGTCGAGGAGCCGGGGGAGCGTCTTGCCGGGGGACACCTCGGCCGGGGGGCCCTCGGCGCGGGCGATGACCGCGCCCGCGAGGTCGCAGACGGCGACCTGGCCGCGGGACTGGCCGAGGTTGGCGACGAGGACGGTGCCGCCGGCGGCGTTGAACTCCAGGCGGGCCGGGGGGCGGCCCCCGGTGGAGGGGCCGTCCGCGCGTTCGACGACGAGGCCGCGGGCGACGAGGTCGGCGACCCGCGAGGCCACGGCCGGGCGGGACAGCCCCGTGGCGCGGCCCAGCTCGGCGCGGGTGGCGACACCGTCCTCGCGGATCAGGCGCAGCATGTCGCCGCTCGTGGACGGGCGGGTGGCGGGGCGCGACATCCGGTCAGTCAAGCATGACCGCGTTCAGTTCGTCTATTTGATGCAAGACGCCAACTTATGTAAGTAGAACTTCTTAAGTGGGGTTGTATTGCTTACCTATGTCTCGGTAGCTTGATCGCGAAGTCCCCCCTGTCCTGGAGCGTCTGATGGCTGTCCATCCCGTGCTGGCGGAAGTGACCCGGCGTGTCGCCGGGCGGAGCGCCGGAGCGCGAACCGCGTACCTGGAGCGGATCCGGGGCGCGCGGACGGAAGGCCCGGTGCGCGGCGGCATGGGCTGCGCGAACCTCGCCCATGGCTTCGCCGCCTGCGGCGTCCAGGACAAGCTGTGGCTCAGGGGCGACGTCACGCCCAACATCGCCATCGTGTCGGCGTACAACGACATGCTGTCCGCGCACCAGCCGCTCCAGGACTACCCCGACCTGCTCAAGGCCGCGATCCGGTCGGGCGGGGGGACGGCGCAGTTCGCCGGGGGAGTGCCCGCGATGTGCGACGGCATCACGCAGGGGCGCGCCGGCATGGAGCTGTCGCTGTTCAGCCGGGACGTGGTGGCGATGGCGACGGCGGTGGCGCTGTCCCACGACATGTTCGACGGCGCGCTGCTGCTCGGTGTCTGCGACAAGATCGTCCCGGGGCTGGTGATCGGGGCGCTGTCGTTCGGGCACCTGCCGGTGATCCTGGTGCCGGCCGGGCCGATGGCGTCCGGGCTGCCGAACGGGGAGAAGGCCAGGGTCCGCAAGCGGTTCGCGGCCGGGGAGGCCGGGCGCGACGAACTGCTCGCCGCCGAGGCCGCGTCCTACCATTCGCCCGGCACGTGCACGTTCTACGGGACGGCCAACTCCAACCAGCTCCTGATGGAGGTCATGGGCCTGCACCTGCCGGGCGCGAGCTTCGTCCCGCCGGGCAGCAAGCTGAGGGACGCCCTCACCGAGGCGGCCGGGCGGCGCGTCCTGCAACTGACCGGCCTGGGCGACCACTACACGCCCATCGGCGAACTCCTGGACGAGCGCGCGTTCGTCAACGGCGTCGTTGCGCTGCTCGCCACGGGCGGCTCGACGAACCACACGCTCCACCTCGTCGCGATGGCCGCGGCGGCCGGCATCGAGCTGACCTGGGACGACTTCGACGAGCTGTCCAAGGTGACGCCGCTGCTCACCCGCCTCTACCCGAACGGGTCCGCCGACGTGAACCACTTCCACGCGGCCGGCGGCACCGCGTTCCTCATCGGTGAGCTGATCGACGCCGGGCTCCTGCACGCGGACGCGCGGACGGTCGGCGGCGACACCCTCGCCGACTACCGGCGCGTACCGGAGTTCGCGGACGGCCGGGCCGAGTGGCGGGAGACCGTCACCGAGTCGGGCGACACCGACGTCCTGCGGCCGGTGGCCGTGCCGTTCGACGCGCAGGGCGGCCTGCACACCGTGCGCGGCAACCTCGGGCGGGCGGTGATCAAGGTGTCCGCGGTCCGCCCCGAGCACCGGACGATCGAGGCCCCCGCCCGCGTGTTCGACTCGCAGGAGGGCCTGCAGGACGCGTTCGCCGCGGGGGAGCTCGACCGGGACGTGGTGGCGGTCGTCCGCAACCAGGGGCCGCGCGCCAACGGCATGCCGGAGCTGCACCGGCTCACCCCGCCGCTGTCGGTCCTGCAGGACCGGGGGCACCGCGTCGCGCTGGTCACCGACGGACGCATGTCGGGCGCCTCGGGGGCGGTGCCCGCCGCGATCCACGTGTCGCCGGAGGCGGCCGCGGGCGGGCCGCTCGCCCGGGTCCGCGACGGCGACGTCGTCCGGCTCGACGCGGACGGGGGCGTGCTGGAGGTCCTCGTCCCGGACGGGGAGTTCGCCGCCCGCGAGCCCGCGGCCGGAGACGCCGGACAGGTGCGGGGCACCGGACGGGAGCTGTTCCAGGTGTTCCGGGACGCGGTCGGCCCGGCCGAGCGGGGCGCGGGGATCTTCCCATGAGCGAAGCGAACCGGGGGGTGTGGGGGGTTGTCCCCCCACGGGGTGCAGGCGGCGGGCCGTGGCTGGTCGCGGACGTCGGCGGCACGAACGCGCGGTTCGCACTGGTGGACGGCCCGGACGGCGACCCCTACCGCGTCCGTTCCCTGCCCACCCGCGACCACGCCGGGCTCGCCGAGGCCGCGGCAGCCTACCTCGGCCGGTACGCCCCGGACGTCCGGCCCTCCGCGGCCTGCCTCGCGGTGGCGGGGCCGGTCACGGGCGGAACATTCCGCCTGACCAACGCGGGCTGGCCGAAGGGCACTCCGGAGGAGGTCCGCGCCCACCTCGGCCTGCCCCGCCTGGAGGTCATCAACGACTTCGAGGCCCTCGCCCTGGCGCTTCCGCGCCTGCGCGACGACGACCTGATCCCGATCGGCCGGACACCTGAGCGAAGCGAACCGGGGGGTGTGGGGGGTCGTCCCCCCACAGGGAGCACTGACCGGCCGTCCGCCAGCGGGACGCTCGCGGTGGTCGGCCCCGGTACGGGCCTGGGGGTGGCGGGGCTCGTGCCCACGCCGTCCGGGTGGGTGCCGCTGCCCGGCGAGGGCGGCCAGGTCGACATCCCCGCCGCGACCGACCGGGAGGTCGAGGTCGCGCGGCTGCTGCGCGCCGAGCGCGGCTCCGCGACCGCCGAGCTGCTGCTGTCCGGGGACGGCCTGACCCGCGTCCACCGGTACCTCGCGGCGCTCGACGGCGCACCGGCCGGGCCGCTCACCGCGCAGCGGATCTGCGAGCGCCGCGACGACCCGCTCTGCCGCGAGGCGCTGCACATGTTCTGCGCGCTGCTCGGTTCGCTGGCCGGGAACGTCGCCCTGACGCTCGGCGCCCGCGGCGGCGTCTACCTCGGCGGCGGCATCCTGCCGCGCATCGCGGACGTGCTGCGCGGCAGCGCGTTCCGCGCCCGCTTCGAGGCGAAGCCCCCGGTCGAGGACTACCTGCGCGGCATCCCCACCGCGCTCATCGTCCACCCCGGCCCGGCCCTGGCCGGCGCCACCATGCGGATCGCGCAGGGCCTGCCCGATCCGGACTCCCTGGAGCCCGCATGATCGCCGAAGACCTGTTCGACCTCGCGCCCGTGATCCCCGTCGTCGTCCTGGACGACGCGGCCGCGGCCGTCCCGATGGCCCGCGCGCTCGTCGCGGGCGGGTTGCCCGTGATCGAGGTGACGCTCCGCACGCCCGCCGCGCCGGCGGCGATCGAGCGCATCGCCGCCGAGGTCCCGGACGCGGTCGTCGGCGCGGGAACCGTCGTCCGTCCCGAGGACGCCGAGCGGTCCGCCGCCGCCGGGGCGCGCTTCCTGGTCAGCCCCGGCCGCACGCCCCGGCTGCAGGCGGCGATGGGCGCGACCGGCCTGCCGTTCCTGCCGGGCGTCGCCACCGCGTCCGAGGCCATGGCGCTGCTGGAGGACGGGATCACCGCGATGAAGTTCTTCCCCGCCGAGACCGCGGGCGGCGCCGCCGCGCTCAGGGCGCTCGCCGGGCCGCTGCCGCAGGTCCGGTTCTGCCCGACCGGCGGGATCAGCCCGCGCAACGCCGCCGACTACCTGGCGCTCGGCAACGTCGGGTGCGTCGGCGGTTCCTGGCTGACCCCGGCGAGCGTCGTCCGCGCCGGCGACTGGGACCGCGTCCGCAGGCTCGCCTCCGAAGCGGCGGCCCTGCGCACCGGCTGATGTCACATCCGGAGGCGGCCTTTCCGTCTCCTGGGTATGACCACCACATCGACACTCGCGGCCCTGAAGAAGCAGCGCACCGTCCTGCTGACCTCCTACCGCAAGGACGGGACGCCGGTGGGCACGCCCGTCAACGTCGTCGTCCAGGGCGGCCTCGCCTACTTCCGCACCTATGACAAGGCGTTCAAGGTGAAGCGCCTGGCGCGCAACCCGGAGGTGGAGATCGCGCCGAGCACCTTCCGGGGGAAGGTCACCGGGGCCGCGTCGCGCGGCCGCGTCCGGCTGCTCACCGAGGAGGAGTCGAAGCCGGTCCGCAGGCTGCTCGCCCGCAAGCACCCCGTCCTCCAGGGATTCGCGGTGCCGCTGTTCCACCGGATGAAGCGGTACCGGACCCTCCACTACGAACTCACCCTTGATCGGGAGTGAGCGGGTCCGGGCCGGTGTGGCAGCGCGGGCAGGGGCCCGCGCTGAGGGGCGCGCCGCCCGCGATCGGGACGAGGTCCATGCGGAGGCGGCCGCAGGCGCACCGGGTCCAGACGACGATGCCGTCACTGGTCACGTGCCGGGAGAGAGTGGTGTTCCGCTGTGTCATGACTCCAGTCTGCAGACCCCGAACGTTGCCGTCTATTTCAGGTTTCCGCACTGGATCGTGCAATATGGTTACATGATTGATCTGCGGCGCCTGCACATGCTCCGGCTCGTCCACCAGTACGGGACGGTCACGTCCGCGGCGGAGGCGATGCACCTGACGCCGTCGGCGGTGTCCCACCACGTGCGCGAGCTGGCGCGGGAGCTGAAGGTCCCGCTGCTGGAGCCGCAGGGCCGCAAGGTGAAGCTGACCCCGGCCGCGCACCTGCTGATCGAGCACGCCGACGGCCTCCTCGCCAAGTGGGAGGAGGCCCTCGCCGACCTGGAGTCGCACCGCGCGGGCGTCGTCGGGCCGCTGCGCATGGCCGGGTTCACCACGGCGGTCGGCGGGCTGATCGCCCCGGCGGCGGGCGCCCTCCGGCGGGACGCCCCGGACCTCGCGATCGAGATCCGCGAATGCGACACCGGAGAGGCGGTGGGCCTCCTCGCCGCCGGCGAGACCGACATCGCCGTCATCGAGCCGACCCCGGAGGCCCCGCCGCCCGGCGACCCGCGTTTCGACCGGGAGCCGCTGCTGGAGGAGGCCCTCGACCTGATCGTCCCGGCGGGGCATCCGCTCGCGCGCCGCGTCGGAGTCCGGCTGGAGGACGCGGCGGGCGAGACGTGGATCAGCGTCCGGCCCGAACTCTGCGGCCACCACCAGCAGCTCATGGCCTACTGCGCCGCCGCCGGGTTCACGCCCCGGTTCGCCCACCATGCCGCCTCCTGGTCGGTGATCTGGTCGCTGGTCGGCAACGGCCTCGGGGTGTCGCTCGTCCCGAGGCTGGCGGGCGGGCCGTCCGCCCTGGTGGTCCGGGTGCCGCTGGTCGGCGACGGCGTGCCGAGGCGGCGCGTGCTGACCTGCGTGCGGCGCGGCAGCCGCGACAACCCGCTGATCGCCCGCGGCCTGCGCGCCCTCCAGGACGCCGTTCCCGCCCGCTGCGCCCGCATGCCCGCCGCCTGACCGTCCGTTCATGCGGGCCCCGGGCCGGGCTCCTCGCCCGCGACGCGGGACTACGTCGAGCGGCGGGAACGGCGGACACCGAAGGCCAGCAGCGCCGCGCGGACGATCCAGATGGCCAGCGCGATCTGCAGGACGGCGAGGATTCCCGCGCCCGGCCCGACCGTGAACGCCAGCACGAGGAACACCGCGAGCAGCAGCGGGAACGCCGGGGACGGCGGCCCGTGCCGGTGGTGACCCCGTGCCATGTGCCGGTGATGGCGCCGTGCCGTGTGCCGGTGGTGGCCCTGCCACGCCGGGTGCCGGGAGCCCCCGAACATGACCGCCGCGCCCTCCATGGGCGACGGCGTCCGCGCCTCCGTCTCGGGCAGGCCGGTCGGCGCGGGCAGGTCGCGGACGAGGGGCCGCAGGTCGCCGCGTGTCTTGGCGGACAGCACGGCGTCCATGCGCTCGTCCAGTTCCCCGCGGTCGAGCCGGCCCGCCGCGAAGTGGTCGTGGAGCGCGCCCATGACCGCGTCCCGTTCGGCGTCACCGATGCGCATCTCGTCCTGGCGTGCCATGTTCACTCCCCGCGGTCCGCGGCCGTCGGGCCCGCGTCGTCGGTGTCGTCGTCGGTGTCGTCGGCCGCGTCGTGCGTGCCGTCGATGTCGTCGGCCAGGATTCGGTAGAGGTCGCGCCGCGCGTTCGACAGGACCTCCCTGGCCTGCACGACCTGCTCCCCGGAACCGGAGTGGACGATCTGCATCACCGCGGCGCCCATCTGCGCGGCCTGCCGGAACAGCTCGGGGACTCCCTCGCCGTACTCGGGCGTCATCTCCGCCCACGGCTCGGCCAGCCGGGCGGCGTTCTCCTCGACGTGGGCGCGGCCCTCGCCGGTGAGGTGGAAGGACCGCCGCCCGGCGGCCTCCTCGCCCGCGATGAGGCCCTCGTCGGCGAGCTGCTGCAGCGCCGGGTAGACCGCGCCGGGGCTCGGCTTCCAGGCGCCGCCGCTGCGCTCGTGGATCTCCTGGATGATCTGGTAGCCGTTGCGCGGCTCCTCGGCCAGCAGGACGAGGATCGCCGCGCGGACGTTCCCCTTGCGCGCCTTCGGGCCCCGCCCCCACGGGCCGCCGCGCCCGCGCGCCCACGGGGGCCGCCCCCCGGGGCCGGGGCCGGGCGGGCCCCACGGGCCGGGACCGGGTCCGCCGCCGAACAGCCAGCCGAGGTTCGCGAAGTCGCCGCGTCCCCGGGGGCCGCCGTGCCCATGCCTGTGTCCCATGTTCTGCACCACCTTCTGAGATCTCTCTATGAGCTCTCGCGATACGACAACGATATATCGAAGACGTCCGAGTGAGCTAGATTGTTCCCACGAACATTTCGTCCCCGGCGCGACGAACCGGATGCGGTCCCCGGTTCCGGGCGCCGCCGTCTGATCGCAGGAAACCTGGGTAACAGCCGTTATGGGGAGGACGATGGGCACTGGGGAAGCGGTCACCGTGCGGGACACGGTGCTCGCCACCGGTACGGCGGTCCGGGCGCGGCTGAGCGCCCGGCGTGAGCTGCTGCTCGGACTGCTGCTGTTCGGGGTGTACCTGGTCGTGGCCGGCCTCCCCGAGGAGGCCAGGATCGGCCGGGCCCGGGAGCACGGCGAGCAGATCTACAACCTCGAACGCGCCCTGCACCTCGACATCGAGCTCTCCCTGAACAGGTGGCTCGCCGACCAGGGCATCCTGCGGGTGCTGGCGAACTACGAGTACGCCATCACCTACATCGCCAGCGCGCTCGCCCTGCTGGTCTGGCTGTTCGCACGCCACCCCGAGCACTACCGGACGGCCCGCAACTCGTTCGTCCTGCTGAACCTGGCCGGCCTCACCTGCTTCGTGCTGTACCCCGTCATGCCGCCGCGCCTCATGCCCGACCTCGGCTTCATCGACACCGTCTACCTCGGCGGCACCTGGGGGTCGTGGGGGTCGCCGCTGGTGGAGCACGCCGACCAGCTCGCGGCGGTGCCGTCCCTGCACATGGCCTGGACGATGTGGGTCGGTGTGGAACTCGCCCGCGTGAAGGCCAGGCGCTGGGTGCAGGTGGTCAACATCGTGCACATCGTGGTGACCCTCTACGTCATCATGGCCACCGCGAACCACTTCCTGCTGGACGCCGTCGCCGCGATCCCGTTCGTCGCCGTCCCGGTCTACATCGCCGAGCGCGCCTCCCGCCCGCCGGCCCCGAAGGTCGAGGGCCCGGACGCGTTCTTCATGGCCGTGGAGACGCCCGCCGCCCCGCAGCAGGCCGGCGGACTGATCATGCTGGACACCTCCGCCCGGGAGATCGGCCGCGCGGACCTCGTCCGGGAGATCCGCGCGCGGCTCGACGGGCTGCCCCGGTTCCGGCAGCGGCTGGCCGGACGCGGCCGCTGGCGCCGGCCCCGCTGGCGGGACCACGACCCGGTCGACTGGGAGTGGCACGTCACCGAGCGGCGCGTCGACGGCATGGCCGGCGTGCGCGCGGCCGTCGCCGAGCTGCAGTCCGAGCGGCTGCCGCTGGACCGGCCGCCGTGGCGCATGGTCGTGCTGAAGGGCGCCGCGCCGGGCCGCACCGCCGTGGTGTACCTGATGCACCACGTGGTCGCCGACGGCGTCGGCATCGTCGCGCAGGCGGTCCATCTGATGGAGCCGCCGCCCGAGCCCGTGCCCGCGCCGCCGCGCCGGCCGCTGCGCAAGGCGCTCGCGACCGTGGTCGGGCTCGGGCAGCTCGCCACCGCCGTCACGCGCCCGGAGCGGCTGCCGTCGTCCGGCACGCCGGAGCGCCGGTTCGCCACCATGCGCCTCCCGCTGGCGGAGGTCCGGGACACGGGCCGCCGCCACGGCGCCCGCGTCACCGACGTCGTCCTGTGCGCGTTCGCGGGCGCCCTGAACCGGGTGATGGGCGAGGATGACGGGCGTCCCGCCGCCGTCCGCGTCGCGGTGCCGCTGATGATGCGGCCGCCGGGCAGCGCGATGGTCGGCAACCACACCACCGCCGTCATGGTGGACCTGCCCGTCGGGAAGATGACCGAGACCGACCGGCTCGCCGTGATCTCCAAGCGCGCCCGGGTGCTGCGCTCCGGGACCCGGGGGCAGGCCGCCTGGTTCGTGATGTGGCAGGCGGGACGCCTCATGCCGGCGCCGCTGCACCGGCGCTTCGCCCGCATGTCCTACAGCGGCCGCTTCCTCCAGGGGACCGTGTCGAGCCTGCCCGCCACCAGCCGGCCGCTCCGGCTGGCCGGGGCGCCCCTCACCGCCGTGTACCCGATCGTCCCGATCGCGCCCGGCACGGCGTTCGCGATCGCCGGGCTGGGCATCGACGGCGAGCTGTGCTTCGGCCTCTCCCTCGATCCCGGGCTGGCCGACGACGCCGACGCGCTGATGGCGGCGGTCGGCGACGTGTTCGAGGAACTGCGGGACGGGCCGCGCTGACGGCCGCGGCCCGCCGGCTTCACACGCTGCGCACGGCGCGCAGCGACTCCTTCAGCGAGCCCATCGTCGCGAACACGGCGGTGGGCTCGTAGCCGCAGTGCGCCATGCAGTTCGCGCAGCGGTCGTCGCGTCCCCGCCCGTAGGCATCCCAGTCGGTCGTGTCGGCGAGCTCCCGGTAGGTGTCGACGTAGCCGTCGTCCATCAGGTAGCAGGGCCGCTGCCAGCCCTTCAGCGAGTACGACGGGATCGCCCACGCCGTGCACGGGAAGTCGGCCTTGCCTTCGAGGAAGTCCAGGAACAGCGGCGAGTGGTTGAACCGCCAGCGCTCGCGCCGGCCGTCCGCGAACGCCTTGCGGAACAGGCTCCGGGTCTCCTGGACGCCGAGGAAGTGGTCCTGGTCGGGCGCCTTCTCGTAGGCGTACGCGGGCGAGATCATCATCTGGTCGACGGCCAGGTCGTCGTTCAGGTAGTCGAGGACGTCGATGACGGTCTGCGGGGTGTCGGTGTTGAACACGGTCGTGTTCGTCGTGACCCGGAACCCGCGCTCCTTGCACATCCTGATCGCCTCGACGGCCTGGTCGAACACGCCTTCCTTGCAGACGGACGCGTCGTGCCGCTCGCGCAGCCCGTCGATGTGGACGGCCCACGCGAAGTAGCGGGACGGCTCGAACCGGTCGATCTTCTTCGGGATCAGTGCCGCGTTCGTGCACAGGAACACGTACCGCCGCATCCTGATCAGCTCGGCGGTCAGCTCCCCGATCTGCGGGTGCATCAGCGGCTCGCCGCCCGCGATCGACACCATCGGCGCGCCGCACTCGCGGACCGCCGCGACCGCCTGCTCGACGGGCATCCGCCGCTTCAGCACGTCGGCCGGATGCTGGATCTTCCCGCACCCGGCGCACGCCAGGTTGCACGCGTACAGCGGCTCCAGCTCCAGGAGGAGCGGGAAGCGCCTGCGTCCCGCCAGCCTGTTGCGCAGCACGTACCCGCCGACCCGCAGGCTCTGGCGCAGTGGCATCGCCATGTCTCATGCACCCTTCAGGTACCGGCCCAGTGCCGAGAGTGGGAACACCAGCCGGTACAGGTGGTAGTTGATGTAGAAGTCGCCGGGGAAACCGGTGCCGGTGAAGTGGTCCTCGTCCCACGTCCCGTCGGCCCGCTGGTGCTCGACCAGCCAGCCGACGCCGCGTTCGACGGCCGCGCCGCGCTCCCCGGCGGCGAGCAGCGCCAGCAGCGCCCACGCGGTCTGCGACGGCGTCGAGACGCCCCGCCCGATCCACGCCGGGTCGCGGTAGGAGCGCAGGTCCTCGCCCCAGCCGCCGTCGTCGCGCTGGTGGCGCTCCAGCCAGTGCACCGCGCCGCGGATCTCGGGCCTGCCCGGCCGGACCCCCGCGGCGATCAGCGCGGGGACGACGGCGCCCGTCCCGTACACGTGGTTGGCGCCCCACCGGCCGAACCAGGACCCGTCCGGTTCCTGCGCCTTGAGCAGCCACACCACGGCCCGCTTGACCGTCAGCGAGTCGGCCATGCCGCGGTGCGCCATGGCCTCCACGACGTGGGCGGTGACGTCGGCGGACGGCGGGTCGATGACCTCGCCGAAGTCGCAGAACGGGAGCCTGCGGCACAGGCCGCGGGTGTTGTCGGCGTCGAACGCGCCGAAACCGCCGTCCCGGGACGCCATCCCGGCCATCCAGCGGACGCCCCGCTCGATCGCGGGCTCGGCCGGTGGATGCCGGACGCGGTGCAGCGCGATGACGGCCTCGGCGGTGTCGTCGACGTCGGGGTAGCAGTCGTTGTCGAACTCGAACGCCCACCCGCCCGGCGGCAGCCCGGGGCGCCGCACCGACCAGTCGCCGGGGCCCCTGACCTCCTCGCCGAGCACCCATTCCGCGGCCCGCTCCAGGGCCGGGTGCCCCTCCGGCAGGCCCGCGTCGGCCAGCGCGTTCATGGCGAGGACGGTGTCCCAGACGGGCGACTGGCACGCCTCCACCCGGCGGCCCTTCCCGTCCCGGATCGTGAACCGTTCGAGGCCGTCGAGGCCGCGCCGCACGACCGGGTGGTCGAGGCCGTAACCGAGGAGGTGGAGCGCGATCAGCGAGTACACCATGGGCGGCTGGATGCCGCCCCACGACCCGTCCCGCTCCTGCCGCGCGATGATCCACTCACCGGCGCGGCGCAGCGCGGCCCGCCGCAGCCCCTGCACGGGCCGCCGCTCGTACACGTGCAGGGCCCTGTCGAGCGTCTCGAACGCCGTGTCCCACCCCGGCAGGCCGCGCGTCCGGCTCCGGGGGACGCCGTCCTCCGGGGTCAGCTCCGCCAGCCCGAACGGCAGCGGCCGGACGGGACGCAGCGCCCCCACGACCGCCAGCGGCACGATCGTCTGCCGCGCCCAGCACGCCCAGTCGTAGACGTTCAGCGGGAACCAGCGCGGCAGGTACATCATCTCCGGCGGCAGCACCGGCAGCTCGTCCCACGGCCACCGGCCGAACATCGCCAGCCAGAAGCGGGTGAACACGCGGGTCGCCGGGATGCCGCCCGCGCCGCGGATGTGCGCGGCGGCGCGGACCATGTGGCCCGCGTCGGGCGGGTCCCCGGCGAGCCGCAGCGCCACGTACGCCTCGACCGTGGTGGACAGGTCGGGCGGGCCGTCGTGGAAGGTGGCCCAGGTGCCGTCCGGGGCCTGCTGCGACCGGATCCAGCGGGCGGTCTCGTCGGTGTCGGCGCCGGTGCGGATGCCGAGGAACTCGCGCAGCAGCAGGTCCTCGGCGTCCATCGTCACGTTGGTCTGCAGCTCGCCCTTCCACCAGCCCTCCGGCGACTGCAGGAGCAGCAGGTGCTCGCGCGCCGCCGCCAGCGCCTCGGCGGCCGTCCGGGTCCGCGTCCCCGTCTCCACCGCGGTCATCAGTGGTCCCTGCGGGTGACGAAGTCGGCGATGTGCAGGTAGTCGGCGCGCACGGGTTCGGGGATGCGGGCCGTGACCAGGTGCTCGGCGGCGCGCTGGATGCGGCTCTCGGCCTCCATCTCGGCCCAGGCGCGCCCACCGGCCGCCTCGACCAGGGCGGCGGCCTCGGCCAGCTCGTCCTCGGACAGGTCGTCCCCGGGCGTGCCGGGCCGCGCGTACAGCTCCGCGAGCCGCGCGGCCTCGGGCGTGCCCGAGTTCAGCGCCGCCACGACGGGCAGCGACATCTTGCGGGACCGCAGGTCCGACAGCGCGGGCTTGCCGGTGGCGGCCGGGTCACCCCAGATGCCGAGCAGGTCGTCGGCGAGCTGGAAGGCGATCCCGAGGTCGGCGCCGAACGCCTCCAGCGCGGCGCAGAGGGGCTCGGACGCCCCGTCCAGGACGGCCCCGATCGCGCAGGAGCACGCCAGCAGCGCGCCGGTCTTGTCGGCCGCCATCGCCATGCACTCGTCCAGGCCGGCCCGCTTGTGGTGGGTCTCCAGGTCCATGTCGAGGGCCTGGCCCGCGATGAGGCGCCGCGTGGCGGCCGACAGAGAGCGCGCCGCCTGCGCGGAGCCCTGGCCGGGCGCCTCCAGCACGACCTCGCCGGCGAGCGCGAGGAGCGCGTCTCCCGCCAGGATCGCGGACGCCTCACCGAACACCGTCCACGCCGCCGGCCGGTGCCTGCGCGTCCGGTCGCCGTCCATGATGTCGTCGTGCAGGAGGGAGAACGCGTGGGTCAGCTCGACCGCGACCGCCCCCGGGAGGGCGCTCTCCTGCGGCGCCACGGCGGCGCGGGCCGACAGCAGCGCCAGCGCCGGGCGGAGCGCCTTGCCGGCGGGCGCCTTGCGCGGACGGCCCTCCTTGTCCGTCCAGCCGAGATGGTAGGCGGCGACCCGGTAGGTGCGCGGGTCGAGCCGGCCGACCGCGGCGCGCAGCGCGCCGTCGACGAGCTCACGGACATCGGTCATCGATCCGGGAACAGCCGTCACCGGTCCCGCACCCCCTCCAGGTGGTGGCGGACCAGGCGGGCGGCGGTGAGTCCGCTCCGCACTGCTCCCTCCATGGTGTCGGGCCAGCCCGTGTCGGTCCACGCGCCGGCCAGGAACAGCCCGGGCGCCCGCGTCGCCGCGCCGGGGCGGGCGCTCGCGGTGCCCGGACGCTGCCGGAACGTCGCCCGCCGCTCGCGCGTGACGAAGAAGTCCCGGACGCGGGCGTCCCGCGCGGCGGGCAGCAGCCGCCGCAGCTCGGGCACGAACCGGGCGCGCAGTTCGGCGGTCGGCATGTCGACCCAGCGGTCGGCGGCCGACAGCGAGATCGCGAGGTACTGGCCGCCGCGCAGCCCGCTCACCGCCGTCCGGTCGAACACCCACTGCGCGGACGAGCCGACGGCGGCGGCGAACGGCTCGTCCATGACCTGGCGGTCGTAGATGACGTGCACGTTCACGATCGGGCTCGCGTCCAGCTCGGGCCAGGGCAGCGGGTCCGGCAGCGCCTGCGCGGGCAGCAGCCGCGCCGCCGCGTCGTGCGGCACCGCCATGACCACCGCGTCGGCGGCCATCGGGACGCCGTCCACGACGACCTTCGGGTCGGTGGTGACCGCCTCGACCTTCGCCTTGAGGCGGACGGTCCCGCCCATCTCCGCGATCCGCCGCAGCGCCGGGCCGCCGTGCAGCTCCTCCAGCGGCACGAGCGGCAGCCCGATGTCGGCGGCGTCGGCGGGCCCGAACAGCGCGTGGCGGCACACCATGGCCGACAGCCCGAGCGCCGCCTCGTCGACCTCGGCGTTCAGCGCGGAGGTGAGGAACAGCCCCCAGAGCGCCTGCCGGGCCCACGGCCGCTGCCCGCGGTCGGCCAGCCACGCGCCCGCCGACACGGCGTCGAGGGCCGGGTCCGCGGGGTCGAGGCGGCGCAGCGCCGCCGACGCGCGGACGGCCCGGAGCCTGTCGGCGGGCGACAGCGGCGAGTACCGGGCCAGTGCGGGGAGCATGTGCAGCGGGCTGGGCAGCCGCGACCGCCGCAGCCGCGCCTGCCCCATGCCGGGCACCAGGACGGGCACGTCGAACCGGTCCTGCGTCTCCACCAGGTGGTCGGCGCGCAGCCTGCGCAGCAGGCCCTGGTACGCGGAGCAGCACCGCAGGAAGACGTGCTGCCCGTTGTCGACGCACAGCTCGCCCCGGGAGAACGAGTGCGTGGCCCCGCCCAGCCAGGGACGGGACTCCACGAGCGTGACCGGCACGCCCGACTCCCGCAGCGCGATCGCGGCGCTGATGCCCGCGAGGCCGCCGCCCACGATCACGACGCTCACCGCTCCACCCCCGACAGCGCACGCGCGGCCACGACCGCCTTCTGCCACGTCGGCAGCGACATCCGGGTGTGCAGCGCGAGCGCGGGGCGCGCCGCGATGCTCTCCAGGAGCCGCCGGTAGATGCCGGCCATCGCCGCCGTGCAGGCGGCGCTGCGCCGGTCCAGCAGCGGCAGCAGCCGCAGCCCCTCGGCGTACCAGGCGCGCGCACGCTCCGCCTGGAAGCCGACCAGCTCGTCCAGCCGCCACGGCGGGTCGACGAACATCCCGCCCTCGTCCAGCTCCAGGGTGCAGCGGAACCGCTTCAGGTCCTCGGCCGGGATGTAGATCCGCCCGGCCATCCGGTCCTCGCGCATGTCGCGCAGGATGTTGGTGAGCTGGAGGGCGACGCCGAGCGAGTCGGCGAGGCCCTCCGCGCGCTGCCGCCCGTCCGAGCCGAACACCCCGAGGGACAGCCGGCCGACCGTCCCGGCGACCCGCTGGCAGTAGCGCAGCAGGTCGTCGAACGTCTCGTAGTCGGCGCCCCGCACGTCGTCCTCGCACCCGTCGATCAGCTCGCCGAACGCGTCCAGCGGGATCGGGTAGCGGTTCGCCGCGTCCGCCAGCGCGGTCAGCACCGGGTGCCCCTCCAGCGCGGTGACGTCGGCGCGCCGCCGCAGCACCTCCTGGACGGTCGTCAGCCGCCGCCGCGACCGGTCGAGGAGGTCGAGCCGCACGCACGCCGGCTCCGGCCCGTCCCCGACGTCGTCGACGCCGCGGGCGAACGCGTAGATCGCGCTCATCGCCCGCCGCTTCGGGGCGGGCATCAGCCGGATCCCGTAGGAGAAGTTCCGGGCCTCCGCACGCACCACCCGCTCGCAGTGCCGGTACGCCTCCAGGATCTGTTCGGAACGCGCACCGGCCTCCGAAACCGCCGTCATCTCGCTTCCCCCTTTCCAGCAGCGCGCGCCCATCGGGCCACGAGCCCGGCGCGGCGCGGGCGCGGTGGCCGCGCGAGCACGTCGTAGCGGGCGCGCGCCAGGGCGGCCAGCGCCGCGCGGCCCCCGGCCACATAGCCCGCCACGGCGAACCGCGGCCACCCCGTCAGGCCCGCCATCAGCGGCGCGGCCCCCCGGTCCAGCAGCTCTGCGGCGCGGCCGGCCTCCAGTGCCAGCACGCCGCGCAGCCGCGTCGGCGTCACCGGGCGGGCCAGGTCGTCCTCCGCGCAGCCGAATCGCCGCAGGTCCTCGCCCGGCAGGTAGATCCGGCCGTTCCGGTAGTCCTCCCCGGCGTCCTGGCAGTGCTCGATGAGCTGCAGCGCGGTGCAGACGTCGTCGGACGCCGCGGCGAGCGCCGGCCGGTGCGCGCGGAACAGGTGCAGCACGATGCGTCCCACGGGCGCGGCCGACAGGGCGCAGTAACCGGTCACGTCCGCGAACGTCTCGTACCTGTGGACGACCTGGTCCTGCCGGTTGGCCCGGACCAGGTCGCGGAACGGCTCCTCCGGGAGCCGGCGGGCGTGCACCGTCCCGGCCAGCCTCCGTAACTGCGGCAGGTTCGGCGTCCGTCCGGCGAACACGCGGTCCAGGTCGTCGTCCACGAGTCCGAGGAGCTTGGCGCGCTGCTCCGGCGGGGCCTCGTCGCCGATGTCGTCGACGAGCCGCGCGAAACCGTAGACGGCGCGCAGCCCGGCGCGGTGCCGGGCGGGCAGCAGCCGTGCCGCGACGGGGAAGTTCTCCCGCGCGGCGAGCCGGTCCAGGGCGCGGTCGTGCTCGTCGGCGCTCCAGGGCGATTCAATGATCACCTTCAAGAGATCGACCGGACCGCCACCAGAGAAACTCTGGCCAAGGTATGGACTTGGTGAAACGCCGCGTGGCGGGCACCGGGCCGTTTCCGGGCCTGCGGCGCTCCGAAGGTTGACCGTCCCCACCCACCTGCGATAACACTGTTATGTTCAAATAACGCCGTTACTGTGAGGACGGTCGATGGTGGCGGACCCCCCGGCTCCGAGCGCGTTCGAACGGGCCCAGCGGCAGGGCGACGAGGCGATCCGCACCACGCTGCTGGACGCCGCGAGCTGCCTGCTGGCCACCGAGGGCCCCCAGGCGCTCGCGCTGCGCCGGATCGCCGCCGAGGTCGGCTGCTCCACCACCGTCCTGTACCGGATGTTCGGCGGCAAGGCGGGGCTCACCGAGGCGCTCTACATCGAGGGCTTCGAACGTTTCCGGCGGCGCCTCGCCGCCGTCCCGCGCGACCCCGACCCCCGCGCCCACCTTCGCGAGCTGGGGCTCGCCTACCGGGCCAACGCGCTCGCCGAACGCAACTACTACGGGCTGATGTTCGGCGAGCCGGTCCCCGGGTTCGAACCCGGGCGCAAGGCCCTCGACACGGCGCTGTCCGCCTACCGGATCCTTGAGGACGCCGTGGTCGCCTGCGCCGCCGCCGGGCTGCTCATCGACGCCGACCCGCGGCACGTCGCCGTCTCGTTCTGGGCCGCGGTCCACGGCTTCGTCAGCCTGGAACTCGACGGCCACCTGCCCGACGCCGACGCCATCATCGGCACCCTCATGCTCGGCGCGTCGTCCGGCTTCTTCGTCACCCCCCGGAAGTGAGGTCACCATGGCCAACTCCTACCTGCAGGGACTCCTCGCGCCCGTCACCGAGGAGGTGACCGCGCACGACCTGCCCGTCACCGGGCGGATCCCGTCCGGGCTGCGCGGCCGCTACCTGCGGATCGGCCCGAACCCGCTCGGGCCCGAGGACGAGTCGTCCTACCACTGGTTCCTCGGCGACGGCATGGTCCACGGCGTCCGGCTCCGCGACGGCCGCGCCGAGTGGTACCGCAACCGCTGGGTACGCTCCAGGAAGGTCGCCGAGCGGCTCGGGGAGCCGTGGCCCGCCGGGCCTGTCGTCGAGGGCT
Organism: Actinomadura sp. 6K520; assembly: GCF_004349245.1. GTDB lineage: Bacteria > Actinomycetota > Actinomycetes > Streptosporangiales > Streptosporangiaceae > Spirillospora. The sequence goes on along the minus strand of NZ_SMLC01000010.1, from coordinate 11,147 downwards.
TCGACATGGCCCCCAACACGCACGTCATCGAGCACGCCGGGGACACCCTCGCCCTCGTTGAGGCGGGCGCCAGGCCCTACAGGCTCGACCACGAGCTGAACACCCTCGGCCCGTGCGACTTCGGCGGCACCCTCAAGGGCGGCTACACCGCCCACCCCAAGGAGGACCCGGAGACCGGCGAGCTGCACGCCATCGGCTACTACTTCGGCTGGGAGCACCTGGAGTACACCGTCCGGGGGGCGACCGGCGAGATCGTCCGCTCGGTGGAGATCCCGGTGTCGGGCGGCCCGATGGTCCACGATTTCGCGCTGACGCAGAAGTACGTCGTCATCTACGACCTGCCCATCACGTTCTCGATGGAGATGGCCGAGGCGGGAGCGCGCCTCCCGTACGCGTGGAACGACGCGCACCCGGCGCGCGTGGGCGTGCTGCCGCGCGACGGCGGGGCGGACGACGTCCGCTGGATCGACATCCCGCCGTGCTGGGTCTTCCACACCCTGAACGCCTACGACGAAGGCGACCGCGTGGTCGTGGACCTGGTCCGGTTCCCCAGCTTCATGCACGGCGGGCGGCTGGAGGGCAACCCGCCGCCGGCCCTGGACCGCTGGACGATCGACCCCGCCGCCGGGAAGGTCGCGCAGGAGACCGTCGACGACCGCCCGCAGGAGTTCCCGCGCGTGGACGAGCGGCTCGGCACGCACCGCCACCGGTACGGCTACACCGTCACCGCCGAGGCCGTCGTCCGGAACAGGGCCGGCGAGGGCCTGATGAAGCACGACTACCGGAGCGGGACGTGCGAGACGCGGCTGTTCCCGGCGGGGTCGGGCGTCGGCGAGGCGGTGTTCGTCCCGTCCGCGCCGGACTCCGCCGAGGACGACGGCTACCTGATGACGCTGGTGTTCGACCCGGCCCGCGGGGCCACCGACCTCGTCATCATCGCCTCGCAGGACTTCACCGGTGCGCCCGTCGCGACCGTCCACCTCCCGGTCCGCGTCCCCCTCGGCTTCCACGGCTCCTGGGCCCCGGACCTCCGCTGAGCCCCGGTGGGGAGGTCGTTAGTCTCGGGCCATGCCAACCCATGAGCGCGAGATCACCGAACCCGTCGAGCTGTGCCTGCCGGACGGGCGGCTCGACCCGGACGCGGTCGGCTGGACGCGGCGCCCCCTCCACCGCGCGAACCTGCGCGGCTGGGGACGGGCCAAGCGCTGGGAGTACTGGGGCATCGTCACCCCGCGGCACGTCATCGGCATCGTCGCCTCGTCGATCGACTACGCCGGGGTGCACGGCGTCTACGCCCTGGACCGCGAGACCGGCGAGGAGACCGGCAGGGACGCGGTGGTGCCGTTCGCACGCGGCGCCGTGTTCCCCGACCGGAGCGGCGAGGGCGAGGCGTCGGTGCGGGGCGGGGGAGTGGCGGTCGGCGTCCGGCGGCACCCGGGCGGCTCCCGGGTGCGCGCCCTCGCGCCCGGAGCGGGCTTCGACCTCGACGTCGAGATCCCGCTGGAGGAGGGCCGCGAATCGCTCGGCGTGGTGATCCCGTGGGGGCCGCGGCGGTTCCAGTACACGGTGAAGGACGTCGGGCGGCCGGTGACCGGGCGGCTGCGGCTGCCGTCCGGCGAGCACGAGATCGCGGAGGGCGCGTTCGCGGTGCTCGACCACGGGCGCGGCAAGTGGCCGTACCGGATGACGTGGAACTGGGCGGCGGCGAGCGGGCCGGGCCTGGCGCTCCAGCTCGGCGGTAAGTGGACGGACGGCACCGGCATGACGGAGAACGCGATCTTCGTCGACGGGCGCCTCCACAAGATCGGCGAGGAGCTCGACTGGAGCTACGACCGGGACGACTGGCTGCGCCCCTGGACGATCACCGGTGCCCGCGTCGAGGCCGAGTTCCGGCCCTTCCACGAGAAGGCCGCGCGCACGGAACTGGGCATCGTCGGCAGCGAGACGCACCAGTGCTTCGGCCACTTCAGCGGGCGCGCCCGCACCGACGGCGGGACCTGGATCGACTTCGACGGCCTCACCGGGTGGGCGGAGGAGGCCCGCCAGCGCTGGTGAGGCGGACCCGCGCGTTGCCCGACCGCACGAGCTACTCCGGGAGCCTGCAGACCTCGCGGTCGTAGGTGAGCGGGTACTCACCGCGACCGGGCGGCGCGGCGGGCCGAGCGGCGGGACGCCGGTTTGGGGGCGGTGCGCAGCCACACCTCGATCTGGGCGCCGCCCAGCGGCGAGGTGCCGACGCGCAGCGAGCCGCCGGTGGACTCCGCCAGCCGCCGCGCGATGTCCAGCCCCAGCCCGGTGGACCCGGCACCGCTGGTGCCGCGGCGCAGCGCCGCGGCGCCGTCGGCGATGCCGGGGCCGGCGTCGCCGAACAGCAGGCCGGTGGAGGTCCGGCCGCGGTGGACGGTGAGGCGGAAGGCCGTGCCGTGCGGGGTGTGCCGGAAGATGTTGCCCATCAGCGCGTCCAGGGCGGCGGCCAGCTCGGCCTCCGGGGCCGGGACGGGCGCGGGCGCGTCGGCGCCGACCAGGTCCCAGCCGCGGTCCTGGTCCTCGGCCAGCGCCGACCAGAACGCGAGCCGGCGGCGGACCACCTCGGACGCGTCGCAGCTCGCCGCCGCGCCCGTCCCGCCGGCCGCCGTGCCGGACCGCCCGGCGGGCCGCCGGGCGGCGGCGATGATCTCGTCGACGGCCGTCTCCAGCCGCTCCAGCGCGTCGCGGCTCTGCGCCATGCGGGCCGGGTCGCCCGGGTTGGCCGCCAGCCCGTCGAGGTCGACCCGCAGGGCCGTCAGCGGGGTCCGCAGCCGGTGCGACAGGTCGGCGCCGGCCTCCCGCTCGGCGGCCAGCAGCCGGGCGAGCCGGTCGGCCATGTGGTTGAACGCCTCGCCGGCCGCGCGCAGCTCCGGCGGCCCGTGCGGGTCGACGCGCGCCGCCAGGTCCCCCGCGGCGACGTGGGTCACCGCCCGCACGAGCCGGTCGGTGGCCCGCACCACCCGCTTGGCCAGCCGGTCGGCCATCGCCACCGACACCAGTACCAGCGCGAGCGCCACGAGCGCGAGGATCAGCCAGGACCTGGCGACGCCCCGGCTCAGCTCCTCCTGCGGCACGTACACCTCGATGACGGCGAAGGTGCCGGCCTCCAGCAGCACCGGCCGCAGCAGCACCTTGCCGCCCGCGGCCCCGACGGTGGACGTGCGGCCGAGCCGCCGCGCGTCGGCGAGGTCGCCGGGCGGGGCGTGCGGCGACCCGAGGGCCTGCCCGGTGGGCAGGTGCAGCGCCAGCCGCCCCGCCGTCCCGGCGGGCACCGAGCCGACCGCGTCGGTCAGCGCGGCCGGGTCGCCGGTCACCGACAGCACCGGCACGAGGGAGGCCGCCTGCCGCTCGGCGGCGGTCATCGCCCGGTCGTGCGCCATCTGGCCGTTCAGCAGCCCCAGCGGTACGACGAACGACAGCGCCACCATCGCCGTCACCGCGACGGCGACGCGCGCCAGCGAAGTTCTCATCCCGCACGCCCTCCCGGCAGGTACTACGGCGAAGCGGCCGTGTAAGGACCAAAAATTATGCTCTTATGGGGCGTATGAGGCCCATGCGAGGACGAGTCGGTTTCATCGCGGTGTGGACGGCCACCACGCTCACCGGCATGGCGATCAGCTGGGCCGGGGTGAGCGGCGCGCTGCGCGGGACGGCCGAGGCCACCCCCGACCTGGCCGCCGAGGTCCCCGTCCGGCACGGGCGGCCGCCGGTCTCGGGCCCCTCCGCCGCACCGTCCGCGACGTCCGGCGAACCGTCCCCCTCCGCCTCCGCCTCCGCGTCGCCCTCCAGGCCGGGCGGGTCGCCCACCGCCGCGCCGGGCGGCGGGCGGTCGCCATACCCGGAGACGTCCCGCCGGCCGGACGAGCGGGTGCGGACCTACACGGTCAAGTCCGGACGCGTGGTGCTGGCCCTGTCCGACGAGTCCGCGCGGCTGGTGTCGGCCACGCCCGACGACGGTTTCCAGGCCAAGGTGTGGCGGCAGGAGAAATGGCTGCGCGTCGACCTGACCGACGACGTCCACGGCTCGGCGGTCTTCGCGACCTGGCACGACGGCGCGGTGCGCGTGCAGGTCTACGAGTACTGAGGACCCCGCGGGACCGCGGGTCACTCCGGCGCCGTGAGCATCACGCCCACGCCCCGGACGGTGTGCAGGTAGCGCGGCGACGCGGAACGTTCGCCCATCTTCCGGCGAAGCCAGGACAGGTGCACGTCGATGGTCTGGTCGTCGCCGTAGGGCTGCTGCCACACCTCGGTCAGCAGTTCCCGCCGGGTCACGACGCGCCCGGCGTTGCGGGCCAGGAATGCCAGCAGGTCGAATTCCAGGCGCGCCAGTTGCAGAACGGTGTCGCCGAGTTTCGCCTGCCGCCGGTCCAGGTCGATATTCAGTTCCCCGACCCGCAATGCCCGCTGCCGGGGTTCCGTTCGCGTCCGCCGGAGAACCGCCTCGATCCGCGCGTGCAGATGGCCCGCGGAAAAGGGCTTGACCAGATAATCGTCGGCGCCCGACTGCAGCAGGCGGATGATCTCCGGCTCGCCGTCCCGCGCGGTCGCCACGATCACCGGCACGTCCGAGACGGCGCGCAGCATCTTCAGCGCCTCACCGCCGTCCAGGTCGGGAAGTCCCAGGTCAAGGACAACGACATCGGGTGCGTGCGCCGCCGCGTCGCGCAGCGCGTCCAGGGCCCGTGCCGCGCTGCGCACCGCGTGGCCGAGATCCCGCAGTTCCCGCAGAAACGCCTGCCGGACGTAGTCGTCGTCTTCAACCAGCAACACGGTAGCCACGGTCGGACAATAGCCTATTAAGTATGGACCGAAAGGTCCGTTCGAAATGTTCGGTCATGGTGTCGAGAGGCCCGCCGGCACGGGTGCCGCCGGGCGGAGCGAGGCCGCCGCGGCCTCGCTCCGCCCGGGGGCCGGCGCTTCGCGGGGAGCCCGTCCGGCCTCAGCTGTTGAGCATGCCGAGCATCTGCCGGATCTGGTCGGTCCGGGACTCCTTGACGCGCTCGGCGAACGCCTTGGCGTCTTCGTCGCCGCCCTTGCTCGCCTCCTCCTCCGCCATCTTCACCGCGTTGTGCTGGTGCGCGACGAACAGGTTGAGGAAGGCGGGCTCGAAGGCGGCCCCGGTGGTCCGCTTCAGGGTGCTGATCTCCTTCGGGCCGGTGGCCGGCAGGCCGCCGTGCTCGGCGTGCGAGCCCGGGGCGTGGTCGGTCGTCGCCGGCTTGGACCACGTGCGGAGCCAGGAGGTCATCGTCTTGACCTCCTCGGTCTGCGTCGCCGCTACGGCCGCCGCGAGGTTGCGCACCTCGGCGCGCTTCGCGCGGTCGGCGGCCACCTTGGCCATCTCCACGCCCTGCCTGTGATGGGCGATCATCATCTGCAGGAACATCACGTCGTGGTCGTTGTAGCCGGACGAGGCCGGCGCGTCCGAGGCCGCGCTCGCCGGCTCGGTCGAGGCGTGCCGTTCAGGACCGCCGCCGCACGCCGTCAGCATCAGGGGCAGGGCGAGCACCGCGGGCAGCACGGCGCGGTGCAGGGGGCGGTGCAGGGGGCGGCGGCTCACAGCGCGAGCCACAGGGCGGGGGTGAACACCGGCTCCCAGCTGCGGATCGTCGTGTGACCCTGGCGGCAGCGGTACCGGGTGCCCTCGTAGGTGACCACGTCGCCGACCTTGTAGGTCACGCCGGGCCGCCATGCCGCACCGTCCGCGGGCGCGCCGGTGGGTTGCGGCTGGGACGGCGCGGGAGCGGAGGGCGCGGGCGTCGGCGCGGTGGAGGGCGCGGGCGCCGGGCTCTGCGAGGGCGACGGCGGCGGCTGCGACCCGGAACCGCCGCCGCCGATGTTCAGGTCGATGCAGTTGTAGAACGCCATCGGTGTGTCGCCGATGTTCCAGACGGCCAGGACCTTCTGCCGTCCCGGGAAGTCGCCGAGGTCGACCCGGTGCGTCACGACCGAGTCCGGGATCTGGTTGCGGTCGTCGAAGACGGCCACGCGGGTGCCGCCGACGAAGTACTCCCAGGTGCTGGTGCGGTGCCGCGCGGTCAGCGTCCAGCTGAAGGTCACCGTGCTCCCGACGGACTTCGCGGGCCAGTCGCGGCTCTCGTCGGAGAGCACCGCGAACTGGGAGAGGCCGCCATGGCAGTTGCGCTGCCCCTTCGGCCCTTCGACGCTCTGCGGCTCGAACTGGATGGGACCGCAGTCGGGCACGGCGCCCGCGGCGCACAGCGCCTGCCGGCTGGGCGGCGCGGAGACGTAGCCGTGCGCCGCCGCGGGAGCCGCGGTGAACAGCGTCGTCCCGGCGGCCGCCGTGAGGACGGCGAGCGGATAGGCGATCGTCCTGCGCATACAGGCATTCCTTCCCATCGTCTTCGGGGGGTGGGTCGCCGCCTTTTCGGGGGACCGTGATTGCGTCAGGACGTTAGCGACGGCTCTCCTAAGACCGCCTTAACGACCAGGGAAGCACTCGTCAATCCTGGGAGCGTCCGCCCGGGCGGGCACCGGGCCGGACACCGGGGGAGGTGCAAGTAGCTTGATGTCGAGATAAATTGGATGTATCTTGACATCAAGAAAAAAGCCGCCGAAGTTAGGCGCACCTGATTCCCGGTCAGGTCACCGACTAAGGCAGGATCAAGTAGGTGAGCACCCGCCTGCCGTGCTCGGGCCGCGCCCGGGGCACCGGCCGAGGGCGGGCGTACGAAGACCAAGACCAAACGCCGCGCGTTCGTGTTTCGGACCGGTCGCGCGGTGGTGACGGAGGAGGAGTCCGTGTCCTCGAACAGCTTCGGCAGCCTTGACAAGCTGCAGGTAGGCGACAAGTCGTACGACATCCATCGGCTGGACGCGGTCGAGGGCTCCGCCCGTCTTCCGTACAGCCTGAAGGTGCTCCTGGAGAACCTCCTGCGCACCGAGGACGGCGCGAACGTCACGGCCGACCACATCCGCGCGCTCGCGGAGTGGGACTCCCAGGCCGAGCCGAGCAAGGAGATCCAGTTCACCCCGGCCCGCGTGATCATGCAGGACTTCACCGGCGTGCCGTGCGTGGTGGACCTGGCCACGATGCGCGAGGCCGTCCGTGACCTGGGCGGCGACGCGAGCAGCATCAACCCGCTCGCGCCCGCCGAGATGGTCATCGACCACTCCGTCATCGTCGACTACTTCGGCACCGCGCAGGCGTTCGACCGCAACGTGGAGCGGGAGTACGAGCGCAACAGGGAGCGCTACCAGTTCCTGCGCTGGGGGCAGACGGCGTTCGACGAGTTCAAGGTCGTCCCGCCCGGCACCGGCATCGTCCACCAGGTCAACATCGAGCACCTCGCCCGCGTGGTGTTCGACCGCGACGGCGTCGCGTACCCCGACACGTGCGTCGGCACCGACTCGCACACCACGATGGAGAACGGCATCGGCGTCCTCGGGTGGGGCGTCGGCGGCATCGAGGCGGAGGCCGCGATGCTCGGCCAGCCGATCTCGATGCTCATCCCGCGCGTGGTCGGCTTCAAGCTGACCGGTCAGCTGCCCGCCGGCACCACGGCGACCGACCTGGTGCTCACCATCACCGAGATGCTGCGGCGGCACGGCGTCGTCGGCAAGTTCGTCGAGTTCTACGGCGAGGGCGTCGCCGCGCTGCCGCTGGCCAACCGCGCCACGATCGGCAACATGAGCCCCGAGTTCGGCTCCACCTGCGCGATCTTCCCGATCGACGACGAGACGCTGAAGTACCTGCGGCTGACCGGACGCAGCGAGGAGCAGATCACCCTCGTCGAGGCGTACGCCAAGGCGCAGGGCATGTGGCTCGACCCGTCCGTCGAGCCCGAGTTCTCCGAGTACCTGGAGCTCGACCTGTCCACGGTCGTCCCGTCGCTGGCGGGCCCGAAGCGCCCGCAGGACCGCATCGCCGTGTCCGACGCCAAGCAGACCTGGCGGCGGGACGTGCAGAACTTCGTCTCCAGCGTCATGGGCGCGGCGGACGAGGCGTCGAACGAGAGCTTCCCCGCCTCCGACTCGCCGGCGATCGGCCACGCCACCAAGGACGACCAGCCGCGCAAGGTCGAAGCCAACGGCTCCAGCCGGCCGCACAACCGCGTCCCGGTCACCCTCGACGACGGGACGAGCTTCGAACTCGACCACGGCCACGTCGCCGTCGCCGCCATCACGTCCTGCACCAACACGTCCAACCCGTACGTCATGATCGGCGCGGCGCTGCTGGCGCGGAACGCCGTCGAGAAGGGCCTGACCCGCAAGCCGTGGGTGAAGACCTCGCTCGCGCCCGGCTCCCAGGTCGTCACCGACTACTACGAGCGCGCCGGCCTCACCCCCTACCTCGACAAGATCGGCTTCAACCTCGTCGGGTACGGCTGCACCACCTGCATCGGCAACACCGGGCCGCTGCAGCCGGAGATCTCCAAGGCCGTCAACGACAACGACCTCGCCGTCACCGCGGTGCTGTCCGGCAACCGCAACTTCGAGGGCCGCATCAGCCCCGACGTGAAGATGAACTACCTGGCGTCGCCGCCGCTGGTCATCGCCTACGCGCTCGCCGGGACGATGGACATCGACATCCTCAACGACCCGATCGCCGAAGGCACCGACGGCCCCGTCTACCTGCGCGACATCTGGCCCGAGCCCGAGGAGGTCGCCTCCATCGTCGAGTCGTCCATCGGGCAGGAGATGTTCACCGAGAGCTACGCCGACGTCTTCAAGGGCGACGAGCGCTGGACCGGCCTCGACATCCCGACCGGCGACCTGTTCGAGTGGGACCCGTCGTCCACCTACGTGCGCAAGGCACCGTACTTCGACGGCATGGCCGCCGAGCCGGAGCCGGTCACCGACATCCACGGCGCCCGCGTCCTGGCGAAGCTGGGCGACTCGGTCACCACCGACCACATCTCCCCGGCCGGCGCCATCAAGGTCGGCACGCCCGCCGCGCAGTACCTCCAGGACAACGGCGTCGCGGTGAAGGACTTCAACTCCTACGGCTCGCGCCGCGGCAACCACGAGGTCATGATCCGCGGGACGTTCGCCAACATCCGGCTCCGCAACCAGCTCCTGGACGACGTCGAGGGCGGCTACACCCGAGACTTCACCCAGGAGGACGCGCCGCAGTCGTTCATCTACGACGCCGCGCAGAACTATGCGGCGCAGGGCACCCCGCTCGTGGTCATCGCCGGCAAGGAGTACGGCTCCGGGTCGTCCCGCGACTGGGCGGCGAAGGGCACCGCGCTGCTCGGCGTCCGCGCCGTCATCGCCGAGTCCTACGAGCGCATCCACCGCTCGAACCTCATCGGCCTCGGCGTGCTGCCGCTCCAGTTCAAGGACGGCGAGTCCGCCGAGTCCCTCGGCCTCAAGGGCACCGAGACCTTCGACATCACCGGCGTCACCGCGATGAACGAGGGCGGCGTCCCCGAGGAGGTCACGGTCAAGGCGGACGACAAGGAGTTCACCGCCGTCGTCCGCATCGACACCCCGGGCGAGGCGGACTACTACCGCAACGGCGGCATCCTCCAGTACGTCCTCCGCAACCTGATCAGCAAGTAACCGCACCGCCCAAACGGGCCGCTTCGCAGAAGTGCCCCGCTCCCATGAGGGGGCGGGGCACTCTCTTTGCGGAGAGTCAGTGCTTGAGGACGTGTACCAGGGTGGCGAACTCGTCGCGTCCCAGAAGCAGCTTCGGGCCGTCCGGGTTCTTGGAGTCCCGGATACCCACTCCTTCCGGAAGTGCCGCCAGCTCTACACATTCGCCTCCGGTCGAGGTCGAGTGGGTGGCCTTTCGCCAGACGGTCTTGCTTGCTTCCACGTCGTTGCCTTCCTGCGGATCTCGTCCAACGACTGCGCCACGGATAGAGCAAGCCCTTGCGCCTGCCGCAGCGCCTTGCCGAAGGCTACTAGGTCGGCTGGCTCTGCCATCGTGAACCCGCGCGCCAGCGTCTCGACGTACGCCACCTGCTGCATGTCCTCCAGCGTGGCGATCGTGAATGGGTGCGTGTTCCCCAGATGCGTCCCATCCGAGGAAACGATCTGGATCTGCATCCCGTCCTCGATCTTCGCGGCGAGGTATTCGAGCTGCTCGACCATGACGTCCGGACTTCCGACGGGGCGCTCAAGCGTCTGCGCGTCCAGTAGGAATGAGACGTCCGGTGGAGGTGGGTCGGAACGAGTGAAGATCGCTTGGCGGGACAAGCGGGCGGTCACCGCGTCCTTGTCCCCGTGGAGGATCGCTTCGGCGTAGGCGGGCACCTGAAGAAGTCCGTGCACCACGGACAGGCTGTAAGACGTGAGGATGATCGCGTCGCTTTCGACGGCCACCCAGTCGAACCATGCGGGGAACGTCGAATCCATCGCCAGGTCATGCCACAGGGCGAGCAACTCGCCGTCAGCCTCCAGCAGCACGTCCATCTCGGCTGCGAACGTTTCCGTGCACCTGGCGCGGCCGTTCTCGATGGCCCCGATGTACTGCGGCTTCACCCCCGCCCCGCAGTGCGCCCGTGAGGCGAGGCTCTCCTGAGTCCAACCCTTCGCGTCCCGGAAGCGTCGGAAGCGTCTCCCGAACGCGACCAAGGTCGGGCTGGTGGTGCTCCTTCTGCGGCGCGTGGACATGTGTCTCTCCCCGGGGTGGGCACACCTTGGCGACTCAACCGGACACAACCGTGACTGGGCTCAACCGCATGACTTGTGGCCGGGACTCGCCTGATTTGTTACGCACCGTACAGCACCGGTGGCTGAATGTGTGTGCCCATCAGTCAACGCTTCGAAGGTCGTACCGATGTCAACAGCTCTTGCCCCGGAGGTTCCGCCGCCGCTCGTCCTCGACGCCACCGAGCAGGCTCCTCGGCTTGCGCGGCGGTTCCTCGCCGAGCGGTTCGCCGAGTGGGGGATCGAGGACGACTACGTCGGTCGCCTCGTCGTCTGCGAGCTCGTCACCAATGCGTGGCGACACGGGGAGGGGCCGATCGTCGTGCGGGTGTTCCGCGACGAGTGCGACGGCCGCCCCGTGGTGGAGGTGTGGGAGTGCGCCACGAGGCGCTTGGTCGTATTCCCGGCTCAGCCGGGAGAGGATTGGAGGTTTTCTCTGGGCCTAATGGCTTACCCGGATCCGAAAGGAAAAGGGGGACAGTAGCATGCCAGCAAAC